>NZ_LR594674.1 GCF_901827185.1 Variovorax sp. PBL-E5 | reverse complement strand
TGAGGTTCCTCCGAATGAAAATTACGCCACGGCAAATGCCAACGGCGGGTGATTCGGCGACGTAACTCCTGCCGTCGCTCGACGCATCGGTATCAAAACGGCCGATTGGACGCCAGGGGCGGGGATCACATCGGCTCTGCAGCTCGATGTATCGCTCCCCCCTTCATCGCGGGTAAGATTACCGATAAATTGGAACCTGTTTAGGCTCATGCATTGATTTTCTTGCGCTAGAGAACTCGAAGTTTAGCTAAACACGGTCTCCCCGTCAAGAACTTTAGCGGCTAAAATTTTGAGCTGCGGATCGCAAGGCATAGCCGACCGTGTACAACCAGATATTCTTTACGAACGTCTTACGCCTGCTCGAAGAGCAAGGGATGACGAAGCATGACCTCGCCGAGAAGGCAGGAATGTCCATATCATTCCTGTCCGACTTGACCAACGGGAAGGCCAATCCTTCCCTCAAGATCATGGGTTCCATTGCGGACGCCTTGAGCGTCCCATTGCCGACCCTTTTGGAAATGACCGACTTGGACAAGGCAACGCTGGACGCCTTGTCCGGGGGCAAGGCCCCCAAGAGTCTCCCGGACGGGTTCGCACGCATAGCGGCGATCCTCAACGAGTACCAGGCATTCACAGTGCGGCAATGGGATGAGGCGAACAGGAAGCAAATAGCCAAAAATAAAGGCAAAAAGTCCTGACGCCAGAGGGAAATTTTTAGCGGCTAAAGCCCCCATTCACGGGGATTGCCGCTTCGCTGGGTAGCAATCCAGCCGCCAGCCAGCCGCGCAACTCGCCAGCCAGCGCCTCCTTTCACCCCGCAGCCTTCAACCGGGCACCCCATTTGTCAACAGGGGTAACAGTTCGTTGAAGGCTTTGGCTTGCCTTGCTTTCCTGTTCGGTATATCGTTTGTCCGTGTAGAATACGACGAACGAAATGGAACAGGACGGACATGGCAGACACAGAAGACTTCTCAACGCTCAAAGAGCGGGCCAAGAAGAAATTGGAACGCGACATGGGGCCGCTGCTCTTGGGTGCATTGAATGACCCTCGCACGGTCGAAATCATGCTTAACGCGGACGGCAAGCTGTGGCAGGAACGGCTTGGCGAAAAGATGAAGTGCATCGGGTCGCTTCGCGTGGCGCAGTCCGAAGCGATCATCAAAACCATTGCCGGCTACCACGGCAAGGAAGTCACACGCGGCAAGCCCATCCTGGAAGGGGAGTTGCCGCTTGATGGCTCGCGCTTCGCGGGCCAGCTCCCCCCGGTGGTGCCTGCGCCCACGTTTGCAATCCGCAAGAAGGCCGTGGCCATCTTCACGCTGGAGCAATACGTCGAGGCCGGCACCATGACGCAGGGCCAGTACGAGGCCCTGAAAGCCGCCGTCAAGAACCACCGGAACATCCTGGTGATTGGCGGCACTGGCTCGGGCAAGACCACGCTCGTGAACGCGATCATCAATGAGATGGTGATTTGCGATCCCATGGAGCGCGTTTTCATCATCGAAGACACCGGCGAAATTCAATGCGCCGCTGAAAACTTCGTTCAGTACCACACGTCCTTGGAAGTGCCGATGACGGCGCTTCTGAAAGCGACTCTGCGCATGCGCCCTGACCGGATTCTGGTCGGGGAAGTGCGTGGGGCGGAAGCGTTGGATTTGCTCGATGCCTGGAACACCGGGCACGAGGGTGGGGCGGCAACGCTCCACGCCAACAACGCAGCCGCTGGCCTGGCTCGTCTGAGGTCGCTCATTACCCGTAATGAGTCGGCACCGGCCGAAATTGAACCGCTGATAGGCGAGGTGGTTCATGTCGTTGTTCATATCGCCCGCACCCCTGAAGGCGGTCGCCGCATCCAAGAAATCCTTGAGGTTTCCGGGTACGTGGACGGCCGCTACATCACCAAAACCCTCTAGGAGTATTTCCAATGCAAGCGTCTCTTCTCCGTCCCTTCGCCATCAACCGCACGACGATGTTCTACATCGGCGCGGCGCTGCTGATGGTGCTTTTCCTGCTGTCTCCACAGCATGCCTTTGCCTCGGAAGGCACGGGCGGCTCGCTGCCCTATGAAAGCTGGTTGACGAACCTGCGCAATTCCGTCACCGGCCCCGTGGCCTTCGCGCTGTCGATCATCGGCATCGTGATCGCGGGCGGCGTGCTGATCTTCGGCGGCGACCTGAATGGCTTCTTCCGCACGTTGATTTTCCTCGTCCTGGTGATGGCCCTCCTGGTCGGCGCGCAGAACGTGATGAGCACCTTCTTCGGCCGTGGCGCTGAGATTGCTGCGCTGGGCGATGCCGTGATGCACCAGCTCAAGGCCGCATCGGTTCTGACCAACAGCGTCCGCACGGTCTAACGATGGCCCTCCGCACGATCCCCATTCGTCGCGCCGGGAACCGAGACAACCTGTTCATGGGTGGGGATCGTGAACTGGTGATGTTTTCGGGTCTTCTGGCCTTCGCTCTGATTTTCAGCGCCCAAGAACTGAGGGCAACGGTGATCGGGCTTCTGCTGTGGTTCGGTGCGCTCTTCGCGTGCCGGCTCATGGCGAAGTCCGATCCCAAGCTGCGCTTCGTGTACCTGCGTCACCGTAAGTACAAGGGGTACTACCCAGCGCGCAGCACGCCTTTCCGACTGAACCCGAATAGCCAAGGGAAGCAATACAAATGATCGAAGCAATCGCAATTGGCATCGCGGCGCTCGGTGCCTTGCTGCTGCTCATCCTGTTCGCTCGCATCCGAGCCGTCGATGCGGAATTGAAGCTCAAAAAGCATCGTTCCAAGGACGCCGGCCTGGCCGATCTACTCAACTACGCCGCCATGGTCGATGACGGCGTGATCGTGGGTAAGAACGGGTCGTTCATCGCCTCTTGGCTCTACAAGGGCGACGACAACGCAAGCAGCACCGATGAACAGCGGGAAATGGTGTCGTTCCGCATCAATCAGGCGCTCGCGGGCCTGGGTAACGGCTGGATGCTCCACGTCGATGCCGTGCGCCGGCCGGCACCCAACTACACCGAAACGGGCCTGTCGCATTTCCCCGATCCGGTGTCGGCCGCCATGGACGAAGAGCGCCGCCGACTCTTCGAGGGCCTGGGCACGATGTACGAGGGCTATTTCATCGTCACGATGACCTACTTTCCGCCGCTTCTGGCGCAAAGCAAGTTCGTTGAACTGATGTTCGATGACGAAGCGAAGACACCCGGCAACAAGGCCCGCACGCAAGGCTTGATCGACTACTTCAAGCGCGAATGCACCAGCATCGAATCGCGCCTGTCGTCGGCCGTCAAGCTGCAGCGCCTGCGTGGGAACAAGGTGGTGAACGAAGACGGCTCCACGGTCACGCATGACGATCTGCTGCGGTGGCTGCAGTTCTGCATCACGGGCATGGATCACCCCGTGCTGCTGCCCAGCAACCCGATGTACCTGGATGCCGTGATCGGCGGCCAGGAACTGTTCGGCGGCGTGGTGCCCAAGATCGGCCGCAAGTTCGTCCAGGTCGTTGCCATCGAGGGCTTTCCTCTGGAGTCAACACCGGGAGTCTTGACCGCCCTGGGCGAGCTGCCCGTCGAATACCGCTGGTCGAGCCGCTTCATCTTCATGGACTCGCATGAAGCCGTGAAGCACCTGGACAAGTTCCGCAAGAAGTGGAAGCAAAAAATCCGTGGCTTCTTCGACCAGGTTTTCAACACGAATACCGGCTCGGTGGACCAGGACGCCATGTCCATGGTGAACGATGCCGAGTCTGCGATTGCCGAGGTCAATAGCGGCCTGGTCGCGGTGGGGTACTACACCAGCGTCGTCGTCCTGATGGACGAAGACCGCGAAAAGCTGGAAACCTCTGCACGCCAGGTAGAAAAGGCCATCAACCGCCTGGGCTTCGCTGCGCGGATCGAGACAATCAACACGCTGGACGCCTACCTGGGAAGCCTTCCGGGCCACGGCGTGGAGAACGTTCGCCGCCCGCTCATCAACACGATGAACCTGGCCGATCTGCTGCCGACAAGCACGATCTGGACGGGCCTCAACAAAGCGCCTTGCCCGATGTATCCGCCGCTGTCGCCGGCACTCATGCATTGCGTGACGCACGGTGCCACGCCGTTCCGTCTCAACCTGCATGTGCGCGACCTGGGCCACACCTTCATGTTCGGTCCCACGGGTGCCGGCAAGTCAACGCACCTTGCGTTGATCGCGGCGCAGCTCCGTCGCTATCAAGGCATGTCGATCTACGCCTTCGACAAAGGCATGTCCATGTACCCCTTGGCCAAGGCCACGGGCGGCAAGCACTTCACCGTGGCGGCCGATGACGACAAGCTGGCCTTCTGCCCTCTGCAGTTCCTGGAGTCGAAGAGTGATCGGGCTTGGGCGATGGAGTGGATCGACACGATCCTTGCGCTGAACAACGTGGAAACCACCCCGGCGCAACGCAATGAGATCGGGAACGCGATCATGAGCATGCACGCCAGCGGAGCGCGCACGCTGTCCGAATTCAGCGTGACGATCCAGGATGAAGCGATCCGCGAGGCGATCCGGCAGTACACGGTGGACGGCAACATGGGCCATCTGCTCGATGCCGAAGAAGATGGTTTGTCGCTCACCGACTTCACCGTTTTTGAAATCGAAGAGCTGATGAACCTGGGCGAGAAATACGCCCTGCCGACGCTGCTCTACCTGTTCCGCCGCATCGAGCGCAGCCTGAAAGGCCAGCCGGCCGTCATCATCCTGGACGAAGCCTGGCTGATGCTGGGACACCCGGCGTTCCGCGCCAAGATTCGGGAATGGCTCAAGGTGCTGCGCAAGGCGAACTGCCTGGTGCTCATGGCAACGCAGAGCCTTTCCGACGCGGCGAACTCGGGCATCTTGGACGTGATCGTGGAATCGACCGCAACCAAGATTTTCCTGCCCAACGTGTACGCCCGCGATGAGGACACGGCGGCGCTCTATCGCCGCATGGGCCTCAACGCTCGCCAGATTGAGATTCTGGCTACGGCCATTCCGAAGCGGCAGTACTACTACGTTTCCGAGAACGGCCGGCGACTCTACGACCTGGCTCTAGGCCCGCTGGCCCTGGCGTTCGTCGGCGCGTCCGACAAGGAATCCGTGGCGGCTATCAAGAGCCTCGAAGCCAAGTTCGGCGATGCCTGGGTGCATGAATGGCTCGCCGGCCGCAATTTGAAACTTTCTGACTATGGGGTGGCAGCATGAGCTTTGCAGACACGATCAAGGGCTTGATTTTCAAGAAGCCCGCACAGCCGGCTGATCCCCGGCGCGCACCGGATTCGGTGATGGAAGGTGGCCGACGCAGGGGCGAGGTCGAAAACCCGTACCTGGCGGCACGCCGCACCTGGAATGAACACGTTGGCGCGGTCGTCTCGTCGCGCCAGACCTGGCAGGTTGTCGGCATTCTGTCGTTGTTGATCGTCCTGGCCGCCGTGGGCGGGTTGATCCACATTGGCAGTCAATCGAAGTTCGTGCCCTACGTGGTCGAGGTAGACAAGCTCGGCCAGGCGGTGGCCGTCGCGCCGGCACAGCGGGCCGCTGCAGTCGATCAGCGCGTGGTGCACGCCTCGGTGGCCTCGTTCGTCAGCGATGCCCGCTTGGTGACGCCTGACGTGGCCTTGCAGCGCAAGGCCGTGTTCCGGCTCTACTCGATGCTTTCGGCCAACGATCCGGCCACGGCCAAGACCAATGAATGGTTGAACGGCAGCGAGGACAGCAGCCCGTTCAAGCGCGCCGCGAAAGAAACGGTCAGCACCGAAATTCTCTCGGTGATCCCGCAGACGCCCGACACCTGGCAAGTGGACTGGATGGAGACGACACGCGACCGGCAGGGCGTCGTGAAGGGCCTGCCGGTCCGCATGCGGGCCTTAGTCACGGTCTACACCGTCGCCACCACTCCAAACACCACGGAAGAGCAAGTGCGCAACAACCCGCTTGGCATCTACGTCCGTGACTTCTCTTGGTCGAAACAGCTTTAAGGGGCAACACTCATGAACAAGTATCTTCTCGCTTTGGTCCTGGGCGCTGCGCCCGCATTCGCACTCGCTGCAGGGCCGGCCGGCCCGGCTGACAAGAACCTGGCCGACCTCTATTTCTCCAAAGACAACCCGACGCTGACGCCGCAGGAAAAAGCGGCCGTCGCCATCGCTCAGAAGTGGCGCGACAACAGCGCGACGGGCATCAAGCCGGTGGCCGGCGCCGATGGCTCGATCCGCTTCCTGTTCGGTGCGCAGCAGCCCAGCATCGTGTGCGCAGTGCTGCAGGTCTGCGATGTGGAGCTGCAGCCCGGTGAACAGGTCAACTCGATCCACCTGGGCGACACCGCCCGGTGGACGGTCGAGCCGGCCATCACGGGCAGCGGCCCGGCCGAAGTGCAGCACCTCATCATCAAGCCGATGGACGTGGGCCTGGAAACGTCGCTGATCGTCACCACGAACCGGCGCACGTATCACCTGCGGCTGCGCTCGCATCGCACGGAGTTCATGCCCCGTGTGGCGTTCACCTACACGGAAGACGCAATGGCGAAGTGGGACGCCATCAAGACCCGCGAAGTGAAGGAAAAGCAGTCGCGCACGATCCCGCAAACCGGCGAGTACCTGGGCGATCTGAACTTTGCCTATGACGTGTCGGGATCGGCCGCCTGGAAGCCCGTGCGCGTCTACAACGATGGGACCAAAACCATCATCCAAATGCCCAGCACGATGCAGCAGACGGAAGCGCCGACGCTCCTAGTCGTTCGCAAGGATGGCGGCGTTTTCACGGATGAAGAAACCGTGATGGTCAATTACCGCGTGCAGGGTGACCGCTACATCGTGGACACGGTTTTCGACAAGGCCGTGCTGATTGCCGGCGTCGGCAGCAGCCAAGACCGCGTGACCATCACCAGGGGGAAATAACCATGCGCAAGACCGCTTTCCTCGCGCTGCTCGTGGTCGGCCTGGCCGGCTGCGCCACCACTGCGCCATCCACCTACGGCAACTTCACGCAAAGCGCGCCTGCAGCCTTCAATCAAACGATGGCTGATGACGCCGCGAAGCAGCTCGTTGCCGTGTACCCGCCCGCAAGCACGCGGTTCGATCTGCAGCACGCCACGCCGGATGCCTTCGGCTCTTCGCTGGTCGAGTCGCTGCGCGCCAAGGGCTACGCCCTCTTGGAGTTCAAACCAGCCGCGCCGGCCTCGGCCGCATCGGCGGCCACGGACGCCACGGCGACCGCTGGCAAACCGCTGCGGTACATCCTCGATCAAGCTGAATCGAACCTGTACCGCGTGACCCTGCTGGTGGGCAACCAGTCATTGACCCGCGCTTACTCGGCTGCACAGAACGGCACTCTGTACCCGGCCGGCGCGTGGGTTCGGAAGGAGTAACGCACATGAGCGAAGACCAAATGTCGCCTGACGCTTCCCCTGGGGAAGTGACAAAGAAGACCGGCGTTCGCCGCGTCAACAATCTGCCGGTCTACATCATCGGCGGCCTGATGGGCGTGTTCCTGCTGGTCATGGTGTTGGTGGCTGCGGATCGCGCAGCCCAGCAGAACCGGCCGGCCGGTGCGAAGGACGAAAAGGCTGGCAACACCAGCATGTTCGCCAACGAGATTGCCGGCAACCAGAAGGACGGGATCATTCAGGCCGAGCGGCCAGCACCGCCCACGGTGCCCGACCTCTCGCAGCCGCAAGGCCAGGCCATCGACGTTGCCCGCCCGGACAACCTGGACGCGCCGCCGACGCCACCGACCAGCGCAAGCCTGGATGACCGTGTCAACAACGACGAAATGCAGCGCGTCCGCATGGCGAAGATGCAGCAGCTCGAAGAGGCCATCAAGGCAAAGACGGGCGTGCGGGGCATCGCTCCGCGCAGCTCGGGATCGACGCCTGGCGGCCTGACGGATGGCGCAGCGCCGGCCACCCGCGAGGAAGCGTTAGCCCGACTGGCGGCCGTGCGCCAGCAAATCGACGCGCAGACCCGCGACGACCCCACGGCGGCCTACAGAGCGCGCATGCAGCAGCTTCAAGCCGGTGGGGTAGGGGGTATGTCCGGGGGAGGCGTTTCGGCGGCTCCTAGGCTCCTGCAAACGGCCGGCTCCAGCTCGCCGGGGAGCAAGGACTATTCGCAGTTCGCCAACTCCGGGCAGGAAGACCGCTGGAAGCTCGATTCCAAGCCCGAAGCGCCACGCTCGCCGTATGAGCTGCGCGCCGGTTTCGTCGTGCCCGCCACGCTGATTTCAGGCATCAACTCCGATTTGCCCGGTCAGATCATGGCCCAGGTGAGCCAGGACGTGTTCGACACGCCCACCGGCAAATGGAAGCTGATTCCTCAAGGCTCGCGCCTTGTGGGTCGGTACTCCAGTGATGTGGCATACGGCCAATCCCGCGTGCTGATTGCCTGGCAACGCATCGTCTTCCCGGACGGCAAGGCAATGGATATTGGTTCGATGCCTGGTGCGGACAGCGCCGGTTATGCGGGCTTCAATGACCAGGTGAACAACCACTATTTCCGGCTGTTCGCATCGGCATTCCTCATGTCTGGCGTGACGGCGGGTATCACCATGAGCCAGAACCAGGACCAGCAGAACAACGGCAATCGGCAGACGGCCAGCGGCGCACTTAGCGAAGCGTTGGGCCAGCAGCTCGGCCTTGTCACCGCTCAGTTGATTTCCAAAAACATGAACATTGCCCCGACCCTCGAAATTCGTCCGGGCTACCGTTTTAACGTCATCGTCACCAAGGACATGACGTTTTCCAAGCCGTACCAGGCGTTCGACTACTAACCCAAAGGAGAAAGCGAAATGAAGATGCTCACTAAGAAAGTTTTAGCGGCTAAAGTCGCTTTGGTTTTTGCACTTACTGCCCCTGGCGTGATGACCCCGGCGCAGGCCGGCATCCCGGTTATCGACGGTGCGAACCTGACGCAAACCGTCATGTCGGCAGTGGAGAACGTTGCGCAGACGCTCAAGCAAATTGAGCAGTACCGCACCCAGCTCCAGCAGTACGAAAACATGATCCAGAACACGGTCGCACCGGCCGCGTATATCTGGGATCAGGCCACGTCCACGATGAACCAGCTTCGCGGGGCCATCGACACGTTGAACTACTACAAGAACCAGGCGGGCAGCCTCGACGGCTACCTGTCGAAGTTCCAGGACGTGTCCTATTACCGCTCGTCCCCATGCTTCAACATCGGTTGCACGAAGGCTGAATTCGACGCCATGAAACAGGCTTCCAACAAGCTGAATTCGGAAGCTCAGAAGAAGGCCAACGATGCGCTGTTCAAAGGCTTGGACAAGCAGCAGGACGCAATGGAATCCGATGCGCGCCAATTGCAACGCCTGCAATCTTCCGCGCAGGGAGCCACCGGCCAGATGCAGGCCATCGGCTTTGCAAACCAGCTCGCCAGCAACCAGGCAAACCAGCTCCTGCAGATTCGCGGCCTGTTGATCGCGCAACAGAACGCGGTCGCCACGCGCAACCAGGTGATTGCAGACAAAGAGGCGCAAGAGGCCGCTGCTGCCGAAAACTTGCGCAAGGGCGAGTACCGCGCTAGCCCTGCGCGCACTTGGTAAGGGCTGCTCGATGAAGACCAACAAGGTTCTTACCTTGGCCCTGGCCGCCCTCGTGGCGGCCTTGGTCGCCGGCTGCGGCGAAAAGCCTGCAGAACAACCGGCCAAGCAAGCCATGCCCGAAGTCAACGATGAGAACTGCAAGCCCGCGAGCGTTGCCAAGATCGAAGACAAGGGCGCGCAGCAAGCGTTTTCGTCGCTGTGCCTGCGCCGTGGTGGCGGTTTCAAACCCAGCGAAAAGAAAGAATGGTGAGGTTGTGACTATGAGAATGCCAGCCGTATTCAAGAACGCCGGCCTGCTGTTTGTTTTGCTGTGGCTGGCGTTCTTTTCCATTGAGGCGCAAGCGGCTATCGACAATGCCGGCGTCTTAGATAACGTCCTCAACCGCTATTCGGCCGCCGCCAGTGGTTGGGCCGGCTTCATCACGGCCCGGGCCACCTGGTTGTTTTGGACGCTCGCAGTGATTTCGATGGTGTGGACGTTTGGCTTCATGGCCTTGCGCAAGGCCGATATTGGCGAGTTCTATGCGGAGTTCATCCGCTTCACCATCTTCACCGGCTTCTTCTGGTGGCTGCTCACGAACGGGCCGAATTTCGCCACCGACATCATGAGTTCGCTGCGCACCATCGCAGGCAGTGCAAGCGGCACCGGCTCGACGCTGACGCCCTCCGGGATCGTTGATATTGGTTTCGACATTTTCTTTAAGGTGCTCGATCAGTCTTCGGTGTGGTCGCCTGTCGATAGCGCGGCCGGCATCCTCATCAGCGCGGCGATTCTCATCATCCTGGCGTTGATCGGCGTGAATATGTTGCTGCTCCTGGTGAGCGGCTGGATATTGGCCTATGCCGGCGTTTTCTTTCTCGGCTTCGGTGGATCGCGGTGGACTTCGGACATGGCGATCAACTATTACAAGACCGTCCTGAACATCGCCGCGCAGCTCTTCACGATGGTTCTGCTCGTCGGCATCGGCAAGTCGTTTGTCGATCAGTATTACAACGCCATGAGCGCCGGCATCAGCCTCAAGGAATTAGGCGTGATGATGATCGTCGCGGTCGTGCTGCTGGCCCTGGTCAACAAGCTGCCGGCGATGGTTGGCGGCTTGGCGATGGGCGGCGGAACGCACGCCCTCGGCGGTGGCTTTGGTGCCGGCGCAGCGATGGGTGCGGCGGCGGTGGCCGGCGCGGCCATCGCCACGGGCGGCGCTGCGATTGCAGCCGGCGCGGCCAGCGCGGCAGGTGGCGCGCAAGCCCTCATGGCGGCCTACAGCAAAGCGTCTGCGGCATCCAGCGAGGGCGGCGGCGGTGGTGGCATGGGCGACACGATGGGCGGCGTCGCTATGGCCGCTGCAGGCCCTGGCGGCGGCAGCTCTGGCGGTGGCAGCGTCTTCGCGGGCATGGACACCGGCAGCAGCTCGGGCGGCGGCTCAAGTGGCTCCAGTGGCTCGGGCGGTGGCTTCGGTGGTGGTGCCTCCGAAGGCGGCAGCTCGGGCGGCAAGAGCAGCGCGCCGGCAGGCGAGGGCAAGGACTCGGGCGGTGGCGCGGCACCTGGTGCCGAAGGGAAGGCCGACGCAGGCGGCAAGGCCGCAGGTTCTGACGCCAAGGGAGGGGGGCAGGACACTGGCCTGGCACCTGGCGAACAACGCTCCACCGGCAGCATGTTGGGCCGTGCGGCGGCCATTGCTGCGGGCACTGCGGGCAACCTGGCGCAAGGCTCCTGGGACGTGGCGAAAGCCAAGGCCGCGAGCATGCGCGAGTCGGCTCTTGATCGCATCAGCGAAACCACGGGCGGAAAGATCGCAGCCGCGATCAGGGCGCAGGACGCGGCAGCGCCGGCAGACCTGTCCACTCCCGCACCGGCACCCAGCAGCGCCGCGCAGGCCTCGACGGCCGCCACGGCCTTCAACGACAACGAACTGTCTGCAGGCAAGGGCCAGGCAGAAACCCCCGTCGCGCCCGAAGTGGCCGACTTCATGAATCGCAATTCCAAAACCTCGTAACTGCAAAGGAGCATCAACCATGCAACGCAAAAACCTCATCGCCTCGGCCGCTCTTGCGGTGGCCGCCTTCGGTGCGATTCCAGCCACTGCCAGCGCGCAGGAAATCCTCACGGGCGATACCCGCCTGGCCTGCGAAGCGATCTTGTGCCTTGCCACTGGCACCCAGCCCAGCGAATGCACGCCTTCGCTGCGCCGCTATTTCAGCATTTCGTACCGCAAGCTGTCGGACACGATCCGGGGCCGCGTCAACTTCCTGAACCTCTGCCCCGTCGCCAATCAGACGCCGCAAATGTCGGCCCTGGTCAATGCGCAGGCCAATGGTGCCGGCCGGTGTGATGCCGCTTCGCTGAATGCCGTGCTGCGTTCGTGGACGGGTTCCGACGATGGCATGGTGTACGTCAGCAACCAGATGCCCAGCTACTGCACCGCCTACACGACGCACGCCTACACGGACTTCTCGGGCACGGTGCCGCGCTATGTGGGGATTCCTGAGCGGGGAGGGTATTGGGTCGAGGCGCGGGACTATGACCGCGCCCTGGCCGAATACAACGCCCGCATCAAGGCCGAAGACGAAGAGCGCCGCCGCGCCAGTTGGGGCGGCGGTGGCAACTAAGGGAGCCTGAACCATGCCTTTCATCGATCTCCCGCCCCAGCTTCAAGAGCGCGTCATCTGCTCGATTTCGGCCGCCGTCAAATACGAAGTGCCGGCGAACATCGTTCTTGCGGTCGCGGAGAAAGAAGGCGGCAAGCCGGGCCAGTGGGTGAAGAACACGAACGGCACGCATGACGTGGGCCCGATGCAGTTCAACACCCTGTACCTGGGCGACCTGGCGAAGTACGGCATTACGGCAAACGACGTGGCAGCGGCTGGCTGCTACTCGTTTGACCTGGCGGCCTGGCGGCTGCGGCAACACATCCGCATGGACAAGGGCGACTTGTGGACGCGGGCGGCTAACTACCACTCGCGCACCCCCCAATTCAACGTGGTCTATCGCGCCGACTTGATGCGCAGGGCTGTCAAGTGGGCCGACTGGCTCGATGCGCGGTTCGTCACCCGCGACGTGACAAAGCCCGGCGCAATCCCTTCGACTCCGGTAGCCGTTCAAGCGGTCGCTCAGACCGCGCCAGTGGTATCGAAGCCGGCCCCTGCAGCGGTCCCGCAGGCAGCGCCTGCAGGGCCTTGGAGCACTGCCAGCTACGTGCCTCGAAAGCTCATCATCAACGGCCAGTGAGGCCGTTTTTTTAGCGGATAAAAACATGGACTTTCACGCCTTCATGAAGCGGTACACCCTCGGCCTTTTCGGTGTCATCAAGAGCTATTGCGATTGGGCCGAGTCGCAGGCCAAGAGCCAGGGCGATTTACTGCTGCTTGCCTTCGGACCGCTGCTCCTGCTCGGCCTGGTGCTCTGGTCGCTGCCGGCATGGATCGGCAAGACCATTGCGCTGATCCTGCTCGCGCCTGTGCTGTATCTCGCCTTCGTCGCCCTCCAGCACTACAGCCGGCGAGGTGGCCGCAAGTGAGGTTGCCGCGCCTGGTCGTCGCTGATGGATCGGTCGAAGCGTTGAAGTGGCTCGCGCTGCTGCTCATGACCGGCGATCACGTCAACAAGTACCTGTTCAATGGCACGGTGCCGCTGCTGTTCAACGCGGGTCGCCTGGCGCTGCCGATCTTCTGCTTTGTCCTGGCGTACAACCTGGCTCGGCCGGATACGCTGCAGCGCGGCGTCTATCGCCGCACCTTGAAGCGCCTGGCCCTCTTCGGCCTTGCCGCCACCCCTGCATTCCTCGCCTTGGGCGGCCTGTGGGCCGGCTGGTGGCCGCTGAACGTGATGTTCACGCTGCTGGCCGCAACGGCCGTGCTCTTCCTCATCGACCAGGGAGGCCGTCCGCGCCTGGTTGCCGCTGCCGCCGTGTTCCTCGTCGCCGGCAGCTCGGTCGAATACTGGTGGCCGGCGCTCTCGATCTGCCTGGCTGTCTGGTGGTACTGCAGGAAGCCATCGGTGCCGGCGCTCGCGCTGCTGCTGGCGTCCTGCGCCGCGCTGTGGTTCATCAACGGCAATTTTTGGGCGTTGGCGGCGCTCCCCGTGGTCGCCGCGGCTGCGCACGTCGATGTGCGCCTGCCCCGGCTGCGGTGGGCGTTTTACGCCTACTACCCCCTGCACCTGATCGCGCTTTGGCTCATCCGAATCCCGATGAGCAAGGCCGGCTACCTCTTTTTCTGATTGGAGCGTGTTCATGTTCAAACCGTGCCTGCTGGCCCTCTCTGCTGCCTTCCTGGTGGCCGCGCAAAGCGCATCGGCCCAGCCGATGACCGAATACGGCAGGCCGGTCCTGTCGGGTGTCTTCGTGTCGTTCCCCCATGGCGGCACGGCCTTCCGGCCCACGGCACGGCAGGAAGCGGAATTGCTCAACGCGAAGGATGCCGACCTGGTGACGATCAAGGGACGGACCAGCACACTCAAGCCGAGCGCGCAGGATGAATCGCTGGCCCTTGCTCGGGCACTGTCGGCGCGCTCCTATCTCATCGCACGCGGCGTTTCGCCGTTGAAGATCGTCGTCAACTTCGCATCTGCTGCAGACTTCATCGCGGACAACTCGACGCCAGAAGGCCGGCTTGAGAACCAGCGCGTGGAAGTCGAACTTGTCTTCGTGGGCAACTGACATGGCGCGCTTGGCTCGCCTGGTCGCGCTGGTCCTGTGCATCGCTGCAGGACAGGCACACGCCGATTTCGCGGGCCGCGTCGTCGGCGTTCTCGATGGTGATACGGTGGATGTGTTGGTGGATCGCACGCCGATCCGCACGCGCCTGGCTGAGATTGACGCCCCCGAGAAGGCGCAAGCCTTCGGCACCAGGTCAAGGCAGGCGCTTGCTGCGGCGGTGTTCCAGAAGTCGGTCTACGTGCGATCGGCGTCCGTCGATCGCTACGGCCGCGCGATCGGCACGCTGTTGGTGGACGGCCGCAGTGTCAACCGCATGATGGTGGAACAGGGCATGGCCTGGGTGTATCGGGCCTACCTGGTGGATCGGTCGCTGCTCGACGTCGAAGCAGCGGCACGCGCTGGGCGGGTCGGCCTGTGGGCCGATCCGCACGCGGTCGCGCCCTGGGAGTGGCGCGCAGAAAAAAGAAAGGGATGGGACGCCAAGTGAAATTCACCGACGAACAGAAGCACAAGGAAACGCTGGCCGTGCTCGAGAACGTTCTCGACTACCTGCAGCGTCTTCCCTCGGTGCCGGCCACCACGGCCATGTGCGAGAAGATCAAGGCCCACATGGACAAGCCGGCGCAGCGCCTGGTCGCCGACTCCAAGCGCGAGCTGATAGGCATGTGGATCACGCCGGCCGGCAAGCGCATGTTTGAAGCCTCATTGATCGGGGATCAGCTCACCGTGAGCGTTCCAGATTCAACGGATGACCTCCCACGCAAAAGCGTCGAAGAGAAAGCGCAGTCCCGCAATGAGGTGTCGGCCGCCGTGGTTAAGGCTCTCATGCGGCCTGCCGGCGTCACGGTCAAGCTGGTGAGGCCGTCGCCCGCATTGACCAAACGCGCTTGACCTGGCTTTCGCTGCAGCCGGCCAGCCTGGCCGTATCGGGGATGCTGTGCCCCGCAGTGCGCAGCGCAATGATCCTCTCGTGAGTTGCTGTGTCGGCCTGGCGGCCGGTGTACCGTCCCGCTTCCTTTGCAAGCGCCACGCCCTGGCGCTGCCGCTCGCGCCGGTCTTCGTAGTCGTCGCGGGCCATCTGCAGGGCAAGGCGCAATAGCAGCTCCTGCAGCGACTCCAGCACGATCTTCAGTGAACTAAGCCCGCGCATCCGTGGGCCTTGAAGGGTTCAAGCTATCCGAGGCCGAAGAACAGCGGGCCGCCAGGTTTGTTGCCGGTGAAATCGACCTTGCCGAGTTCGTGAAGCCGGTACGCTGAATTTGTCTTGCGTGGGCGGTTACGCCGGAATCGCATATTTTCGGGAATAGCGTAAAGCCAGGGACAGCGCAGGTTGAATGCCAAATAGCTGTCTTCTAATTCGCCCGCCACCTAAGCCAGAGGTAACATTCGCACGCATTCTTCGATGACATACTCGGGGATACTCTCAAATTTGTGGGGGTTGAGCTGCATAACATACTCGTTTTCGATGTGGTACGACTCGTTGATAAATTTCCGGATTACATCGTCATCGTGCGCAATGTTGAAAATTCGGAATAGTTGGATTTTCTCGTAACCGACATCGGTCGCTAGAAATTTGACTCGGATGCAGTTCACATTGTTCACTTCTGCGACAAGGGAGTCGTAGTTGAAACCGGGAAAGTGTTCGGTTTGAATATTGGCCTCAGCCGATTGCTTTTCCTCGGATGTCATGTCCCGATTCTCAGTCGCTGATTGCAGCGTCGGCACGACTCGACCCTTGAACAGGCTAGCCAATAGGTTGTATTCCAGACCGACTTCATCTCGCAGCTCATAGTCGCGCCGTAAATAAACCGCTTTAAGAATTGGATCGTGAAGGGTGGTAATGTTTGCTCGACAGATCATTGCAAAAGTTTGGATGTCTTCTTTTGCGATGGGCACTTCCCTCACCACACCATTACGCGATGATAGGAACGATGCTGAAGGCTTAGATGCCTGGAAAACGTCTTTGGTTGTCTTTATGATATCGATGGCAGGCTCAATGTCGTGAGTGAGCATCAGGGTGGTTCGCCCCTTGAGACTGGCTTTACCTTGGAACAACTCGTGGAGGATGGCGAATTTTTTATTCTTGTCGAACGAGGATATTGGGTCATCCAACACCACAAGGTCAGGATTCTCACTGAACACCTGATACATGAAAAGAACCAGGGCGAAGGCGTTCTTCTCGCCGTAGCTTAAGTGTTTTGAGGCAGTTTCCAGGTGCCCAATTAGGTCGCGGTGCACCAGCTTCATTTTGTAGGATTCGATCTCCGGTACGATCTCTACAGTGTATTTGTAACCTGCTGACTTCAGAAATGCATTGATGCTGGTCTGATTGGCCTCAATGGCCTTCTTGATTTTTGTTTTGTGCTTATTGACCTGTCCGGTTAGCTCACCGATCTTCAACAATAGCTCTTCCAGTTGCGCATTGACCGGATCAGTGATGCTCCTGGTTTCCCCGGAGTCCAGCTTGTCCATAAGTGCAAGGTCGATCTTCAGCGGGGTGATCCGCGCGTTGATTTGCTCTACGTCCCTCAATGAGAAGAAAGAAATAGCTCGCAGGCCTTCAAGTTGCGTGATCAAACCATCTATTTCAGCCTTAAGTCCAGTCAGGAAGCTCAGTTCCTGCGCGGTCAGCTCAACCTTGGTTTTCGTCACCTTCTCAAGGTTTTCGCGGCACCTCACGCTGAAGTACTTGCCGAGTCGTTCGATAACGGCCTTAAGCGTGTTTAGATGACCCACCGCAGTCGCGTCATACTCTTTCTCAACAGCAAGTGCAGTGTCTTTCTGGCCCTCGCCTGCCAATGCGGTTGAGCAATATGGGCAGGTATCGCCAAGCTTCAAAAAATCGTTGCCCTTAATTTGCCAAGCGATCCACTTAGATGGCTCTTGGCCCTTGATGAACGTCTCAAAAGGTTTCAGAGCCGCTGGGATGTTTTCAATTTTATTGCCAGTGCCAAACGCCTTATGAATTTTGCTATTCTTCGGGATATTGCCGGGTTTGGAATTGCCGAACGCATCACGTAATTCCTTCAAATCGGAAATGGTTTTCTCTATTTCGGCGTTGTTAGTGAGCGCCTTCTTTACACCCGACAGCAGGGCATCGATCGCGTCCATCGCTGCAACATATTCCGGGGTTTTTATAAAGATGTCGAAACTGTTTTTGAGCACTTCGTCTTTTTGGAATACGAACTGCTGGACGTAGCCCTCATCAAATACCAGAGTAGACTTCAAGTCATCGACGCCATCCACTTGGGGAGGCATGGCTTCCGCTTTGCCACGGTTCTTAAATGGAACGAGATCTTGGAGACTGCCATCCCCGCGGATTTGGCTAACGATTGCCTTTGCTAGGGTACTTTTACCCAAACCATTTGGGCCATACTTTATATTTAGCGTGCCTTTCGTGAGAACAACATCGGCCCGGTCAACGCTGTTGCAGTTGCTAATAGAAATATTAAATTGATTCACTTGCAACCCCAGAAAGTTACTTGCCAAAATATTGATATTGTTCATACCCTCCTATAGGAGGGCGTGAACCGTGCACCGAATTAATAACACTGCCGAGTAGAGTAATTGATGCTTTAAATGCGAGAATGAGTTTAGTACCGCTTCGCAGTCCGGTTGGGCTTAGCCTTCCTATATAGTGACAGGTTTATGACCTAGGGCTCCTTCATGTCGCCAACCGCTGGTAACGCCATCGCGCATATGCGCTTCACTTGGCTTTGACTGCATCCGGCCAGCCTTGCCGTTTCCGCGATGCTCTTACCGCCTTCGCGCAGGGCCACGATGCGGGCATGTGTGGCGGTATCGGGCGTGCGGCCAGCATAGCGGCCCGCAGCCTTCGCCAGCTCAATGCCTTGGCGCTGGCGTTCGCGCCTGTCCTCGTAGTCCTCGTGGGCCATTTGCAGGGCCAGTTTCAAAAGCATGTCCTGCACGGACTCCAAGACGATGCGGGGCACGCCCTGTGCTTCGGCCGCCAGTTCGTCCAAGTCGATGATGCCGGGCACCGATAGCCGGGCACCCTTGGCGCGTATCGAGGCCACAAGCCTTTCGGCTTCGGCCAAGGGTAGGCGGCTGATGCGGTCGATCTTCTCAGCCACCACGATTTCACCGGGTTGCAGATCGTCAATCATGCGCAGCAGCTCGGGACGGTCAGCGCGTGCCCCTGATGCCTTTTCCCGATAAATGCCGGCGACGTAGTACCCGGCCGCCCTTGCGGCCTGCGCGATACCTTCCTGTCGCTCCAAATCCTGCGCTTCGGTGCTTACTCGCATGTAGATGCGGGCAACCTTGACCGGCGCGGCCGAGCTGGTCGTCTTCCTCTTTGTCGTCATGGCATGGCCTTTTAGGGTATACGCAAATGAGCTGGTCATGCTACAGGGGGCCAAGAACTCGCGCCACGGGTCAAATTGGCCGGGTCGATTTTGGCTACCCAAATTGGCCGGCGTGGATCTCGTTCGGGATCTGCTGCAGTAGATCTCGACCAGGTTGGCCACGGCCGCCGCGTGCATGCTCGATGCGCGGCAGGGGCAAAAAAAAGCCGCCTCGGGGTGCGAGGCGGCAAGGGAGGCTGCGGAGCGGTAGGGAGGGAGGGAGGAACCCGCTCACACAGTGCAGCCATTATGCGGGCGGTTCGTTAAATCCGTTGTCAGATTTTCGCAGCGCGGCGCGGCTGCAACGGTTGGTCCTGTCGTTGCACGCGCTGTTGCTGCTGCTCGATACGCGCCTGGTGCTTCTCGATCACGTCATGGACGGCGGCCCGCACCTGGCGGTCGATCCCTTCCTTGCCCAGCACGCTCTTGTTCGCCAGGTCGTTGAAGTCGGTCTTGCCCTTCATGTGATCGAGCGCGGCAAGCTGCTGGTCGCTGAGTGTCGTCCCGGTGCGCTGATGCTCCCTGAACTTGTCCGGGGTGACGGGTGGAAGGCCAGCGGGATAGCTGTTCTCGCCCGGCGCAAAGATCGGCAGCATTGCCTTGCCTCCGGTGATCTTCGCGGCCTCCTGGGCCTTCGCCTTGCCTGGGTTGACGCCCTGCGTCAGCTCCAGGTGGCGGTCATCGTCGCCGGCGATGATGACGGGCTTGTCCGGGAATTTCTCGTGCAGCGCCTTCGCAACGGCCGGCAGGTTCCCCGAGTCGAACGCGGCCACGGTGGCGAAGCCCAGCGATTGCGACAAGCTGCCGGCAGTCGCATAGCCTTCACCGATCACAAGGGCGGGGGCCTGGGCCAGCGCATCCATGCCGCCGACGACATGGAAGCAACCTTCCTTGCGGCTGTCCTTCGCAAACCGCTTTGTGCCGTCCTCCTGGATGTATTGCATCGTCCACTGCTTGCCGTCCACGTCCGTTGCGGGGATGTAGGTCTTCTGGCCTGCGCGGTCGGTGAAGACGCCGGCCTGCGGCTCGATGCCCTTGGCCTGCATGTAGGGCGTCGGCTGCTCGACCGGCACCAGGTCGGCCATCTGGCGGCCGACACGTTGCGCGGTCGCTTCGTGGGCCTGAGCCTGCTCGGCTTCGCGGGCCTGCAGCTTGGTGGCGGCCTCGGCCGCCATGCGTGCCTTCTCTTCGGGATCGAGGGTGTAGCCCTTGGACTTCCATTTCATGTCGATGCCGGTCTTGTTGTTCTTCATGTAGCCGGCAGGGTGTCCGTCAAGATGGCCGACATAGAAACCCGAGCCGGCTTTCTCGCTGGGCTTCTCGCCTTCCACGCTGATGCGGTGTTTCTTGCCGTCCATGATGGGATGCTCGCCGCTGACCACGCAGCCGATGGAGCGCAGCGCATCGGCAAACTCTTCCTGCGGCGTCATGGCCGGCCCCTGCTGGTCGGGCACGTTCTCGGGCTTCCAGCGGGCCAGCTTCTCCATGTCGGCCTTCGGGCCGGCATACCAGGACTTCGCTACCTTGTCCCACTCGGCGCCGGCCGCCTTGGCCGCGATGCGCTCGCCGTAGGGAACAGCCAGGTATTCCCGCTCCTGGGCCGCTTTGCGGCCCACGGTGGGGCCTTCGGTCGTCTGCACGGCCTGCGGCGCGTCTACGGCGGCCGTAGCGGCCCCCTGCGCCCATTTTGCGAAGGGGCCTGCAGCGACACCGGCCGGAACGTACCAGGACTGTTCCTGCCGGTCCCACTTCGCACCCAGCGCCTTCGCCTCGTCTTTCTCGCGGTAGGGCACTTGGATGAAGGTCTTTTGCGCCTGGGCCTCGGCCTTGATCTGGCTCGGGGACTGCGCTGCCGGCGCTGCGGCCTGCTGCTGGCCCCGTTCCCGCTCGAACTCGGCGATTCGGCGCTGCATGTCGGCATCGTTGAGCATGGCCGCGCCCTCGGCATCCTTGCGGGCCTCTTTAGCGGCTGAAATTTGCTCGTCCGTGCTGTTCGGGTCGCGGCGCACCGCGTTTTCGAGCACGCGGGCCAGCTTGGCCGCCTGCTCGTGCGGGTTCTGCTCGGTAATGGCATCGACCATGCGCAGCTGGTCGGCCAGCTCGTCGGCCTCGGTGACGGATGGGAAGTCGGCCAGCCACTGATGCGTGCCGTCCTCGTGCTGCGCGTAGACCCCGAAGAACTCCGGTTCAACGCCAAGGGAATGTGCTGCGGCGACGTGAGGCTTGCCGTCGATCTGTTGCGTCACGTTGCCCTGCACATGGATTCGACCGTTCCAATCGGCCGGCATGTCCACGCCGAAGCCTTCCTTCGCGCTCTGCTGGAACGATGCCGGGCTGATGGTGCGTGCGTCGGCCGTCAAGATGATGGCGTTGCGCCGCTCGGCCAGCTCGAATTTCTCGCTCGTCTGCAGGGCGGCCGGGTCGGACACCCGCGTGACGGCTTCTAGTACGCGCTCGATGTAGGCCGCCTCGGCCCGCTTGGCTTGTTGTGCTTGCATGTTCGCCTCCTGCTGCTTCCCTTCGTCCAACATGGCGGCAACGCGGACGCCGTAGGAATCCTGAATCGACTTATCGGCCCGTGCGGCGGCGGCTGTCGCAATTCGGGCGGCCTGCTCGGCCGTCGCACCTACTGGAATGAGCGCGCCATCTGCCGCCACCACGTTGCGCCCTTCGCTGAGGTACTGGAATTGCAAAGTGCGGTTGATGCCATCGCCGGCCGTGATGAACGCATGTGCATCGTTCTTACCGTTCACCGTATCGAACGACTTGGACGCGATGGCAGCGCCATCGCTGCGCACCCAGCCGGCCGACTCCAGCGCGGCCACAACACTTTCAGCTTGTGTCTCCGGCAGCGCCTGGCGCTGCTGCTGCTGGTCCTGCTCCTGCACCTGTTGCTGCTCCAGGCCCAGCACATAGTCTTGAATCTTCTCGGCATCTGCAGCGGCCCGGAAAATCTCCAGCGGATCGTCCTGCAGCGCCTTGATCCACGAACCCACATAGGCGACGTGCTGGCCGGGATCGTGGCCGATGCCCAGCTCGTCGCCCAAGATCATGCTGGCGATTTCCGCCCGCAGCTCTTCCTTGGCGTACCCCTCGGACCCGAATGGATTGGACAAGTCTCGATCAAGGCGCGACTCGTGGCCGGTCCAGTGGCCCAGCTCGTGGAGCGCGGTCGCGTAGTAGTTGTCGGCCGTGGGGAACTGCCCCTTGTCGGGCATGTGGATGCTGTCCGTCGCCGGGCGGTAGAACGCCCGGTTCTGCTCGCCGTGGCGGATCACGGCACCGGACGCCTGCAGGATGTGTTCGGCGCGCTCCACGGCCGTCCAATCCTGTTGCTTGCGCGGTTGCAGCGGTGGAAGCCCGTCGATCTGCTCGGCGTTGAACACCGTCGCAAAGAACACCCTCGGCCGCTCCAGCTTGACCGACTGCTTGACCGGCTCGCCCTGTGCATCAAGGACGGGCTTGCCGTCCGCGTCGGTCTTGATCTGCTCGTCGCTGAACTTCCAGTATTGGATCGGCGTTCCCTTCTCGCCCTTGCGCACCTGGGCACCAACGGCAGCCGCCTGCTTGTAGGTCATCCAGCGCTGGTCGCTGTGGCCCTGGCTCATGAGCTGGATAGCGTTGATGCCCCGGTAGCGCTTGCCGGTGGTCGGGTTCGTCGGAATGAAAGCACCAGGTTGACCAGGCTCCCACGGCTTTTGCCATGGAGCGGTGCCCTCTTTCAATTGCTCGATCAGCTTCTCGGCCACTGTCTCGTGAAATGGCTTTTTCGGCTCCATCTTGTCGTCCCTTCTGAATAGCTCGTTGATCTGCGGAAAGGTCTGCTGCGTCCTGGATCGGTCGTGCAGGCCCTGAGCGACGACGCACACGATGTTGTGCAAGTCGTCCGCCTGCATGGGCCGCACGCGGGCGATGCAGGTTTCCGCGAATGACTGCTGGCCCTTCTGCCGCACCTGGTCTGTGCCCTGGGCGAAGAGGTCCGCGCCCTGGTGATGGCTTGGCTCGATGCCCTCGCAGTACAGGGCAAAGACTTCCTCGGCGCGCACGTCCACGGGATAGCCGGCGTAACGCCGGTCTATGTCGTCCCATAGCGGTTTGAGGCTGGGTTCCTCGCGGGCGGCCACCAGGCCGTCCAGCAAGGCACGCTTCTCTGCCGGCGCGAAGGTGTTGGCTCCGTAGTGGCCCAACACCTCGTGCCGCAGCGTCAGCAGCAGGTCGCCGGCATCCTCCACGTTCGCCAGGGGCACGTCCACGCGGCCACGGTAGGCACGGCCGGCGTGCTGCGTCTCCTTCGGGACGTAGCCGCCTTTCATGTCCTGGGGCACTTCGGCGGCTCGCGGCCCGTACAGCTCGGCGGCGTCCTCGCGGAATTTGTAGGCCAGCTCAAGCGCGCCGGGGTAGTCGCGGACAAAGGCCCGCGTCACCTCCTGCGCCTCGGCTTTCGTGATGGGCATGGATCAGCCCTCCTTGGCCTTGCGTGCGGCGGCCTGGGCGACCGACTCGCCGGGGCGCAGCTCGTACAGCTTGCGGGCGTTGGTGGTCGAGACGATGCGCGGGAGGTCTGCGCTCGGGCCGTCATCGTCAAGGAATGCCGGCTCCAGCGACCCATCGCCGGCCAGGTCGGCCAGGTCGTCGGTGCTGGCGAGGGCATCGCCTTCGCTCAAGGCGTCTTCTGCGAACGCGCCGGCACGGTCGGCCTCGTCGGGATCGAATTCGGCCTGGTAGCCGGGCGTCTGTGCATCGGTCAGCTTCTCGCGCAAGGCTTCCGCGCTGGCTGCGGCGTCGTCAATGGCCGGGATCACTTCGGCGGCCTGGTCGTTGGTTTGCTGGGTCATGTCATCACTCCTTCGGTTTGCTGTAATCGGGCTTGCCCTTGATGTCGGGATAGGTCTGTGTGCATGTCGGGTAGTTGCTGCAACCCCACCAGAACATGCCTTTCTTCTTCGTGCTGGCCCGCCTAGACAAGCCGCTGCCGCAAGCCATGCACTTGTGCAGCTCCGACACCTTTGGCGTCTCTCGCGGCACGGGCTTGCCGGCCTTGTCTTCGCAGACGAACTTGCAGCCATCGGCGAAGCCGGTGCATCCCCAAAAGAACTCGTTCTTTTCCTTCTTCTTGATGCGGCGCAACGGCTTGGCGCAGAGCGGGCAAGGGTGCGTGTCAACCTTGATTGCCAGCCCGTTTTCCTTCACGCCGGCCACCTCGCCAGCGATGTAGTCCATCAGCTCGCGCACGAATGATTCGGTGTCGCGCTGGCCGGCCTGGATGGCCTTCTGCTGCTCATGCCAGAGCGCGGTCATGTCGGGGAATTTGGCCTGGTCGGGCAGGGCGTCGTAGAACTCTTCGGCCGTGGGTGTGGGCACGATGTTCTTGCCTTGCTCGACCAGGTAGGCGCGCTCGAAGAGCGTGGCGATGATGCTGTCTCGCGTGGCCGGCGTCCCGATGCCGCCATGCTCGCCTTCCTTGCCCTTGTCCTTCTCCAGCAGCAGCTTGCGCAGGCGGTCGTCGCGGATGTACTTGGCAACGCGGGTCAAGTCCCCTAGCAGGGTCGCCATCGTGTAGAGCGGCTGCGGCTTCGTTTCCTGCTTGGCGGCCTCGGCATCGACGCAGACGCCGGCCTGGCCGTCGCGCAGCGTGCGTATGTCGATGGACAGGTCGTTCTCGTCGCCTTCCAGGTCTTCATTGCCCGCGTCGTTCTTGTAGAGAACAAGCCAGCCTTGGCGCGTGGTGACGTTGGAGCGCACGGCGAAGCGGTGCCCCTCGGACTCCACCAGCACATCGGTCTGGTCGTATTGGTGCTTGGGCCAGAACTGCGCGATGTAGGCGCGGGCGATCAGCAAATAGATCTTCTGTTCCCCCTCGCTCAACGCCGCCAGGTTCGCCGTCGCCTCTGTTGGAATGATCCCGTGGTGGGCGGAAACCTTGGACGAATTGAAGGCCCGGCTCTTGATCGAGGGATCGGCCCGCTGCGCAACGGCGGCCAACATGGGCGCGGTCTGCGTGATCGCCGCCAGCACGCCCGGCGCGTCCCCGTGCTGCTCGTCGCTGAGGTATTCGCAGTCGCTGCGGTTGTACGTGATGAGCTTGTGCTTTTCGCGCAGCGACTGCGTTATGTCCTTGGTCTGGTCGGGCTTGAAACCGAACTTGCGGGAGGCATCGGTTTGCAGCTTCAACAGGTTGTAAGGCAAGGGCGGATGCTGTTCTTTCTGCTTGGTGTCGGCGCTGACGATTCGCGCAGGCTTGCCCTTGACGGCATCCGCGATGGCCTGGGCATGCTGCTCTTCGATCAGCCGGCCCTTCTCGTCCACTGGATCGGCTTCAACGATCTGATACCGCGCAGGGAAGGCAACGCCTTCGACCTCAAACCGTCCGGTGACGTTGTAGTAGTACGCCTTCTTGTGGGCCTTGAATGCCCGCGTGCGGCGCACGACAAGGCCGACGATGGGGGTCTGCACCCGGCCCACGCTCATGACGCCCTGGTAGCCCTTCTGGCGGGCCGCCAGGGTGTAGGCGCGGGTCATGTTGTAGCCGTAGAGCTGGTCGCCCACGCTGCGGGCCTCGGCGGCGGCCGACAGGCCGGCGAACTCGCGGTTGTCGCGCATGCTCTCCAGCGCCTTGCGCACAACCTTGGTGTTGTTGTCGTTGATGAGAACCCGCTTCACCGGAAGAGTGCAGCCGGCGTACTCCAGGATTTCATCGACAAGAAGCTGCCCTTCATCGTCGGGGTCGCCAGCGTTGACGACGCTGCTGGCTTTCTTCAACAGGCCGAGAATGACCTTGAGCTGGTCCTTCGCGCCCTTGTCACCGCTGGGCTTCTTCTTCCAAGGAATATGGGACATGGGCAGGTCGTCCATGTTCCATTTGCTGTATCGCTCGTCGTAGTCCTCGGGGTCCAGCAGTTGCAGCATGTGGCCGTAGCACCAGGCCACATAGTCGCCGCCGCAGTCGTAGTACCCGTCCTTGCGGCTTCCGCCTCCCAAGCCTTCGACAATGGCTTTCGCCAGGTCGGGCTTTTCTGCAATGAACAAACGCATGGTGCCTCCTACCAGGTGATGACCGGGACGATCACGGTCTTGATTTGCGAAACGTTGACCGGCCCGAAGTAGCGGCCGTCGAACGATGTGCCGCTCACGTCCGACATAAGCAGCACCTCGGAATTGCCCAGCTCGTAGCTGTTGGTCTGGTAGCGCGGCAAGGGCCGGCCAGCCTTGTCGGTCTTGAGCGGTGCGCTCAGTGGCAGCAGTGCGCCATTCACTCGCACGCCGTCATCGGCCACGGTGACGGCATCGGCTTTAGCGGCTAAAACCTTTTTCATGAGGTAGCCGTAGCCGCCAGGGCAGAACCCGCCCCCGATGTAGCCCCGTTCCTTGGCGTCACCGAACACGCCGACTTGCGGCGGGCAAAACATGACGTAAGCGCCCTTCTCTACCGGCGCGCTGCTTGCCCAATAGAGGCCGACGGGAATGCTCTTCGTGGTGTTGACGCGGGCACCGGCTGCATAGCAGGCAACGCCCAAGGCGAGCACGGCAGCGCCGCCGATGGCGGTGCCGATGGTGATCCGTTTCAGCAAGCGGCTCATATCGTGATCCCCTCCCCTGCGGGCGCGACAAAGCTGTTACGCAGCTTGTCGCTGTTCTTCGGTGCGGGAATCGCCGCCCGCGCCTGAAAGGTCGGGTCTTGGAAATACAGTGGCTGCTTGCCGTAGATCGCGGGATAGCCCGCGACGTACACCACCATGTCGCCGGCCTTTGCAATGTCGCCGCCCTCGGTCTTCACCGGGCCGGGCATGCGCAGGCACTCATCGGGCGTGAGCAAGGGGCGCTGAACTTCCTGGATCGTGCGCGACACCTGGCCCAGCAAAGCGCTCGTGCGCCGGCCGCTGGTGGTGATCTGCTCCTTCGCTACGGTGGTCTGGCCGGTGAGCTTGGAAAGATGCTCGGCCGTCTCAACGCGGTTCGGTGGGTAGGCGTTCTGGACGTGGCAGTTCGACGTGATGCTCTCGTCGTGGCCGTAGCCGGTTTCGCGGCTCTTGAGCTGGTTAATGTCCTGGCAAATCAGGTAGCACTTGATGCCGTAGCCGGCCACGAATGCCAGCGACTCCTGCATGATTTCGAGCTTCCCCAGGCTGGGAAACTCGTCAAGCATCATCAGCATGCGGTGCTTGTAGTGCGCCACCGGACGGCCGTTCTCGAAGTCCATCTTGTCGGCCAGCAGGCGAACGATCATGTTCACCATGACCCGCACCAACGGCCGCAGGCGGGCCTTGTCGTTTGGCTGCGTGACGATGTAGAGACTCACCGCGTTGTCGTGGTGCATCAAGTCCTTGATCTTGAATTCGGACTTGCTCACGTTGCGGGCCACGATGGGATCGCGGTACAGGGCCAAGTAGGACTTGGCGGTGGACAGCACCGATCCTGCTTCCTCGTCGGGCCGGTCCATCATGTCGCGGGCGGCAGAGCCGACAACCGGGTGGACCTGGCCGTCTACGTGGCTGTAGGTGGTCATTTCCATCCACAGCTCGCCAATGTCGCGGTTGGGGTCGGCCAGCATGGCATCGACGCCGGGCAGCGTGGCCGGCGTGCCTTCGGCCTTGGCCTTGTAGAGCGCATGCAGGATCACGCCGACAAGCAGCGCCTGGCTGGTCTTTTGCCAGTGCGATTCGAGGCCCTTGCCGTCCGGGTCAACGATCAGCGTTGCGAGGTTCTGCACGTCGCCCACTTCGTTTTCCGTGCCAAGGCGGATTTCATCGAGTGGGTTCCAGCAAACGCTACCGCTGGCCGTCGCCGGCTCGAAACGCAGAACCTTGTTCTTCGCATGCTTCTGCCGCCATCCGGCCGTCAGCGCCCACAGCTCGCCTTTCAGGTCGGTGATGACTGCGCTATGGCCCCAGGACAGCAGCGTAGGAACCACCAGGCCGACGCCCTTGCCGGAACGGGTCGGCGCATAGCAAAGCACATGCTCCGGCCCGTTGTGGCGCAAGTAGTGCTGCTTGCCCTTCTTGTCGATCCACGCGCCCACGTAGACGCCTGAGCTGGCCGCCGCATCCTTGCCGGTGATGGTTTGCCAGAACGACCGCGCACGCGGGATGAGGCCGGCCGCCTGAATGTCCCTGACGTTCGCCCAGCGGGCCGAGCCGTGCAGGTACTCGTTCACCTTCGATGAATTCGCCAGCACCATCTTGGCGACAACCAGGCTGATGAGGCCAACGCCGGTAATCGTGACGCCGATGCTTCCGGCGCGCATGAAGGCGTCGGGGTACTGGCCGTACCACTTGCCGGCCCACTGGACGATTCCCCACGGCGGGTAAATGTGGTTGATGTGCGCGCCAAGCGCGGCCTGGTACTTGAAGTCATGGGCGAAGAACTGCGTAGCAGCCTGCAATCCGCCGCCAAGGGACAGCACGGCCAGCGCCGGGATGACCTTGCCAGGCCCCTCCTTCTCGGCGCGTACCTGCGGCCCTACCGCGTTGTTGAACCTGTCTTTTGTCATCTGCTACGTCCTTTCGTCGTTTTGATGGAACCCTGGGGGGTCACGGTGATGGCATCACCAACGGCAAGGCGCTTGAGGCGTCGTGCGGTCGGCTCATCAACTGGCAGCACCATGACTTCCTCGCCGCGTGTCAGAAGGGCCAGTGATTGCCCCTCGACCTGGCGGATGCCGGCGAAAGTCGCGGCCCCGTCCTGCCCGTCAGTATAGCGGGAGTGCTTCGGTATATCGAATCCTTTAAGGCGCTTGCCCTCCCGCTCCGCTATGTATTTGTCGGCGGCAGCGGCAACCTGCGGGCTTAGTCTTCCTGGCCCAAAAATATCCCGTCGCAGGCCGTCAACTGGTTTGGCTCCTTGTTGCTCCACGTCACCAGGAACATGACGCGGCAATAGCACTTCACTTCCGCTGGCGAGCTGAACCACACCGAGTTGGGACAGTCTTCGCAGACGGTTTTGGCTTTGGGGCGGCGGCTTTCGTCCAACGCGGCCAACGTTGGGCTTGGTGGTCCGTCCGGCTGCGGCGGCTCGTGGCTGTCCGGCTCGGGCGGCTCCGGGGATTGCGGCAATGGCTGGTCCACTGCCGCTAATGCCGCCTCCAGCAGCTCGTCCTCGGTCGGTTCGGTCATGGTCGTTCTCCTTCGTGGTTGCTTGGGTCAATAGTTCTTGACGGCGGCGCTCCAGGGCGTCGTCGTCAAAGGTGATGGGTAATTTCGAGGCCGCCGCCGCTTGGGCGATCTGCTCTTTGAATGCCGGCGTGCCGCCGACGCTGATGCGGTCGCCGTAGCGATCCATTGCCATGCGCAACGCGGCCTGCATGCCGTCCTGGTCGGCCCCGCGCGAGACTTTCAGGCGGTCGCCATCGTCGCGGACGGCGGTAGGGCCGACGCGATAGATGATCGTGCCCTTCTTCGTCACGCTGTCCTGCTCTGCAGCGGCCGCCTGGGGCCGCAGCGGCCCCGTGCCGGCCACGGTGTTGCCCTTGAGGCCCTGGGCAGCATCGCGGGCGCGCAGCGCCCCTAGCGCCTCCTGGTCGCCCTCTGCGGCCTTGGCGCGCAGCCAATCGGCCCACGCACGGCGCTGGTACTTCTCATGTATCTCTTGCCGTTCCTTGAGGTACTGCTTGTTGATCTTCTCGATCTCGGATTTCATGGTCTTGCTGGTGGCCGAATACATCAGCTTCTTGCCCACGCCGGCCCCTGAAATCAGCTTGATGGTCGAACGCTTGAGCCGCCCGCTACGCTTCGCGGCTTCAATGAGGCGGTCTTTCTTCGCCCTCGCCTTCTCCCATTCGGCCGTGCGCGATCCGCTGATGGTGAGTTGATCGGCCTTGTACTTCGCGTGCAGCTCTACCGTGTTGACACGGGACCGCACCGGCTTCTTGTCGTACTGTTTGCGCGGCTTCTGCGCTGCGCGCTCCAAGTGCTCGGCCGATGGCTCGAAGGTGCCCAGCCTTTCTTCCAGCTTGGCCTTGGAGAATTCGCGGCCGATGGAACTGGCCTTGACGGCAAGGCCGTCAGCGGCTTGGATCACGAACCCATTGCCGCGCTCGCGCAGCTCCAGGCCGTTGTCCCGCATGACCTGGTGCAGAGCCTCCCACGACTGCGCGGCCTGCATGTCTGCGGCGCATTCGCGCTTGACCCAGCCCTGCAGGCTTTCGACGCCTGCATGCCGCTCCATGTCTTGGGCGCGGCCCTCCGATACCAGCTTGTTCCCCTGGTGGTTGTCGCGCTCCAGGCCGTATTCGCGTTCGAGCTTTTCGCAGAGCTGCCCGAGCGTGTGATAAGCGTTGAATGGCTCCAGGATCGTGTAGCGCGTTGGGTGAATCTTGTTGATGGCGATGTGAATGTGCAGGTTGTCGGTGTCGTGGTGAACGGCACTGACGCGCTGATGCTCGCCAAACCCCAGCCCTTCGCATATCCGCGCCTCGATGGCCTTCAAGGTCGCGTCGTCGGGTTGCTCGCCTGGCCGGAAGCTGACGATCAGGTGATACGTCTTGTCGGCCCCCGACCGGGTGTTTTGCGCCTGGGTGTTGAGGACTTCGGTGATCGCCACTTCGGGCCGGTCTGTGTGGCAGTTCGTGACAGCCACGTAGCCCACGCGCTCGTTCTTCGCCTGTTCGTCGGTGATGTACTTCACCAGACCGGCGAAGTCACTCTTCTGCACCGTCTTCATGGAAACGTGCTTTGCGATCACGGCCACCCCCCGCAATTTTTAGCGGCTAAAGGGCTCATCGCTTCACCCTTGGAGTGACAACCTCCTGCATGACCTCGTGCATGCGGTCCTGCGTGGATTCGATCCTCGACAACAGGGCGAGGATGGTCGTCTCTCCAAACTGGAGCGTCCTCACGTCATCGGTGAGCCACAGCTTCAGCAGCCCACCCAGCCGCCCAAGGTCGCCATTGATGCGAGCAAGTTCTTCAACTCGCTTGTTGTCCAGGATGCCGGGCACCTGGTAGCCAAGACCCACGTTCCGCAGGTACGCCGCCACGGGAAGCCCGACCGAAGCCGCCAGTCGTTTGATTTCGGCTTCCTCGTCGGGAAGCACGGGGACGCGCAAATGCCGGCCCGCTTTGCGGGTCGGCATTCGCGGATCGTCGCTGTTTCTTGTCTTTGCCATTGGCCTCTCTTTAGCGGCTAAAGCCGCGCACCTCAGACGGCGGTAGCCGTCAGCCTCGCAGAGCAGGATTCCCCGTTGAGCACGAAGTGCGAATAAGGGGATAGTGAAGATAGATAACCGGCTTTCCGGTTAGCTAACTTCACCTATCCTGCCCGCCTTTCGGCGGTATGAACACCAAGGAAAGCATACACCACCGCGCCGCATTTAACCGCTGTTATTGCGCTGAAAGCTAACCGATATAGCGAAAAAGCGCATAGGATGCCTATAATCAGCCTCAATCGCCTTGTTTCAGCGCACTGTCAGCACATTGACAGCGCTGTAACAGCGATCTTTTTGCGATCTAACGCAGTGCTAGAGTTGTACGCAATAGGAACGACATGGAAAACGAACGATGCCGAAGAGCTACCCCGAAGAGCTGGCCGAATGGGTGAAAAAACGCGAAGCAACCAGGCCGAGACAGGACAAGAACGTGGTGGCGTTCTTGGCCCTCAAGAGCGACGTGCAGGACGCAATCGCGGCCGGCTATTCGCTTCTAACGATCTGGGAGCATCTGCACGAGAAGGGGAAGATCCCGTATCGCTACGAAACCTTCTTGAAGCATGTACGCCGGCACATCAAGGGCCGGCCTCCTGCGGTGGTAGACGGCCAGCCATCGACGCCACCAGACCCGCCACGTCCACCCGCTGCAGGCAAGACCGCTGCACCACGGCCGCAACAACCAACGAAGTCAGCGCCAGCTCCGGCCGGCTTCAAATTTGACTCTCAACCGAAAAAAGAGGATTTACTGTAATGGCGAAAATTCACATGGTTCTGCAAGGCAAGGGCGGGGTGGGCAAGTCGTTCATCGCGGCCACCTTGGCACAGTACAAGGCAAGCAAGGGTCAGAAGCCACTCTGCATCGACACGGACCCGGTGAACGCCACGTTCGCCGGCTACAAAGCCCTCGGGGTGAAGCGCCTCCAGATCATGGAAGGCGACGAAATCAACCCGCGCAACTTCGATACCTTGGTCGAATTAGTTGCGCCGTCGAAGGATGACGTAATCATCGACAACGGGGCCAGCTCGTTCGTGCCGCTTTCGCACTACCTCATCAGCAACCAGGTGCCGGCACTCCTGGCAGACATGGGGCATGAACTGGTCGTGCATACGGTCATCACGGGCGGCCAGGCTCTTCTTGACACCGTGAGCGGCTTTTCGCAGCTCGTGAGCCAGTTCCCCACGGAAGCAATTTTCGTGGTGTGGCTGAATCCGTATTGGGGGCCGATTGAGCACGAAGGTAAGGGCTTTGAACAGTTGAAGGCATACACGGCCAACAAGGCCCGCGTTTCGGCCATCGTGTCGATTCCAGCCCTCAAGGAAGAAACCTACGGCCGCGATCTGAGCGACATGCTGCAGGAACGTTTGACGTTCGATGAAGCCCTGGCGATGGACTCCCTCACGATCATGACCAGGCAGCGGCTCAAGATCGTGAAGGGCCAGCTCTTCGGCCAGCTCGATAGCGCAGCGGTGCTGTGATGGCCGACCAGGTAGAGGAACTCATCAAGGAGATTGCCGCGAAGCACGGCATAGCCGTCTCGCGTGATGATCCGATCCTGGTCCTGCAGACGATCAACAACCGGCTGATGCAGGACAGCTCCAAGGCGCAACAGGCCCAGCTCGATCAGTACAAGGAAGAGCTGGAGGCCCTGGCGCTCCGCTGGGGGACGGACGCCAAAGACAAGGCCGAGCGCATCCTGAATGCGGCACTGACCGCAAGCAAAGGGGCGATGGACAAGGCCATGCAGGAGAACGCCAAGAGCACGGCAGCCACGGTGCGCGCCGAGGTCGATGCAGCCTTGGGCCGTGTCGCTGGCCAGGTCAAGGATGCGCGGCGGATCGGCCTGCTGAACGTGCTTGCATCGTGCATCACGCTCGCGGCGGCGGCGGTTGCGTTGTGGGTAGCGCTGCGATAGCGCAGCGCCTGCAGGCGCGCATAAAAAAGCCCGGCATCGCCGGGCTTCTTTTTTTGGGGATGCGGCGCAGCTAGCGCGCCTGCGAAAGCCCTAGCCGCACGCCTCGGCCGGTTCGTTCGATCTGCTCTCGACGCTCGCGGTCCTGAGCCTGCTTTTTCTCCTGCTCTTCCTTGCGCTGCAGGGCTTCGTGCCGGCGCTGCGCTTCGCGCATGTCGGCCCATTCGCTGGCAAGCTCTGGCTCTTGAGCACGCAGCTTTCGAGCGGCAAGCTCTTCGATGCGGGGGGAATGGATGCCCATGCCCTCCTTGATTTCACGGACGGTTTCTAGCCGTCCATGCAGGCGCTGCAAGGTGGCTTGCTGCTGCTGCATCTGCTGTTGCCACTTGGCACGGGTCGAGGGCAAAGCAAGCATGCCCGGCTGCTTGGCCTGCGCCTGCTGCATCCGGGATTCTTGCCGCTCGATCAGGTCTTCAAGCCGGTCCTCGATCCTTTCCGCCTGGTCGTGCTTCGCCTCGACCTGCGCCGCGAAAGCGGCGCTGTATTGAGACTCCAAGGGGGAGGCTTCAAGCAAGGCCGCTTGCTCGGCCTGGGCCTCCAGGGCGCGATCCTGCAGGGCGTCGGCTTGAACCTCTGCGTCTGCGCCGGCCTGGCGGGCACCGGCAAGCGTGGCGCGGGCGGTTTGCTGCGTCTGCTGCTGCAGTCGCTCCCTGGGAATGCTCATGGCCTTGGCTCCTTTTTAGCGGCTAAAGCTTCATCGGGACAACCCTCGCCCCAGCTTGATGGATGACGGGGCGACTTGCGCCTTGTCACCATCGTATTTGATGCTGGAATTGCTCCCGATTTCAGGTACTTTATCGAAATTCGTCCGGTCATGCTGGACGAACTGTTTGCCGACCTGTTGATACACATGATCTTTGTCGGCATGGACGATCACTCCATCGTGGCTCTGGCTCTTGTCGGCCTTGGTGGATAGGTGGATGTTGTAAATCCCCGGCTTGATCGGGCCGGCTTTTTCGACCTTATCCGTGGCCCACTGTCCTCCCTGCTCGCTCTGAACGAGCCTCTGCCCGTTCATCACAAGAAGGCGCTGTTTCATTCCAATACTCCTAGACTCATGGGTTAAAAAAAAGCTGGTCTGGCATGCCAGCGCGAATAAGGCCAGCCATACCGCTTGAGTCGCCGTTGTAGGCCTCGATTGACGCCTGGGTCATGCTGGCCTGACTGACCCCGCTCCAGTCGATCCTGTGGCCCGCCTGCTGGGCCAGTTGCCCGATGAACTCACGCTGCGTCCTGCCGTTCCCTTCACGGAAGGGATGAAGCACGTTGATTTCCCCGAGATAGTGGCCGGCCCGCTTGCTGAACTCGTCGGCATCGAGGCCGCGCAAGAGCTGTTCCTTGGCAAGCTGCCCAAAGAGCTGCTGCGCCGCGCTCTGGATCGCAACCTGCCGGGCAAACATGGTGCTGCCTTTCGAGATTTCGACCTGGCGGATTTGGCCCGCCCAGTCGTACACGTCGCCAAAAAGGCGCTTGTGAATTCGCTGCAGGTGCGCTAAATCGAATTTGCCTTTAACGGGCTGCTCGCGCAATTCGCTGGCCCGCAAAAAGGAAAGGGTGGATTCGGCTTTATCGAGTCCACCCTGTTCCTTGATTCCAAGGAGATTGCGGAGAACACCCGTTTCGCTGTCCAGGTAAGGATCGCCGCGATCCCCGGCGTATTTCATGCCATTTCTAGCCGCATGCGCGCCTTGTACTGGTCCACGGCGGCACCGATGGTCATCTCGCCACGCGCCCAGCGCTCGGCGTCGGCCACGGCCTGCGCATCGGGCTCTAAGCCCTCGATGCGCTGGCTCGCAAGGGCGCTTTGCACCACGGCGCGGCGCTCGGTCTGTTCCTGCTCTGCGATCATGATTTTTGCCCCTCGGATGTAGCTGCCAAACAACATGCCATTTTAGCGCAAAACCCCCGAAATATCAGTCCTTTTTGGTACGTGAAACGGCCTTATCGGCTTTTTCCGAGTCTCGGAATGCGGCCATCAATTGCGTGTGCTGCTCCTTGAAGGCTTCGAGCTGGCCGCGCAGCCCTGCCGCCTCTTCCCGCGCCGCAGCCGCGTCCCGCTGCGCCTGGTCGCGCTCGGCCTGGGCACCAGTGAAGCGCTCGACCATGCGCGCCGCTTCCTGGGCGGCCGTCTTGCGCTGCTCCTGGTGCGCCTCTGCCTGGGACTCCGCACGGGCCTTGACGCCGGCCAGCTCGCTCCGCAACGCCTCGACCTGGACCTGAGCCTGGCGTAGTTGGTCGGCCAGCTTGACGCCTTCGGCCTCGGCCAGCTCCTGGCGCTGCTGCACCTTGTCGCGTTCGGTGCGCAGGCTATCGGCCGTGGCCTTGGCCTGGGCGGCGGCAGTCTCGGCCTCGGCGTGCGCGTGATCGAGTTCGGCGCGCAGCTCACCCGCCCGACGCTCAATTTCTTCGGCCCGGCCCTCGGCCACGGCGGCCCGCTGCTGCATGCCCAGCAGGGCGGTATGCCCTTCCTCGATCTGCTGCCGGCTCGCCTCGGCCAGCTCGGCCGCCTGGCGAGCCGCCGCCTCCAGCTCGGCAATGCGGCCCTGCGCCGCCTCCAGCTCGGCCGCCTGCGACTCGTAGGCGTCGGCCATCTGTTTGTTCAGCGTCTCGGCCTCGATGCGCTCCGCGTCCCAGCCCGCTTGCGCAGCCCGAAGGGACTCGTTCGCCAGCTCCTGGGCCTCCTTCCACAAGGACGCCAGCGCGGCGCTGCTGGCCTGCTGAACGGCCTCGGGCACCTGGACGGCCACCGGGGCCGCCTGGGCGGTCTGCGCACGCCGCCATTCCTTCATGCCAGCGCTGGCGTCGTTCATGTTGACGCGGGCGACCTTCCGCACGGCATCGACCGTGGGAAAGGCGGCCCGGCCGGCCTGCTCGTAGAGCGAATCAGCGGCGGCAAAGATGCGGTCGCGGGTGTCTTTGGCAAGTTCCATGGTGCGCGGCTCCGGGTTGAGTAATACGATAATAAGAGTTATATTATTATTATTATTCTTACCTGTCAAGCGTTTAGCTAAACTTTTTTTAGCGGCTAAAACCGTGGGACGAAAAAAAACCCGCCGGGAGCGGGCGGGCTTGTGGGGTGCGGCGTGGGCCTGGGCGCGGCCCTGCGGGGGAATCAGGGCTTGGTTTAGCCTTCCAGCAGGGCCACCAGAGTGACGCTGCTCAAGTTGGCTTCAAACTCTTGGCCGTCATCCTCGTACTTCAACCAGGCGAAGCCCTCGGCCGGTGGGCGACGGTTGAGGATCAGCCGGGCAGGGCGTTCGTTGTGCTGCACCTGGACGATGGCCTTTTTCAGCTTGTCGGGGTCGGGCTCCTTCTCTTCCTTCTTGGAGTCAGAACCTGAACCCTGCTCGCCGTCGCCAGCTTCGGCGTCCGTCTTTCCGGTGAGTACGTCTACCGTATTCGGATCGCGGTCGTCGTCCTCGTGCTTGCGCTTGTCGTCCAGAAACTCGCGCAGCAGCTTGACCGAACCCCGCGTGATTTCCTGGTTCTCATCTTCCAGCCAGTCCGTGACCTCCTGCGGCTTCTTCTTGAACGCCGTCACCAGCTCGTTGACCACGGTAACGTCCTTGACGCGGCCCGAGTTGAACGCCTCGGCAATGGGATCAGGCAAGTCCAGCAGCGCGGCATGCTGCGTCACGAAGGCGGGCGACTTGCTGATGGCCTTGGCAATCTCGCCCTTCTTGACTCCCTTCGCCAGCTCGCGGCCGATGTAGTCGGCAATCTCGCGGGCCGTCAGTTCATTGCGCTGCAGGTTCTCCACCACCTGGTCGGCCTCGTTGTAGTCGTTGTCGATGAAGCCGGGGATCGTGGCCTTGTCGGCTCGCTTCGAGCCACGGAAGCGACGCGCGCCGTGGTTGATGAGGTAGCGACCAGGCGCATCCGGGTTGTCGCGCACGGAAATGGGGGTCTTGACGCCACGGAGGCGGATCGAGGCGGCCAGCTCGTCCAGGCTCTCGTCGGAGAAACCGGGGTTGTCCTCTGTGCGCGGCTGGTGCGGGTCTTCATCAATCAGGCCCATGTCCAGGTCCAGCGGCCCGCCACCGTTCGCGGCGGCCGTAGGGCCGGCCAGGAGCGCCGACAGGTCGCCCATGCCCTCCAGGCCCAGCCCACCGGCTTGCGGCTTCGCCTCGGCCTCGGGAGCGGCCTTTGCAGGCGTCTTCGACTTGGGGGCAATCTTCTTGTTTGCGGCGGTGCTCATTGCGCGATCTCCATCTTTTCAAAAACATAGGCGGCCAAAGCGCGAACTTCGTGCGTGGCCTTGCGGGCGGCGGTCTTCCTGATCTTCCAGACGGGCACCCCGGACGCCAGGGCGTCGGCAATGCTGCTGCGCAGGCCGATGCTGGCCGGCGCCATCAGCTTCGGATAGGCCGCCTGTAGCTCGACCTGGTGGCGCACATGGCGCGGGTTCCTCGCGTCTACCTTGGACGGCACCATGCCCAGGAACTGCAGGCCGGCGTTCTCCTTGCGGACGTTCATGATCGTGGTCAGCATCATCTTGATGCCCTGAATGCTGTACGCCTCCAGCTCGATAGGGGACAGCACGCAATCGGCTGCGTAGAGCGCGGCCACCAGGGCAACGCCAAGGCCGGGTGCCGTGTCGATCAGGCACACGTCGAACCCTTGGCCAGCCAGCGCCTTGAGGTTGGCTTTCAGGTTCTGCTTGGCCTTGTCCAGCGGCAGAAAAACGGCATTGGCCAGCTCGGGATCTGCTTCGATCAGGGCCAGGCGTGCGCCGTCGCTATCGGCCGCGGCTGCGCCTCGCCAGCCATCGGCCGGCACCGGACCAAAGAAACCGCTCGCCCGAGCCTCGATCTTGTACTGCGCCAGGGTGAAGGAGGCATTGGCTTGCGTGTCCAGGTCGATTACGGCAACGCGAAGGCCACGCTCCAGGAAGTCGAACGCCAGGTGAACAACACTCGAAGTCTTCCCGACTCCGCCTTTCTGTTGAGCGACGACCAGGGTTTTCATTTCTTGGGTTCCTTCTTCTTTGTCGCCGCGTCCTCGGCCCACTTCTTGACGATGAACGCCTGATGCTCCGGCAGCACTGCCGAAACCCGCTCGTACCCCTGGGGTACGTTCTTGGACGAAAACGCCGTCCACACCCTGCTCACGGCCTGCGAGACTGCCCCTTTGGTCAGTCCCAGCGACGTGATGAAAACCGCTTGCGGCTGGCCCAAAACCAGCACGCCCCGCGCTATTTCGATGGTCTGCTGGCCCACGTCCAAGCCCTTTATGCACGCCTGGAACTGGGCTTCGGTTAGCCGTTTCTTCATGGATTGCACCCATATCATTGACTCCGCGCCTAGTTAAAAAAAGCTGGTGACAGCCAGCACCCATAAGACAAAGTTTAGCTAAACTTTGTCCTTGAGTCAAGCGTTTTAGCCGCTAAAATTTTCTTTGGCACGAAAAACGGCCCGAAAAAACGGGTCACCTGTTAATGCGCCTTTGCCTGGCGGATTGCGCGTACTGCCGCACCCCTGGCAAGCGCTTCCCGCCAGCACTCGGAATCGAGACTGCACGCGCTGCGCGTAGTGCCGTCCGGCATGTCGTAGAACACTGCCGGGCGGCTCTCGATGAGGCTTTCGATGCGCAAGGCCGATGCATCAAGCCCAAGGTCGCCCGCAATCACGGCCAGCGCCTCACGTCGCTCGTCTTCCTCCTTGGCGTTCAACCGGGCCGCGTCAGCGGCACCCAGGAAGATCGTCATCAACGGCCCGACTGTCGAAACCGAACCGTTGGCAAAACAAATGTCATACGACCCACCGGCCGCGTGTGGATCAACACCTTCCACCAGCTTCCACGGGTCAAGGCCCCATTCCTCCGACTTCTGGCTGTACCAGTAGGCCGGTGCATCGCCGTTCAGGTCGCTATCGGCGTAGGCCCGGACCAGCACCGCCACCCGGCCCGTGTTCGGGCACACGTAGCCAAGCGGATAAGGGCGCAGCATCTTCGTCATGTCAAATTCCTTTGGGCTTGTAGATGGATACGAAATACGTCAAGGCCACCAGCACAGCGAAGTGCGCGAGGAACGTCCAGCCGGCGAAAACGCCCGGCGTGTTCCAGTGGTAGACCATGCGGATGAACTGAAAAAACACGTCAATCGAGACGATCCATTTCAGCAGCGGCCACACCAGTACGACGACAACCCAGACGGCCTTGACCACGGGCGCGAACAGGCCCCGGCGCGGCGCGGCAGGCGCTGGCTTCTCCTGCGCTGCCGGCTCCGGTGCGACCTCGGCGGGTGCCTCGGCCTTGCCTGGAAACTTGATGATGTTCGTCATCGCTTGACCCCTTTTCGCATTGCCTATCCAATGCAGGGTGCAACCGCGCCTATGGTTGGGCCTTTGGTGTGACAGCACCAGGGCCGAATGCCCCGGATCACTCCGGGGCGTTCCTCCTACCAATCAGCTCGGCGCTTCGCCTGCTCTACTTCCTCATAACCCCATTTCCCCTTGGCGTCGCCCTCCAGGCTCAACGCTGCGTAGTACGCCTTGGCGCGCAGCTCGGCCGCCTTGTTCAGCAACCCCGTTGCTTGCTCTGTCAACGCCGCTGCTTCGTCCATCACTACAGCGATTTGATCGCGTCGAGCGGGAAAGTCGGTAGCGGGTGCGCCTGCAAGTTGATCGACCCACGGCATGATCGGTGCCTTGTTCATCGGATGGTTCTCCGGTTATTGACCTGAGCGGTATGCCCGGCCTTCTAAGTAACATGATAGGGCAAAATGCCCTAGCTGTCAACTGATTTAACGAAAATATTTTCGCTAAATTGCCGTGAAAATCTTCTTCCTTGGCGTAAAAATTCGGCGCAGCCGGGGTATTCATGGCTTTAGCCGCTAAAGCGGCTAGCTAGTCCTTCTTCCAGATTTGGCCCAAATTGCCGAAGTCGCACAGCAAGGCCCATGCGGCATAGGGGATGGCCGAATCCCCGCCGATCCAGCGGCGTACGGTTCTATCGCCCTTTGCCCCCAGCCCGAGGGCTTTCGCGGCTTGGCCTCCCGTGAAGCCCGCCGCTTTCAGCGCCTCGCGCACCTCTTCGCCGGTCGGCTGCTCCCAGCCGTCGTTTGCGGGCCGCAGGCATTCAAGCCTGATATTTGCCTCTGACATTGCATTGCTCCTGGTCATAGGATGCGCAAGGCATCCATGCTGTAAATCGACTCAATACAGCGCGGGTCTGAATCCACCACGCGCCGCCCATTCCGGTTGATTTTGTACGTTACGGGTCGATCCTCATGCGCGAACACCTGGCGGGTGTCTGCGGCAACTCTGGTCACGACCACTTTTTTGCCTATGTCCTTGGCGAAAACAGGATGGTGGACGCTCTTGATCTGGCACCGAACGCCCTTGAAAAACGCCTCTGTCGCCGGGGGTTCCTCGTAGTAGTAGTCGTCGCTCTCGGCAGCAGGGGAGGGCGCTACGTCTTCTTCCTTGGCGTCGATCCGGGCCGGCACGGCCTTGGCGGCCCCCCTGGCCGCCTTGACTTTCAGGCGCGCAGCTTCGGCCCACTTCTTGACGATGAATGCCTGGTGCTTGGTCAGGACGGCATCCACCAGCACGAACCCGGACGGCAGTGGTTCGGCCAGGTCATCGGCTCCCACCGGCTCGATGGCCCGCGCCCGCCTGGGCGGTTGCGCCATGCCAGCCAGCCAGGGGCGCACCGGCTTGGCGGCATGCCTGTTTTGCGCTTCGGCTGTCAGGTAGCGACGATGCGCTTTGAGATAGCCGGCGAACACGGCGGCGGCCACCTGGTCAACGGTCATCCCGCCCTGTGCCGTCTCGAAATGCGAACGGTAGCCCGTCTCTGAGATAAATGGCCCGTCCAGGTCAACGACATGGAACGCGAAATGCCGATCCAGCAGCGAACCAAAGCCATCACCGACTTCCACCAGGCAGCGCACGCCGGCCGACTCCATCAGGAATTCCCCCGACTGGCCCCACATCGGCACCACGCCAGGCGCGGCGCTGCAATGTAGCTCGATCAACGTGCCGGCCGCCTCGGGGTTCGCGCCATCCTTGCAGCCTTGGTACGTGCCGCCGTTGAGCTTCCAAATGCTCGCGTCGTAACGATTCGCGGCTGCTTCGGCGGCAGCGCCGTCGCTGGCCAGCACGGCCGCGTGACAAGCGGCCACGGCCTCGGCCGCGACCGCCAGCAGGCCGGCCCGCTCTTCGGGCAGCTCGGCCGCCAGGTCCGCCGCCGCCTCGTCGCGCTCGCGTAGTCGCTCCTCGACGCCCCCGGCCTTCTTGGCGCGCTTCTTGGTCTTCACGGCGGCCGGCGCTGCCGGCGTCGGATGCTTGACCAGGTGCGAGTCGATGCACTCCGGTTTTCGGTCGTCGTCGCAGAAACGCAGGCCGTCCACCACGCAGCAGCCCGGCAGGGGGTATTGCATCCAGTATTCGGGCTCGGGGTAGGGGTGCAGCAGCTCGCCGCACGCATGGCAGCGCTCGGCTGCGCCCACGTCCCCATCCGCGAGAAGGCGGCCGGGCTCGATGGCCGCATTGCGCCGGTCGGTTCTGTCTTCATGATCCATGATCGCGCTCCAGGTGGCCCCAGCCTTTCGGCTGGAGCCGGCCCCCTTTAGTCGATCGCTCGGAAGATTTCTGCGGCCTCGGCGTGGTCGCGTGCGAAGTCGCGCAGGAAGTGGTAGCGGTCGATCAGCACATCCGCCACGTCCGTGCCCTGGTTGTCAGCGGCAAGCTGGCCCAAGGTGAACAGGGTTGCGACGATGCCGGCCGCATCGGCCGACAGCTCGCCGCTGTACCCGTTCCCGTCGACCTCCAGGCACAGCCGGCCAGTCAGCTCGGGCGCGAGATAGAACCCGCCGTTGCTCAGTTCGTAGTAGTTCCAGAACCCGCCGTTGTAGTCTTCACTGAGCCGGCGCAGCCAGGCATACACCAGCGATTCGCCGCGCATCATCAGGCGCGGTCCGAAGTAAGTAGGTAGGAAGGTAAGCCGGCGATTACTGGCGACCAGGGACGCGGTGACGGGTTGGTTTGCTTGGGTGTCGTTCATCGGAGTTCTCCGGTTGTTGACCTGGGCGAAATGCCCGGCCTTCAAAATGAATTATAGGGCAAAATGCCCTAAGTTACAGCAATTTAGCTAAACTTTTTAGCCGCTAAAGCGGGAATCGTTGGCCGCTTTGGCTTGGCCGCGCTCGACGGCCTGAGTGATGCGTTCCTTCACGGCCTCGACAGCCTTGCGGAACTGCTCCAGGTCGTAGGGCGTGGCGCGCTTGCATTCGCAGTGCTCGACCTCGGCCAGCACGCGGCCGGCGACGGCTCGCCAGTTGTCCAGCTCGTGGGCACCGACGCAGGCGTGGTAATCGACGTTCGCCAGTCGAAACAGGTGATCGGCTTCGGCACGAAAGGCGGCCACTTTCAAAGTCTTGCTCATCGGAAATGCTCCGGTTGTTGACCTGGGCGAAGCGCCCGGCCTTGCCATCAATTATAGGGCAAAATGCCCTATTCCGTCAACCCGTACCCGCGTTTCTTTGACACTTGAGGGGCCACTTCTCCCAGCAATCCGGCTAACGGTCGCCGGCCCTTTTCCCCTTGGAGTAAAACCTTGCGTCCGTTGCGCTGCGCGGTCCTTCCATCGTGGCCGCGATGGTTGAGCTGCATGGAGAGTTGCAGGAGTCCAGAGGGGCGCAGCCCCTTTGGGCATAGCGCAGCGACCTAGAGACGAAATTAGGGCTGTTGCAGGCGCTTGCGCCTGTTTGGTAGCCCTCTGCGCCGTTAGGCGCAGCTCGAATGCAGGTGAGGCCGAAGGCCGAGGGGCGCAGCCCCTGGGGGGATGGGAGGCCGCTTGCGGCCGGGTGGGATCGAGAAGGGGGGTCTCCCCCCTTCGGCGCGTGCTTTTTAAGCACGCAGGTTAATAACTACGGTTTATAAAATTTGGTTTAAAAAGTGGTTATAAAGCGGTTAGCGCATCGGAAAACATGCCGTAAGTCGTTGATACGCCAAGAAAAAAGCAAAACCGCTGCCCCTCAAGTGTCTAGGGTGCGCCCCTCAAATGTCTGTAGTTGGCCCCACAAGTGTCAACGAAGCCGCCCCCCAAGTGTCTAGGGTTGCGCCCCTCAAGTGTCTATAGAAATCGGGCTTTTCCACAGGCTTATGCACAGTTCCTGTGCATAACTTGACCGCGGCGAGCGCTTGCAGGCACTTGGCCACGCCTGGCTAGGCTGAAAACCGACGTTTGCCCCTCAAGTGTCTGCAGTGCGCCGGGGTACTCTGCCCCCCAAGTGTCAATGAACGCCCCCCAAGTGTCACGGTGAGCCGATTTGTCCACAAGCCGCCCACAGGGCGCGGGTGGATCTTCGGCAGACCTGGTGTGATTTCCATCGCTGAATCAGACTGAACATCGCTCGGCGCGACTGCACACCATTCGCTACAACTAGGGGTCTCCTCGTTTTCAGTGCAATAAGTGACGGTACGAAAAGCTAGCACTGGCGCGGAGGTGGTGTTGGTAGATCGTTGATTTCATTGACTTTCCTGTTCACTTTCAAATCTGCGATTCGTGGCGTCAAACCGTGGTCGGTTTCATCCATTGGTGCCAGTTATCGATGCATTTGGCCGCGAAGGCAGGATTTGGTCAGCATAGCGGTCAACCGGGAAGCGAAACACACCCCGCAAGTTGATGCTCTCCAGCCTGGTGGGCGCAATCTTCCCGATCAGTTCCGGTGGAATGACCTGGCGGCGGTTCGACCAGCGATCCAGGACCGCCTGCATCTGTGAGGTATTCCACGCCATCACGATGTTGGCCATCAGGCTCAACGCATCGGCCACAGCCTGCATTTCATCGACACGTTTGGCCTGCGCCGGGCTGATCCGGCCGGTATAAATGGCGCGCTTGAGGGCGTTAACAGCCTCGCCCCGATTGAGCACCCGGCGCAACTCGTTCCTGAAAGCGTCCTTGACAAAGTAGTCAGCCAAAAACGCCGTACGCAGCAACCGCCCCAATTGCACGCCAGCCTCATAGATTGGATCGCCCTGGGCGGCAGAACCGAACCGCGCAAGAGCTGCCACCGCACTGGCATGTCCGCTCATGACCGAGGCTGCCAGGTGCACCAGACTATCCCAATGCTTTTCGATCAAAGCGACGTCGACATTGGCTTCGCACACCGCAGCGATTTCTGCGGGCACTTTGGTGCCGCGTGGCACAAAGAGGTGGCGCTGTTTGAGTTCCTTCAACCGCGGGCAAAGATCAAAACCAAGCAAACGGGCATGTGACATGGCAAAGTCGGTGTAGCCATGGGTATCCACAGCAAGCTGGCTGGTCTCCAGCTTTTCTTGGCGGATGACACCTTCAATGGCCACGCCCGCCTGGCGCTCATTGAGCACAAAGGGCTGCGCATGGAAGATGCCCCACCGGTCTTTTACATGGGAGTAGATTCCAATGGAAGGTGTGTTGCGCCGAGGATCAAGCCGGGCTTGCCACACCCGTTTGGTGGTCTCTGCGTATTCCGGCGAACGTGACCGCTGATTCCGCTCTATCGTGACCGGTCGTCCTTCGTGCTGAGTTGCGCGTTCAGATTTTAGAAGCGTCGGTCACGATGGTTGTGTGTTCTTCTCCTTTGTGTCGGGTTTTGGTTTCTGTCGAAGAGATTCACCCGTCAAGGTGAGCCGATGGTTTTTCTGCATCAGACGATCCAGGATCGCGTCGGCGATGGTGGCGTCGCCGACCCACGCATGCCAATGCTCGATCGGCAACTGGCTGGTGATGATCGTGGCCTTGCTGGCCGCCCGGTCGTCAATGATCTCCAGCAGGTCGGACCTGGCCTGAACATCCAGCGCCGACATGCCCCAGTCGTCCAGCAACAGCACATCCGTCTTTGCCAGTTGGATCAGCCATTTGCCGAAGGTCCCGTTGCCGTGCCGGATGCGCAGCTCCTCACCGAGCCTGGGCATGCGCTGGTAATACGCAGAACGCCCGCGCCGGCAGGCGTACTGCGCCAGCGCACAAGCCAGCCACGACTTGCCCGCACCGGTCGGGCCTGTGATCAGAACGCTGTGGCCCGAATCGATCCAGTCGCCCAGGGCCAGACTCATCACCGCCTTGCGATCGACGCCGCGACCGGCGCGCGCATCCATGTCCTCGATGGCCGCCTGCGGGTACTTCAGTCGAGCCTCCTTCAAGAGCCGCTCGCGTCGCTTGTCGCCGCGCCAGTGGACCTCGCGCTCGACCAGCAAGGCCGTGCGCTCCTCGAAGCTCATGGCCGTCATGCCGGCGCTGGTGAGCTGGTCTTGCAGACCTGCTGCCATGCCCATCAACTTCATGCTGCGCAGTTGATCCAGGGTCGTATTCATCATCATTGGGTATTCCTTGTTGTTCGGGGCGCTGTGCCTGAAGGTCACTGGTAATAGGCAGGACCACGCACGTGCTCATGCGCCGGACTGGTCCAGTTCGGCGCCGTGCTCGCGGTCGCCTTGTCGCGCTCATTGACCAGGATGGCCTTCACATGCACGTACTTCGCCGTGCCCAGTTCCAGGGCAATCAGGCTGGCCGCCTCCAGCCGTTCCTTGCCATAGCGGCGCGCCAGCGACAGCAGCCCGAGGCAAGCCCGGTAGCCGTGTTCAGGGTGGCGCCGCTCCTCGATCAGACGCACCACCAGGCGGCCCGTGGCCACGCCGATGCTCTGACCCCAGTGCACCAGCCGCTCGGGTGTCCATTCCAGATGCGCGCGGTGTGCCGCCGGCAGGTGAGCGACGACGGTCGTGAAGCCGCCCTTGTGCGCGCTGCGCTGATGCGAGGCCACACGCTGTCCGCGGTGCAGCAGTTCGACCGCGCGGGTGGTGATGCGGGCCTCCAGCAGCAGGCCCACGAGGTTCTGCGGGACGCTGTAGCGATGACCCTCGATCTCGACGTGATGGTCGATGTGCACCCGCACGCTCTTGAAGACGGCCCATTCCCAGGGCTGCAACGGCAGCGCCTGCAAGGCAGGTGCATCCAGCTCGGCGAAGGCGCTCGCGCGGCTGCCGGGCAGCTTCTGGAAGGCCTTGGCGTTGAGCTGCTGCAGCAAGGGCTCGATCGCCTCGTTCACGTCGTCGACGGTAGCGAAGCGGTGGTGACGCAGGCGCATCAGGATCCAGCGCTCGACCACCTGCACGGCCGATTCCACCTTCGCCTTGTCCTGCGGATGGCGCGGGCGCGCCGGCAGCACCGAGGTGCCGTAGTGACGCGCGAAGTCCTCCACCGTGTCGTTGACCCGCGGCTCGTAGCGGTTCGGGTTCGCGATCATGGCGCGCGGGTTGTCCGGGACGATCAACTGGGGTACGCCGCCGATGAAGCTCAGGGCGCGCGCGCAGCCTTCGAGCCAGTCGGCCATGGTCTCGCGCGGCGTTGCGCAGGCGAAGGTGTAGCTGGACGCGCCCAGTGCGGCCACGAAGATGTGTGCCCGGCTGCCATCGGCAAGCTCGATTGTGGGGCCGGCGTAGTCGACGAAGAGCTTCTCGCCGGCGCGGTGGACTTGGCGCATGGAGCGCTTCAGGCGCAGTGCATAGCGCCGATACCGCTCGCAGAACTGGCTGTAGCGGTAGGTCGGCTGCCCGGGGTGGGCGGCGACGTACTCCTCCCACAACAGCATGAGGGTCATGCCTTTGCGCCGCAGCTCCTGGTGGACGCGACCGTAGTCGGGCAGCACGTAATGGGTCGGCCGGTCCATCCGGCCTTGCACGACCCGGCGCTCCAGGGCCGTGTCGCTCAGCGTCTGGATGGCCGCCCAATCCAGCCCGGCGACAGCGGCCAGGCTGACGTACTTGGCCACGACGCCCTTGGAGATGCCCAGAGAGGCAGCGATTCGCTCATGGGAGAGGCGGGCTTCGAGTTTGAGACGTAAGACGTCTCTGATCTTGCGCATGTTGATCCTTGGTGCGGGCACGCTTGTCTCCGGCAAAAAGCCGGCGAGGCTACCCGCATGGGGTGGATGAAATGCGCAACACCAACACGCTGACATACGGCAGCGTTCCGCTGCCGTGACCATCGATTCCGCCATCGTGACCGGGGATTCCGGGCTACCCGGAAATCGGTCACGTTGAGCCCAGAATCGTCGGTCACGTTCGAGCGGAATACTCGGTCACGATGGCCCGGAATGAGCGGTCACGATGCTCCGGAATACCCAGTCTCCATGCTCATCATGTCAGAAGATGCCAAATCGGACCGCCCCCAGGTGGCGGCAATCGGGTGTCGCTGCATGAATTCCAGCACAGCCTGGCAGGCCTGGCTCAGACGCCGTTCGTCCCGCGCCCAGCGCATGGCCTGGCGAATGCTGGTGGCAGACAATTGCGGAATCATGCGCGCGCATTCGACCGCAGTCAGACTGGTGCCGTGGGCCATGATGCCGGCATAGACCATCAGCAGCTCGTCGGTAGAGCGCGGCTCACGTCCGAGCATGATCCAGCTAAAGCGCACCTGGGCGTCAACGGCCAGAATCACTTCCGGCAATTGAACCTCACCGATGCGGTGATCCAAAGCCGCGCGCAGCTTGGTCACTTCTGGGTCTTCGTCCTCTGCGGGCAATGGCGACAAATGGAGTTCATCATCCACGCGCAGTACGCCACTGCGGGCTGCAGCGGCCACCGCATCGACACCGGCAGTTACTCTGGCCAGCAAAGGCTTCAAGAAAGTGGCAGCCTTGCTGGGTAACGATAGACGGGCATAGTGTTTCTTGGACTCTGCCTGCCAACGCTCGTCCGTGAAGAACAAGCGCGCACGACCCCGAAAGCTCAGGCTGTGCTCAATCCAGACCGAGCCATTGCGCACCGCGCGGCGCAGGGCAAACAGGGTGGCCACCTCCAACGCCTGAAACGCCCGTTCCCGGTCTGGGCTGGAGATCGAAACCTGCCAGATCATTCCCAGACTTGGTGCCACCACTTCAACTGGCAGCTTTCTGGATCCTTTGAGATATAAAGCTTGCAGCTTGGCAAGGTACTCGATGGCAGGATGCTCGCCGGTGGCCTGCCAGGGCAGCTTTGCAATGGCGACGAGCAACGACCGCACGGGGCGAATTCCATCAATCAATCCCTCGCGGACCAGGGAGGCCCTGCTCGGTGGTTTGCGTTTCTGGGTTTCGGTGATCAAGGCTTCAAGACGGGCACGCAACTCAGCATCTGGCACCGCACCTTGCGCGCTCAAGGCAACAAGTTCGCCGAGCAGCGTTTTGTACATTGCGGCCCAATTGACGGTAGCGGGGACATCGGCGGCAGCCTGACGCCACAGATCGGCGATCCGGCGCTGCACCATAAGGATCAACTGGTCTGTGGTGGTGAACAGGCAATACCGAAGAAAGCATGCGACCTCCACGGTGCGCGCTGGCTCTTTGATCTTGGCTCCGGCTGAGGGCGGCCTGGAGACAAGTCGGCGCGCGTAGCGGCGCAAGATGAGATCGGGGATGTCTGCCAGGTGCTTATGAACGTCCAGCGTGTAAAGCAGGTCGATGCGCTCCAGTACCTCGCTGATTTGGCGGGTTGAGTGTTTCGCCGGTGCAGCCCATAGCCAACTCTGCTGGGTTTGTCCATCTGGGCGCAGCTCTGAAACTGAGGCTCGCCAGCGATCAAGTGTTGCTGGATCAACGCTGGCGGCGATGGCGGTGCCTGTTTCAACTTCAAGCTGGGCAAGTGCCGCCGCAATCAGTGTCCGAATTGCCCGCTCGTGCACGATCACCAGCTTGTTCTTGTACAGCCATTGACGCGCCCGCACGAGTAGCTGATCGCGGTCGGCGCAGCGCGCCACTTCGTCGCGCAGTTCACGTACCAGTGAGCGGCGCTGGTGCTCGCTCATCCACTGGAATCCAAGGACCGTGCAGGCTACTTGTTGGTGATCGAATAGCGTGCGCCCGCGTTCATACATGGCTCTCAGCGAGGCGACTTCTGGTGCTGCAATGCCAAGCTCGTTGCCAAGGTGGCGCCACAAGGCTACTGGAATTACCCGAAAGGCACCGAGCAAACGCCCACTCATGCGCAGGAAACCAATATGGAGCGCCAGACCAAGCTTGTGGGAATCACCTCGGCGTGCATTGATTGCGTCGCGCTCGGCACCATCGAAGGTGAAAAATGCCTTCATCTCGAAGTCGCTGATATCGCGGGGGAGCCCACGCATCCCCAAAAACGTTGTGTGCCAACCCTGCATCGTGAACCTCAAAAGTGGGAGGCCACCATACCCGTTTACAAAGCGAACAGGAAAGTCAATGAAATCAACGGTCTACCCAGACCACCCCCGCGCCAGTGCTAGCTTTGCGTACCGTCACTTATTGCACTGAAAACGAGGAGACCCCAGCTCCGGGTTCTTGGCCAGCAAGTTTTCCTTGCGGAGACGCTTGCGGCCAGACCAGAGGTGGATGTCCAGAGAGACACAGACGATGCCGTTGGCTTGCGTCTGTTTGATGTTGAGAACGGCGGGTGCGTTCATGTGGGTACTCCAAAAGAGGAGCGGGAACCCACTACCCCTTGCGGGAATGTGAATTCCCGCTGGGGTTGACAGTTAAATGCAAGCGCTAAGACCTGCGGACGGAAGAACCGAACGAGCCGATCTTAGGGGAAGGACTCGGGCCCCGCAATCGAACCGGACCAGGCCTGTGGCAACATAAAGCCACGTCGCCCTACCCCGCCCAAGCACACCACCTGGTTACTCCACCATGCCCGCAACGCACGCACTGAGCCTCACCCTTCACATCGACCGCCTGGCCAAGGGGCACTATCAGGGGTCATCTCAGAAAACGGAAAATAAAGCACGCTAAGCCGGTTGCAACGGTCGTAGCGGCCTGAACTTGCCCGCGCCGATCTTTGCGCTGCTGCGCCAGAGGTAATCGCCGGTCAGGTTGATGTGCTCCCAGCCGAGCGGCGACAGGTATTGCAATAGCGTGTCATCGACAGCATGCCCGTTGCCACGCAACGCATGTGCTGCGCGCTCCAAATAGACCGTGTTCCACAACACGACGGCCGCCGTGACCAGGTTGAGGCCGCTGGCCCGGTAGCGCTGCTGCTCGAAGCTGCGGTCGCGGATTTCGCCCAGCCGATTGAAGAATACGGCGCGGGCCAGCGCGTTGCGCGCTTCGCCCTTGTTGAGTCCGGCGTGGACGCGGCGGCGCAGCTCCACGCTTTGCAACCAGTCCAGGATGAACAGCGTGCGTTCGATGCGCCCCAGCTCGCGCAGGGCGACGGCTAAGCCGTTCTGGCGCGGATAGCTGCCGAGTTTCCGAAGCATCAGCGAGGCTGTCACCGTGCCCTGCTTGATCGAGGTGGCCAGCCGCAGAATTTCATCCCAGTGGGCACGAATAGCCTTGATGTTCAGCCTGTCGCTGCTAATCATCGGTTTGAGCGCGTCATAGGCGGTATCCCCCTTGGGGATGAACAGCTTGGTGTCGCCCAGGTCACGGATGCGCGGCGCAAAGCGGAAGCCCAGGAGATGCATCAGGGCAAAGACGTGATCGGTGAAGCCTGCCGTGTCGGTGTAGTGTTCCTCGATGCGCAGGTCGGACTCGTGGTACAGCAGGCCGTCAAGTACATAGGTCGAGTCGCGCACGCCGACATTGACCACCTTGGTGTGGAACGGCGCGTACTGGTCGGATATATGGGTGTAGAAGGTTCGCCCAGGGCTGCTGCCATATTTCGGGTTGATGTGACCGGTACTCTCGGCCTTGCTCCCGGTTCGGAAGTTCTGGCCGTCCGACGATGACGTGGTGCCGTCGCCCCAGTGTTCGGCGAAGGGATGCCGGAATTGGGCGTTCACCAACTCGGCCAGCGCTGTCGAATAGGTTTCGTCGCGGGTATGCCAGGCTTGTAGCCAGGCGAGCTTGGCGTAGGTCGTGCCGGGGCAGGACTCGGCCATCTTGGTCAGGCCCAGGTTGATCGCGTCGGCCAGGATGGTGGTCAACAGCAGATTTTTGTCCTTGGCCAGATCGCCCGATTTCAGGTGCGTGAAGTGGCGGGTGAAGCCCGTCCACTCATCGACTTCGAGCAGCAGTTCGGTGATCTTGACGTGTGGCAGGATCATGGCTGTCTGGTCGATCAGCGCCTGCGCGGTGTCGGGTACCGCCGCATCCAGCGGCGTGATCTTCAGGCCCGACTCGGTGATGATCGCATTCGGCAGGTCGTTGGCCGCTGCCATGCGGTTGACCGTGGCAAGCTGCGCTTCAAGCAGCGTCAGGCGGTCGTGCAGGTACTGGTCGCAGTCGGTGGCCACGGCCAGCGGCAATGCGCTGGACTGCTTGAGGCTGGCGAACTTCGCGGGCGGCACCAGGTAGTCCTCGAAGTCCTTGAACTGGCGCGATCCCTGCACCCAGATGTCGCCCGAGCGCAGCGAGTTCTTCAGCTCGGACAGCGCGCACAGCTCGTAGTAGCGCCGGTCGATACCCGCGTCAGTCATCACCAGCTTCTGCCAGCGCGGCTTGATGAAGTCGGTCGGGGCATCGGCAGGCACTTTGCGGGCGTTGTCGGTGTTCATGCCGCGCAGCACCTCGATGGCGTCCAGCACGTCCTTGGCGGCGGGCGCGGCTCGCAGCTTGAGCACGTCGAGGAATTCCGGCGCGTAGCGGCGCAAGGTGGCGTAGCTCTCGCCGATACGGTGCAGGAAATCGAAGTCATCGGGCTGCGCGAGCTTTTGCGCCTCAGTGACGCTCTCGGCGAAGGCATCCCAGGACATGACGGCCTCGATGGCAGCGAACGGGTCGCGGCCCGACTGCTTGGCGTCGATCAGCGCCTGCCCAATGCGCCCGTACAGGCGCACCTTGGCGTTGATAGCCTTGCCGGATGCCTGGAACTGCTGCTGATGTTTGTTTTTGGCGGCGTTGAACAGCTTGCCCAGGATGCGGTCGTGCAGGTCGATGATTTCGTCGGTGACCGTAGCCATGCCCTCGATGGCCAGCGCCACGAGAGTGGCGTAGCGCCGTTGCGGCTCGAACTTGGACAGGTCGGCAGGCGTCATCTGGCCGCCCTCACGGGCGATCTTGAGCAAGCGATTCTGGTGAACCAACCGCTCGCTGCCGGGCGGCAGATCGAGCGCCTACCAGGCTTTGAGGCGCTCAATGTGTTCGAGCATGTGGCGCGAGTTCGGTTTGGCGGGCGACTGGCGCAGCCAGGCCAGCCAGGTCGTCTTGCCGTTGTCGCGGCGTTTCAGCAAATCGTCGAGGCGATGCCTGTGCCCGTTCGACAATGGTTCGGACAGCGCTTCGTAGATACGCCGGTTGGCGCGGGTAATGGCCTCGGCACTGGCGCGCTCAATGGCGTTGAGTGCGGGCAGGATGATCGACTGCCGCCGCAGATGCTCAATCAGTGCACTGGCCAGCACGATGCCTTTGTCGGTTTGCATGGCCAGCTCGGTCAGCGTGTGCACGGCCTGCCGGTAGTGGCTCATCGTGAACGGCTGGAAGCCGAACACCGTTTGCAGTTCGACCAGGTGCTCGCGCCGGGTCTGCTCCCGCTGCCCGTAGTCGTCCCAGCTTTCGACGCCGACCTTGAGCTGGTCGGCGACCAGTTTCAGTAGGGGCAAAGACGGCGCCTGATCGACACCAAGGAAGATTCCGGGAAAGCGCAGGTAGCAGAGCTGGACGGCAAAGCCCAAGCGATTCGCAGGCCCGCGCCGCTGCCGGATAATGGAGAGATCGGTATCGCTGAACGTGTAATGTCGAATTAGGTCGTCCTTGGTGTCCGGCAACGCCAGCAGGCTTTCCCGCTCGGCGGCGGACAGTATGGAACGACGAGGCATATTTATTGATCCAATCTCAAGTATTGATACAGGGTCTCCCGGCTGACACCAAATTCACGTGCCAGCTTCGCTTTTTGTTCGCCGGCGGCGGCCCGCTGCCGCAGCTCGGCTACCTGTTCTGGCGACAGCGCTTTCTTGCGGCCCCGGTAGGCTCCGCGCTGTCTGGCGAGCGCGATGCCTTCCCTCTGCCGCTCGCGGATCAAGGCCCGCTCGAATTCGGCGAACGCCCCCATGACCGACAGCATCAGGTTCGCCATCGGTGAATCCTCGCCGGTGAAGGTCAGGCTTTCCTTGACGAACTCGATGCGCACGCCGCGCTTGGTCAGCTTTTGTACGAGGCGGCGCAAGTCATCGAGGTTGCGCGCCAAGCGATCCATGCTGTGAACCACCACGGTGTCGCCTTCGCGCACGAAGGCCAGCAGCGAATCAAGCTCGGGCCGCTGGGTGTCCTTGCCCGACGCCTTGTCGGTGAACACCCTGCCGACTTCGACATGCTCCAGTTGCCGCTCCGGGTTCTGGTCGAAGCTGCTGACCCGGACGTAGCCGATGCGTTGACCCTGCAAGATACCTCCAAATACGAAAGTGTCAGGAAGAAATCTATGACCTTTCGCCGCAGGTGTCAAGAAACACAAAAGTTAACTCTATTCTGACGTTGCTGGGTGGCTTCTCCTGACATCAGGATAGGGTATAGATCAGGTTGACGCCCCAACTCTGGGTTTCGGCTCCCGGCCAGGAGCGGCCGACCGTCAAACGGGTAAGCAGTCGCTCAACGTTTGACGTGAGGGGCCGCCGTAGCGGCGAAGCCGCGAAGGGAACCCGCAAGCGCAGCTTGTGGGCGGTCCCTCTCGACGGAATGGTTAGATGCGACCGTTTTAGTGAACACTTGCCTTAGATAGCAAGTTGAGCACAGCAACGCCGCTGATAATGAAGCCGACACCAACAAATCCCCACATATCTAGTTTTTGACCATGCAAAACCCATGCAATCGCAGTGACCAAGACGATCCCGAGGCCCGACCAAACTGCGTAGGCGATTCCAACAGGAATCGATTTGAGTGTCAGCGACAGGAAATAAAAAGCAGCAGCGTATCCCGCTACGACGATAAAAGACGGTACTAACCTAGTAAAGCCCTCACTAGACTTGAGCGCAGAGGTTGCAATGACCTCAGAAATAATGGCCGTAGCCAGAAATAACCAATTTTTCAAAATATTTCTCCATGGAGTTCCGCGAAGAAATTTTAGGTTCGATTTAAGAAAACAAACAGTCTTGTTGCTGGCCGAAATTTGTGCGCACAGCAAAGCATCTAACTTATGGTTTATCTGACCAAACACCGGATACCCACAACCGTGGTCGTTAAACAATGTCGCACGGCACCCAAAAAAAGTGTTTGAAATCAATTCTGTAAAGCATCATACTGGATGCATGAACAGGTATAACAGAAATGACAAACCTGACTGGGTCCCTCCCCGATCCATCAAGCTGCTCGATCAGGTGCGCGAACGGGTTCGCTACCTGCATTACAGCCTACAGACCGAGAAGGCTTATGTCTACTGGGCCAAGGCATTTGTGTTGTGGACGGCCCGCAGCCATGGTGGGTTTCGACATCCGCGCGAAATGGGGCAAGCTGAAGTCGAGGGTTTTCTGACCATGCTCGCCACCGAGAAGCAAGTGGCGCCGGCCACCCACCGGCAGGCGCTCAACGTGTTGGCGCCGATTCAAAATTGAGCCACCGTGCCGATTGAATTTTGAGCCAGGGCTAATGGCCAACCTGTGAAGGTCGGCTGTGGATAAGTGTAGTGCCTTGGGTCGGTTTTGGTCTCCTTGGTGATCGAGCTCGGTGGTCGTCCGTTGAGGGTAAGCCGCGCAGGGCGAAGCCCGTAGCGGCTTGCCCTTGAACCGCTCAGAACGGCTCAGCCTTCTTGGCCTGTTCGCGTGCCTTGATGCGTTTCTTGGCCACGGCTGTGCTGTGCATGAACCTGTGGGACTCGTTGCCCGTCTCGACGATGTGGCAGTGGTGCGTGAGTCGATCCAGCAGTGCCGTGGTCATCTTGGCATCGCCGAACACGCTGGACCATTCCTTGAAGTCCAGGTTGGTGGTGATCATCACGCTGGTCTGCTCGTAGAGCTTGCTCAGCAGGTGGAACAGCAAGGCGCCGCCTGCCTGGCTGAAGGGCAGGTAGCCCAGCTCATCAAGGATGACCAGGTCCATGCGCTGCAAGCTCGCTGCGATGCGGCCTGCCTTGCCTTGGGCCTTCTCCTGCTCCAGTGCGTTGACCAGGTCCACCGTGGAGTAAAACCGCACGCGTGAGCCATGGCGCGTGATGCCCGCCACGCCGATGGCCGTGGCCAGATGCGTCTTGCCCGTGCCGGGGCCACCCACCAGCACCACGTTGTGCGCCTGCTCGGTGAACGCCATGCTGGGGTCTCCTCGTTTTCAGTGCAATAAGTGACGGTACGCAAAGCTAGCACTGGCGCGGGGGTGGTCTGGGTAGACCGTTGATTTCATTGACTTTCCTGTTCGCTTTGTAAACGGGTATGGTGGCCTCCCACTTTTGAGGTTCACGATGCAGGGTTGGCACACAACGTTTTTGTGGATGCGTGGGCTCCCCCGCGATATCAGCGACTTCGAGATGAAGGCATTTTTCACCTTCGATGGTGCCGAGCGCGACGCAATCAATGCACGCCGAGGTGATTCCCACAAGCTTGGTCTGGCGCTCCATATTGGTTTCCTGCGCATGAGTGGGCGTTTGCTCGGTGCCTTTCGGGTAATTCCAGTAGCCTTGTGGCGCCACCTTGGCAACGAGCTTGGCATTGCAGCACCAGAAGTCGCCTCGCTGAGAGCCATGTATGAACGCGGGCGCACGCTATTCGATCACCAACAAGTAGCCTGCACGGTCCTTGGATTCCAGTGGATGAGCGAGCACCAGCGCCGCTCACTGGTACGTGAACTGCGCGACGAAGTGGCGCGCTGCGCCGACCGCGATCAGCTACTCGTGCGGGCGCGTCAATGGCTGTACAAGAACAAGCTGGTGATCGTGCACGAGCGGGCAATTCGGACACTGATTGCGGCGGCACTTGCCCAGCTTGAAGTTGAAACAGGCACCGCCATCGCCGCCAGCGTTGATCCAGCAACACTTGATCGCTGGCGAGCCTCAGTTTCAGAGCTGCGCCCAGATGGACAAACCCAGCAGAGTTGGCTATGGGCTGCACCGGCGAAACACTCAACCCGCCAAATCAGCGAGGTACTGGAGCGCATCGACCTGCTTTACACGCTGGACGTTCATAAGCACCTGGCAGACATCCCCGATCTCATCTTGCGCCGCTACGCGCGCCGACTTGTCTCCAGGCCGCCCTCAGCCGGAGCCAAGATCAAAGAGCCAGCGCGCACCGTGGAGGTCGCATGCTTTCTTCGGTATTGCCTGTTCACCACCACAGACCAGTTGATCCTTATGGTGCAGCGCCGGATCGCCGATCTGTGGCGTCAGGCTGCCGCCGATGTCCCCGCTACCGTCAATTGGGCCGCAATGTACAAAACGCTGCTCGGCGAACTTGTTGCCTTGAGCGCGCAAGGTGCGGTGCCAGATGCTGAGTTGCGTGCCCGTCTTGAAGCCTTGATCACCGAAACCCAGAAACGCAAACCACCGAGCAGGGCCTCCCTGGTCCGCGAGGGATTGATTGATGGAATTCGCCCCGTGCGGTCGTTGCTCGTCGCCATTGCAAAGCTGCCCTGGCAGGCCACCGGCGAGCATCCTGCCATCGAGTACCTTGCCAAGCTGCAAGCTTTATATCTCAAAGGATCCAGAAAGCTGCCAGTTGAAGTGGTGGCACCAAGTCTGGGAATGATCTGGCAGGTTTCGATCTCCAGCCCAGACCGGGAACGGGCGTTTCAGGCGTTGGAGGTGGCCACCCTGTTTGCCCTGCGCCGCGCGGTGCGCAATGGCTCGGTCTGGATTGAGCACAGCCTGAGCTTTCGGGGTCGTGCGCGCTTGTTCTTCACGGACGAGCGTTGGCAGGCAGAGTCCAAGAAACACTATGCCCGTCTATCGTTACCCAGCAAGGCTGCCACTTTCTTGAAGCCTTTGCTGGCCAGAGTAACTGCCGGTGTCGATGCGGTGGCCGCTGCAGCCCGCAGTGGCGTACTGCGCGTGGATGATGAACTCCATTTGTCGCCATTGCCCGCAGAGGACGAAGACCCAGAAGTGACCAAGCTGCGCGCGGCTTTGGATCACCGCATCGGTGAGGTTCAATTGCCGGAAGTGATTCTGGCCGTTGACGCCCAGGTGCGCTTTAGCTGGATCATGCTCGGACGTGAGCCGCGCTCTACCGACGAGCTGCTGATGGTCTATGCCGGCATCATGGCCCACGGCACCAGTCTGACTGCGGTCGAATGCGCGCGCATGATTCCGCAATTGTCTGCCACCAGCATTCGCCAGGCCATGCGCTGGGCGCGGGACGAACGGCGTCTGAGCCAGGCCTGCCAGGCTGTGCTGGAATTCATGCAGCGACACCCGATTGCCGCCACCTGGGGGCGGTCCGATTTGGCATCTTCTGACATGATGACCATGGAGACCACCAAACGGGTGTGGCAAGCCCGGCTTGATCCTCGGCGCAACACACCTTCCATTGGAATCTACTCCCATGTAAAAGACCGGTGGGGCATCTTCCATGCGCAGCCCTTTGTGCTCAATGAGCGCCAGGCGGGCGTGGCCATTGAAGGTGTCATCCGCCAAGAAAAGCTGGAGACCAGCCAGCTTGCTGTGGATACCCATGGCTACACCGACTTTGCCATGTCACATGCCCGTTTGCTTGGTTTTGATCTTTGCCCGCGGTTGAAGGAACTCAAACAGCGCCACCTCTTTGTGCCACGCGGCACCAAAGTGCCCGCAGAAATCGCTGCGGTGTGCGAAGCCAATGTCGACGTCGCTTTGATCGAAAAGCATTGGGATAGTCTGGTGCACCTGGCAGCCTCGGTCATGAGCGGACATGCCAGTGCGGTGGCAGCTCTTGCGCGGTTCGGTTCTGCCGCCCAGGGCGATCCAATCTATGAGGCTGGCGTGCAATTGGGGCGGTTGCTGCGTACGGCGTTTTTGGCTGACTACTTTGTCAAGGACGCTTTCAGGAACGAGTTGCGCCGGGTGCTCAATCGGGGCGAGGCTGTTAACGCCCTCAAGCGCGCCATTTATACCGGCCGGATCAGCCCGGCGCAGGCCAAACGTGTCGATGAAATGCAGGCTGTGGCCGATGCGTTGAGCCTGATGGCCAACATCGTGATGGCGTGGAATACCTCACAGATGCAGGCGGTCCTGGATCGCTGGTCGAACCGCCGCCAGGTCATTCCACCGGAACTGATCGGGAAGATTGCGCCCACCAGGCTGGAGAGCATCAACTTGCGGGGTGTGTTTCGCTTCCCGGTTGACCGCTATGCTGACCAAATCCTGCCTTCGCGGCCAAATGCATCGATAACTGGCACCAATGGATGAAACCGACCACGGTTTGACGCCACGAATCGCAGATTTGAAAGTGAACAGGAAAGTCAATGAAATCAACGATCTACCAACACCACCTCCGCGCCAGTGCTAGCTTTTCGTACCGTCACTTATTGCACTGAAAACGAGGAGACCCCGATTAGCGCCATCGAGCGCTGCCGCACGTCCGCGCTGGGTGGTCACGTCGAGCAGTGCGACGCCTGCGGGCACCAGCGCATCGCTTTCAACAGTTGCCGCAACAGGCACTGTCCGAAGTGCCAGTCGCTGGTGCGCGCCCAGTGGCTGCAGGACCGGCAGGCCGAACTGCTGCCGGTCGAGTACTTTCACATCGTCTTCACCGTACCGCAGGAGATTGCCGCCATCGCGTACCAGAACAAGGCCGTGGTGTACGACATCCTGTTTCACGCCACCTCTGAGACGCTGCGCACCATCGCCGCCGACCCCAAACATCTCGGAGCCGAGATCGGCTTCATCACCATCCTGCATACCTGGGGCCAGAACTTGCTGCATCACCCGCATCTGCACTGCGTCGTGCCCGGCGGTGGGGTGGCCCCGGACGGCAAGCGCTGGATCGCCTGCCGAGCGGGCTTCTTCCTGCCGGTGCGGGTGCTGTCGCGGCTGTTTCGCCGCCTGTTCCTGACACAGTTGCGCAGCGCCTTCGACAACGGGGAACTGCGCTTCTTCAACGGCCTGGCTGCGCTACAGGATTGCGATGCCTTCGCCAGCTACCTGGCGCCCGCAACCCAGGCCGAGTGGGTGGTCTACGCCAAGCCACCTTTCGGCGGGCCCGAGCAGGTCCTGAACTACCTCGGGCGCTACACCCATCGCGTGGCGATCTCCAACAACCGCCTGGTCGACTTCGCCGATGGCGAGGTGGCCTTTGCGTGGAAGGACTACCGCCACGAATCGCGCCACAAGGTCATGCGCCTGGATGCCCAGGAGTTCGTCCGCCGCTTCCTGCTGCATGTCCTGCCCCCTGGATTCCAGCGCATCCGCCACTATGGGCTCCTGGCCAACCGCTATCGCGAGACCAAGCTCGACCACTGTCGCCAGCTGCTGGCGGCACCCGCACCGGTCGTGGAGTTGCCCGATGCACCGCTGGACTATCGGGACCGCTATCAGCGCCTGACTGGCGTGTCTCTGCGCGACTGCCAGCATTGCGGTCGTGGCCAGATGGTGCGAATCGAATCCTTTCTGCCGGGAACCTTGCCGCGCGGTCCGCCGCCCATCCCCTCATGAACACAAGCCCGGCCTTCACCCCATGCGCTTCCAGATCCGTGTCGCGAAGCGATAGGTGTCCCTTTGCATGCTCACGCCCATCAATGGCGAGAGCCTCTCGCCACGCCCTCGTGGCAGCGCCAATGCACACGCCGCAGCCCCCCGTTCTTCGGTGCCAGCTCAACCCAGCGCTGCAATTTCCTCAGCCTTGCGCACCTGCGCCTCGCGCTTGGACAAGTCGGTGCTGATTCAATCCCCATAGCGCACCACCACCTGGACGGCGGTTTAGTTCAACGGGATCTTTAGCCTACCGGCTGCGGAACAGGCGTCGCGGGGTTGATCAGCGTCTGCGCGCCGCAGCCGCCAGGCTAAAGACTCTCTGCATTATGCACAGCTGTACATAAAGGCTGACTGCAGCCGGTCAGGTTTTGCAGCCCAATGACAGTCGCCGCCGAAACCTGCCATTCGTCATCCTGCGAGGCGCCCAACCGCTGTAAATTCGGCAGCGGCCACTCATCAGCGATGGGCTATTGCCTGCCATGCGTTGCCCTGCCAATGTCAGATGTTGTCATCGCCCAGACCTGACCCCGAGTGAGTACGTCAAAAAGAGGTCGGGTCAACAAGCCGGAAGCCGTCCAACTCCAGTTTGAAAGTGTCCGGATATGGGGGAGACGTCACAACTTCGAACTGGAAGATGATAATTGTCTACAGAAGCGGTTGAAGTCCAGTACATTGATACGCGTGCTACTCCTTTCCATTCTTAAGCAACGGGGGCCAGCTGTTGACCTGCAGCATTCGAACCTTTTCGACCTACCTCAATGATGTCGATCGACTTCTAGAGGAAATGCCCCCGCTTTCTGCTCTGGATGGGTGCGTGAGGCGGCTGGCTAAGGTGCTGGGCTTTGATTCGGCCTGGTATGGGTTCCTGGGCTGGGAGACTTCAAGCGCGGGCAATGGCGTGCCGTCAAACTCAAGCAATACCGGCCCGGTGATGCATGGCACGGCTGCGCTGAACCTGCCGGGTGACTTCTATCAAACATGGCAGGCGATGAGCCACGAAGATCTGTTGCTTGATCAGATTCGCAAGGCCCCGAGACGAGTTGCCACGTACCTGCGAAGTCAAGCCGTGCAGACGGACGGGATGATGGCGATGGTGGATCGGTATGGCATCGGGTCCATCGCCACAGCCACCCAGATACGAACGGATCATCAAGGCTCATTGTTCTTGGCCTGTTTGCGCCATGGGGGATCGTCCGTGCGCCGCTGGCACAACGGAGAACGCGATTTTCTGTACGCATCGGTTGAGGTGTTGGACCGACAAATCCGCCAACGGGCAGACGTGACTGCCGCGACTAGCGGTGAGGGTGTTGAGCTGCTGGTCTCCGCTGCCGGGCACTGCGTCTTTGGCGGTGCCGGGTTGCTTGCCTTGGGAATGGATGCTGAGGGCCCCGTCCGCGATAAGTTGCAGGCAGCCATCCGAACGGCACTGACGCGCACCGGTCGACTCGTGGCTGATGATTTGGGACTGGTCATCACCGCGAAGCCAGCCAAAGTCGACGACGGCGCTGGACTTCGGAGAGTGCACGTCAGACCCCTGTCACCGGTCAGTCGGTTAAGCCCGCGCGAAGCGGAAGTGGCAGCACTCTTGACCCAAGGCCTCAGCCATAAACACGTCGCGCGCCATCTGGGTATTTCCCCGGCTACGGTGCGCAATCAGACGAGCCAAATCTACGACAAGCTGGGCGTCCACAACCGAGCGACGCTGGCCTCCGTCCTTGCTTCGGCCAGCCCCGACCGATCTTCGCCACCATAGGTCATTTGCATCATTCAAAAGATTGACGCTTTGCTGCAAGCTCTCTTTGCCCTGAAGTGACAGGACATAAATAAGGAGCTTGAGACATGGACTTGAAGGACTACAGCGCACATGACGCCACTGGATTGGCCGATTTGGTCAGAGCCGGAGAAGTGAGCGGAGCAGAACTCACCGACTGTGCCAACCGCGCAATCGATTCGGTAAACGGTTCAATCAATGCCGTTGTCCGCAGGCTGGACCCTCCAGTGATGGGCGACAGCGAGGGCGCTTTTGCTGGCGTGCCATTTTTGGTCAAGGACCAGGTTCTGGCGGTAGGCGGCGTGCCGCAAATGATGGGCACCCGCATGCTGGCCAAGGGCGAGTTCATTCCTCCGGCAGACAGTGAACTGTTCACGCGCTTTCGCAAGGCGGGCCTCAACACCATCGGGATCACAGCAACGCCCGAGTTCGGCTTCAACGCCACCACCGAGTCGGTTCTTCACGGGCCCACCCGCAACCCCTACAACCTCGATCGCTCTTCTGGCGGCTCTTCAGGGGGTTCAGCGGCCGCTGTAGCGGCTGGCATTGTGCCCGTGGCGCATGCCAACGATGCCGCAGGTTCCATACGGATTCCAGCGGCCTCTTGCGGCCTGATCGGATTGAAACCATCTCGGGGCCGAACGCCTCTTGGCCCTTACCACGGGATGCCAGTGCTCGGTATGGCCTGCGAATTCGCCGTGACCCGAACGGTACGCGATTGCGCGGCATTGCTCGATGCTGTCGCAGGCCCCGACATCGGCGCGACCCAAGGCATCGCCTTGCCAACCCAGTCCTACGTGCGCGCGATTGCTTCCGACACCCGGCCACTGAAAGTAGCGTTGGTGCGGCAGTGGCCCAAGGCGCCGGCGGTGGAGCGGCAAATCGACGAGGCGCTGCAGCGCACCGCCCGCTTGTTGGAGGCCCAGGGGCATGTGATTGAGGAAACGGCGCCTGTCTATGACGTTGATGCTTTCATGCGCGCGAATTTTTCGGCGTGGATGTCTTTCCTTGCGGTGGGGGTCAATGGGTTGAAAGCCGCTATGGGCCGTGAACCTGGGCCAGATGTGCTTGAGGCAGTGACGCTGGCCTGCGCGCAGGCGGGCAACGCATTGACGGCGATGGACATCGAGGATGTGTTTGCCGTGATGAACACCATGTCCCGAAGTCTCGGCGTATTTCTCACGCGCTACGACATCATCTTGATGCCCGCCTTGAAACGCACGCCACTGCCCCTTGGGTACCTGGATCAAAACGATGCGAGTCTCGACGCTCATGGCTGGTACGACCGGCTCTTCGATGCGATTCCTTTCACGGCGCAGTTCAACATGACCGGACTGCCAGCGCTAACCTTGCCAGCAGGCATGCATGACGAGATGCCCGTCCCCATTCAAATGGTGGCGGGAATGGGGCGTGAAGATGTTTTGCTTCAGGTCGCTCGTGACCTTGAACGATTGCAGCCTTGGCGAGCATTCAGGCCCAAAGTGTTCGCTCAATAAAAGTGGATTCTTCAAACCTGCTCAACTCAAGCCTTTGACGTTCCCGGGAAACCTCAAACAAAGTTAAAACACCGGGGGTCAGATGTTGGTATCCGTTCTCGGTCTTCGCACTGGCATTTTTGAATGTGGCGAACCCTGAGGAAATCAATATGCGCTACCCATAAGGTTCCTGTGCGGACGCTAGGACAGGTGTAGACTTCTGGAAGGTGGGCTTCACCCGCTTCGCTAAACAGTTTTCAACTTCCAGTTCAAAGATACTCATAGTCCATGGATGCCTTGAGATCGATAGCACCTGTTGGGCCTTGGGGGCGTCGTCGTTCGAGACAAAGCGCAGTAGCGACATTTCCCCAAAGTCGGCCGTATCTAAAACTGGACATAGGGCCTCAGAGGCTGCGTATCCCTCCGATGGCGGCTTGGGTACAAAGAGCGAGAAGTCATGGCGCTCCCGCAACCAGCAGCAACCGCTGCTTATGGAAAGCTCTCCATAATGCAGAGAGTCTTTAGCCTGGCGGCTGCGGCGCGCAGACGCTGATCAACCCCGCGACGCCTGTTCCGCAGCCGGTAGGCTAAAGATCCCGTTGAACTAAACCGCCGTCCAGGTGGTGGTGCGCTATGGGGATTGAATCAGCACCGACTTGTCCAAGCGCGAGGCGCAGGTGCGCAAGGCTGAGGAAATTGCAGCGCTGGGTTGAGCTGGCACCGAAGAACGGGGGGCTGCGGCGTGTGCATTGGCGCTGCCACGAGGGCGTGGCGAGAGGCTCTCGCCATTGATGGGCGTGAGCATGCAAAGGGACACCTATCGCTTCGCGACACGGATCTGGAAGCGCATGGGGTGAAGGCCGGGCTTGTGTTCATGAGGGGATGGGCGGCGGACCGCGCGGCAAGGTTCCCGGCAGAAAGGATTCGATTCGCACCATCTGGCCACGACCGCAATGCTGGCAGTCGCGCAGAGACACGCCAGTCAGGCGCTGATAGCGGTCCCGATAGTCCAGCGGTGCATCGGGCAACTCCACGACCGGTGCGGGTGCCGCCAGCAGCTGGCGACAGTGGTCGAGCTTGGTCTCGCGATAGCGGTTGGCCAGGAGCCCATAGTGGCGGATGCGCTGGAATCCAGGGGGCAGGACATGCAGCAGGAAGCGGCGGACGAACTCCTGGGCATCCAGGCGCATGACCTTGTGGCGCGATTCGTGGCGGTAGTCCTTCCACGCAAAGGCCACCTCGCCATCGGCGAAGTCGACCAGGCGGTTGTTGGAGATCGCCACGCGATGGGTGTAGCGCCCGAGGTAGTTCAGGACCTGCTCGGGCCCGCCGAAAGGTGGCTTGGCGTAGACCACCCACTCGGCCTGGGTTGCGGGCGCCAGGTAGCTGGCGAAGGCATCGCAATCCTGTAGCGCAGCCAGGCCGTTGAAGAAGCGCAGTTCCCCGTTGTCGAAGGCGCTGCGCAACTGTGTCAGGAACAGGCGGCGAAACAGCCGCGACAGCACCCGCACCGGCAGGAAGAAGCCCGCTCGGCAGGCGATCCAGCGCTTGCCGTCCGGGGCCACCCCACCGCCGGGCACGACGCAGTGCAGATGCGGGTGATGCAGCAAGTTCTGGCCCCAGGTATGCAGGATGGTGATGAAGCCGATCTCGGCTCCGAGATGTTTGGGGTCGGCGGCGATGGTGCGCAGCGTCTCAGAGGTGGCGTGAAACAGGATGTCGTACACCACGGCCTTGTTCTGGTACGCGATGGCGGCAATCTCCTGCGGTACGGTGAAGACGATGTGAAAGTACTCGACCGGCAGCAGTTCGGCCTGCCGGTCCTGCAGCCACTGGGCGCGCACCAGCGACTGGCACTTCGGACAGTGCCTGTTGCGGCAACTGTTGAAAGCGATGCGCTGGTGCCCGCAGGCGTCGCACTGCTCGACGTGACCACCCAGCGCGGACGTGCGGCAGCGCTCGATGGCGCTAATCGGGGTCTCCTCGTTTTCAGTGCAATAAGTGACGGTACGAAAAGCTAGCACTGGCGCGGAGGTGGTGTTGGTAGATCGTTGATTTCATTGACTTTCCTGTTCACTTTCAAATCTGCGATTCGTGGCGTCAAACCGTGGTCGGTTTCATCCATTGGTGCCAGTTATCGATGCATTTGGCCGCGAAGGCAGGATTTGGTCAGCATAGCGGTCAACCGGGAAGCGAAACACACCCCGCAAGTTGATGCTCTCCAGCCTGGTGGGCGCAATCTTCCCGATCAGTTCCGGTGGAATGACCTGGCGGCGGTTCGACCAGCGATCCAGGACCGCCTGCATCTGTGAGGTATTCCACGCCATCACGATGTTGGCCATCAGGCTCAACGCATCGGCCACAGCCTGCATTTCATCGACACGTTTGGCCTGCGCCGGGCTGATCCGGCCGGTATAAATGGCGCGCTTGAGGGCGTTAACAGCCTCGCCCCGATTGAGCACCCGGCGCAACTCGTTCCTGAAAGCGTCCTTGACAAAGTAGTCAGCCAAAAACGCCGTACGCAGCAACCGCCCCAATTGCACGCCAGCCTCATAGATTGGATCGCCCTGGGCGGCAGAACCGAACCGCGCAAGAGCTGCCACCGCACTGGCATGTCCGCTCATGACCGAGGCTGCCAGGTGCACCAGACTATCCCAATGCTTTTCGATCAAAGCGACGTCGACATTGGCTTCGCACACCGCAGCGATTTCTGCGGGCACTTTGGTGCCGCGTGGCACAAAGAGGTGGCGCTGTTTGAGTTCCTTCAACCGCGGGCAAAGATCAAAACCAAGCAAACGGGCATGTGACATGGCAAAGTCGGTGTAGCCATGGGTATCCACAGCAAGCTGGCTGGTCTCCAGCTTTTCTTGGCGGATGACACCTTCAATGGCCACGCCCGCCTGGCGCTCATTGAGCACAAAGGGCTGCGCATGGAAGATGCCCCACCGGTCTTTTACATGGGAGTAGATTCCAATGGAAGGTGTGTTGCGCCGAGGATCAAGCCGGGCTTGCCACACCCGTTTGGTGGTCTCCATGGTCATCATGTCAGAAGATGCCAAATCGGACCGCCCCCAGGTGGCGGCAATCGGGTGTCGCTGCATGAATTCCAGCACAGCCTGGCAGGCCTGGCTCAGACGCCGTTCGTCCCGCGCCCAGCGCATGGCCTGGCGAATGCTGGTGGCAGACAATTGCGGAATCATGCGCGCGCATTCGACCGCAGTCAGACTGGTGCCGTGGGCCATGATGCCGGCATAGACCATCAGCAGCTCGTCGGTAGAGCGCGGCTCACGTCCGAGCATGATCCAGCTAAAGCGCACCTGGGCGTCAACGGCCAGAATCACTTCCGGCAATTGAACCTCACCGATGCGGTGATCCAAAGCCGCGCGCAGCTTGGTCACTTCTGGGTCTTCGTCCTCTGCGGGCAATGGCGACAAATGGAGTTCATCATCCACGCGCAGTACGCCACTGCGGGCTGCAGCGGCCACCGCATCGACACCGGCAGTTACTCTGGCCAGCAAAGGCTTCAAGAAAGTGGCAGCCTTGCTGGGTAACGATAGACGGGCATAGTGTTTCTTGGACTCTGCCTGCCAACGCTCGTCCGTGAAGAACAAGCGCGCACGACCCCGAAAGCTCAGGCTGTGCTCAATCCAGACCGAGCCATTGCGCACCGCGCGGCGCAGGGCAAACAGGGTGGCCACCTCCAACGCCTGAAACGCCCGTTCCCGGTCTGGGCTGGAGATCGAAACCTGCCAGATCATTCCCAGACTTGGTGCCACCACTTCAACTGGCAGCTTTCTGGATCCTTTGAGATATAAAGCTTGCAGCTTGGCAAGGTACTCGATGGCAGGATGCTCGCCGGTGGCCTGCCAGGGCAGCTTTGCAATGGCGACGAGCAACGACCGCACGGGGCGAATTCCATCAATCAATCCCTCGCGGACCAGGGAGGCCCTGCTCGGTGGTTTGCGTTTCTGGGTTTCGGTGATCAAGGCTTCAAGACGGGCACGCAACTCAGCATCTGGCACCGCACCTTGCGCGCTCAAGGCAACAAGTTCGCCGAGCAGCGTTTTGTACATTGCGGCCCAATTGACGGTAGCGGGGACATCGGCGGCAGCCTGACGCCACAGATCGGCGATCCGGCGCTGCACCATAAGGATCAACTGGTCTGTGGTGGTGAACAGGCAATACCGAAGAAAGCATGCGACCTCCACGGTGCGCGCTGGCTCTTTGATCTTGGCTCCGGCTGAGGGCGGCCTGGAGACAAGTCGGCGCGCGTAGCGGCGCAAGATGAGATCGGGGATGTCTGCCAGGTGCTTATGAACGTCCAGCGTGTAAAGCAGGTCGATGCGCTCCAGTACCTCGCTGATTTGGCGGGTTGAGTGTTTCGCCGGTGCAGCCCATAGCCAACTCTGCTGGGTTTGTCCATCTGGGCGCAGCTCTGAAACTGAGGCTCGCCAGCGATCAAGTGTTGCTGGATCAACGCTGGCGGCGATGGCGGTGCCTGTTTCAACTTCAAGCTGGGCAAGTGCCGCCGCAATCAGTGTCCGAATTGCCCGCTCGTGCACGATCACCAGCTTGTTCTTGTACAGCCATTGACGCGCCCGCACGAGTAGCTGATCGCGGTCGGCGCAGCGCGCCACTTCGTCGCGCAGTTCACGTACCAGTGAGCGGCGCTGGTGCTCGCTCATCCACTGGAATCCAAGGACCGTGCAGGCTACTTGTTGGTGATCGAATAGCGTGCGCCCGCGTTCATACATGGCTCTCAGCGAGGCGACTTCTGGTGCTGCAATGCCAAGCTCGTTGCCAAGGTGGCGCCACAAGGCTACTGGAATTACCCGAAAGGCACCGAGCAAACGCCCACTCATGCGCAGGAAACCAATATGGAGCGCCAGACCAAGCTTGTGGGAATCACCTCGGCGTGCATTGATTGCGTCGCGCTCGGCACCATCGAAGGTGAAAAATGCCTTCATCTCGAAGTCGCTGATATCGCGGGGGAGCCCACGCATCCACAAAAACGTTGTGTGCCAACCCTGCATCGTGAACCTCAAAAGTGGGAGGCCACCATACCCGTTTACAAAGCGAACAGGAAAGTCAATGAAATCAACGGTCTACCCAGACCACCCCCGCGCCAGTGCTAGCTTTGCGTACCGTCACTTATTGCACTGAAAACGAGGAGACCCCAACTAGGGCTTCAAGATCAACAGCTCGCGGATGACTTCATGGTGGGTGTTCTTCATCGGCACCGGCTCAACGCGGAAGCCGTGACGCTCTGCCATCGAGCGCACTTCGGGCGCGTCGTCATAGGTCAGCATCACTGAACCACGCACCGAGGCCATGAGCGCGAACAGCCCTTCATGGTCGATTTCGTTGTGGGTGTAGAGCCGTGCCCCGGCCTTCTTGCCGCCTGCGGTGTACGGCGGATCAACGAAGAAGAACGCATTGGCATCATCAGCGTAGCGCTGCACCACCTCGAAGGCGTCGGCCTGCTCGAAGGTGATCCGATCGCGCATGGCCTGCAAGGCTTCGATGCGACGGGCCAGCGTTTCGGGATACCAGCGCGAATTGAGGCCGCGCCCGGCCTCTCCGGTCTTAACGAGGCCAGCGCCTGCGGCCATGATGCCGCCGCGCTGCATCCGGTTTTTGACGATGGTTCGGAAGGCCCGGCCGCGAATGCTCTTGGGGTTGCCGTCGAGGATCTCCCGGACGTTCTCAAGGTTCACATCGAAGTCGATGATCTGCTTGCAAAGCCACTTCACGTCAGCGGGCTTGCCGTGGAAGATGGTTTGCCAGACAGCGGCCACATCGTCGTCCAGTTCGCCCAGAAAGACGTGTTCGGCCAAACCCTCAGCGGCGGCCGACAGGCCCGCCATTGCTCCACCCGCGAAGGGTTCCACAAACACCGATGGCGTGATCTTGGATGCCGTCAGCCACTTGCGCACCTCTGGGACAAGCCACGTCTTGCCGCCCGGATAGCGGAACGGACTGAGCTGGCGAACCTGCGCAACGTTCGTCGGGGCTTTCTTGTCGTGGAGTTGTTCAACCAGTGAGGCCAGCGCCTGCGCTTTGTCGGGGTCAACGAAGTGATGCCGCAGCCCTTCAAGGGCCGGTTTGCATTCGCTGTGAACCAGTACCGTGGCGCGGGTGACGCCTTGCTCTTTCAGGCGTTCGATGCGGCGGTTCTGCCGTTGTAATGCAGTGGCGTCGGTTGTCATTGTTATTTTCTCCGTGAACATTCACGGAGCGTAACAAGGACGTATAGGCGCGTCAAGACCCGTGAATGTTCACGGTCTTGTCAAACAAGCAACTTGTGGTCATTTTGCGGCGTCGGAGCCGTTGCCGTTCTCAAGCGGCAGACCGTCCTCGACCGGCTCAGTGATGGGCACCGGGTGAACGATCTTGTCAGTGATGCGAGTCTCAAACACCGGCAGAGGAACCGGCTTGCCACCCGTCAGCCCTTCCACCGAGCGCTCAAGCGTGGTGTAGCGGACTTCATCCCGCACGATGCGCGTGCGCTTCTGGCCTTCGACCTCTTCAAAGCGGACGATAAACCATGCAATGTCAGCATTGGATATGTCGGCCACGTTGTCCATCTCACCGATGGAATCGAAGAAGGCGCGATCAACGACCACGGCCATCTTCTTGCCCCAACGGCGCAGCGTGGGGACTTTGATTTGAAGCTGCGGCATCAAGCGCTTGGGGCCGCTGCTGCGGTAGTCCGGGCGACGACGACCGGCCGGGAAAATGACCCAATCCACGGCGTCATCGTTGAAGGCTTCAAACTCGCCCTTCATGGCGTTACCGCTGAAATAGACGGCCTGAATCTCAAGGGCAGCCCAATTCATCGGGGCTTCCTTGGGCGTCTTGGAGCTGACCAGAACCATGTCGATTCGGCCCACGTCATCGCCGCCTTCGCTGTCGGTCGATGCCCCGGCTTCGAGGAAGCCGACTTCACCGACCAGCAGCGGGTCAGGGTCGCCAAGGATGGTTTCGCCTACCCACTTGAACACGTCGAGTTCATCGTGGAAGCGATAGGGGCAGGTGGCGCGGAGGTCGCCTTGCTTGCCCTCAACAGGGACACCGACCGCCCGGCCGTTGTCTGGGTGTGTGTTGTAGGAGTAGAGCCGGAGCGAACACACCCCGCCATCCTTGGAGCAGACAGCGCCTGTTTTGCGCGCCTGAAAGGGGCAGGGTTGTGGGGTTCGCTCTTTCTTCGGCTTGAGGACTTCGGCGGCAAGCTGGCGGCGTTCCTCCCCGGAAAGCTGCGTCAGATTGAAGCCGAACCACTCCCCGATCCCGAATCGTGGCGTTATGTCTTTTGGTTTTTTTGCCATAACCTTATAACGTAACACATTGGACAGTTGCGTGCCGAGGGGTAAAGCAAACAGTCGTCCGCAGTTTTGTGCGGCAGTCGAGGGCAACCTGGAAACCTGCCGTTTAAGTGCGGCGCCAGTCGGGTTGATCGTTGGAAGTCACACCTGGCCCCCGGGCAGGGATCGGTCGGCCTTGGATGGCCGCTTGCGGCGGTCGTATGGCCCGCTGGCGGGCCTGTAGCCCAGCGGCGAGGGGCATGGGCCCGGTGAGCGTCGGAAAGGCGCTGGAAGCCCGCAGGGGTCGAGACGCGGAACGTGGCTCGATGCGCAGCACGACATAGCCGGTTTTCGCGCCCGCGAAAATTCCCCGTCCCTGGCTTGGCCCCTCAAGTGTCTGCATGCCGCCGCTGCGCCCCTCATCTGTCAATGAAAAACGGGAGCCTAGGCCCCCGTTCTCTGTCGCATGTCCACCTGGTCTACCGCTGGCAGTAGATCGAGTCACCCTGCACCCATGACAGCTTGATAAGCCCGCTCTGGCTCAACTCTTCGCACGCCTGGCCGGTCTGCTCGCGCCACTTCTTGAGCCTGGCGGAATCGGACCCGCACATCAGCCTGAACGTCTCCAGCTTCAAGGGGAACGGTTCCTTGTGAGAGACGAAGTAATCGAACATGCGCCGGGCAGTAGGGGACAGCTCGCGGTACTTTTCCCACACGAATTTCGAGTAATGATCGCCGGCAAAAAGCACTACCATTTCCTCGTCGATTTCGACCTGGCAGCGCGACGTTTTCTTGCCGCGATCCAGCACGCGGAAGCGATGGATCAGGGACACCGATTCAAGCCGGCCGATCCGGCCTGAACTGAACTGCATGGCGGTCGCCTGCAGGCGCGTCAGGCACTCTTCGGCCTTGTCGTAGTACCGGCCGTTGATCGCCCAGCCCAGGTCTGTGCAAAGCTCGTAGAACGTGAAGGAAACGGGCGTACCGACCGGCGAACGCTTCGCGTATTCAAGAACCTGCTGCCAAACCAGCTCGTCGTCATCGGCCCGCAGCTCGATCCCGGTATAGGTGATGAGCACGTCCTTATTGACGTGAAAAATTACGTGTTGCTGCCGCACCTCACGCGGGGTCTTCTTGTTCCTGGTCGTGAAGAGCGCAGCACGCGCCAGGTCGTTCGGCATCGCCCGCATGTCGTCGCCCCAGGGCGCGAGGTCGAACAGCGAAAGCTGCATTGCCTTAATCTGCTCTTTCGTGTGCTTGAGCAAAGCGGCCTGCTTGACTTCGCTCACCTTGTCGGCGGTCTTCTCGACGGCAGTTTTTCGTTTCGGCGCTGGGGCGGGTGCGGACAT
>NZ_LR594673.1:300000-553014 GCF_901827185.1 Variovorax sp. PBL-E5 | reverse complement strand
TGAGATGGCCTTATTCGACGGAATATGGCCATTCTACGAGAAATCATTGAATGGACAAGTTTTGCGTCTACGCCGTTGTTGACCGCACAAAGCATTGTGAGATCGCTTGGGGATCTCCACCTCCGAGTGGCCCTGCAGACGCCTAAAGTACCTGGAAATTCATACTCCGACATCCTGCGGGGCCACATTGCCGCCGTCAGACCCGGATTTGCTGGAATGAAAGGGTACCGGACGCCGCCATTGCCCATATCCACTCACATTTGACCCCAGGAGCCCTCACGAAGGCAGCCCCGGTCTCCCAATCCGGCTCACCTGCATTCCCAATCGATCTCACATTCATTCCCAACTGCTCTCACAGCGAATCCGGTAAGTGTCTGTCGGGATGGAGGAAAAAGGAATCTCAACTCTTCAATTCTCCAAGTGTTCAATGCAAACATACCAAGGCACGCGCATGATCCTCCTGTGAATTGACCAAATCACAATGTATAGGCATGATGTGAATCCACTTGATTGCCGCTCCACATCATGGTCGACGAAGCAGACTCACATTCGCGATCGCCGCCTCGTCAGCCGCCCACCGCAGAAGAACAGAGTGTCGCCAAGGCCAATGAGGCAATCGCGATTCGCCCCAAGCGGGGTCGCCTCACCCTGCTTTCCAGGCGAATCTATAACGCCTTGCTTTACCATTCCCAGCGCCAGGGCGTGGACGAGCCGGTGTACAGGCTCGCACTGAGCGAACTGATTGGGGACGCCCGTTTCAACTCCAACAACACCGAACTGCTGAAGTCCCATTTGCGCGACATGCAGGCGACAACCATCGAATGGTCGACCAGCAGCAGCTCGTTGAAGCGCTGGGTGTCCTCACAGCTGCTGGGCACTGTCACGATCGAGGAGCAGGGCAGGGGACGGCCATGCATAGTGACCTGGCGCTATCCGGACGAAATCAAGGAGCGACTCGTCAAGCCGCACCAGTACACACGTGTGCTGCTGGAGATGAGCAGTCAGATGCGAAGCTATTCGGCGGCCGTGCTTTACGAGATCGGTGCTCGGTATCTCACGTCGCCCGGGCGCCTGTCAATGCGCGAAGATGTGATCTGGTGGGCGGCCGTGCTGACGGGGCGCAGCGACATCAGGGAGGTTGACTACCGTTTTCTCAAACGCGACGTCATCAGCAAAGCGCTGGCTGAGATCGATGCGTTGTGCGAGGAGTTCGGGCTGGAGTTGATTGAACACAAACGCGGCCGCAAGATCGAGGAGATCCAATTCAGAGTTGTCCCCAAGGTCCAGCAGCGCTTGGGGGGCATCGACGCGCCGAACCGGAACGTCTTCGATCTTGAGCTGGTAGGGCGCCTGATTGCGCTGGGGCTCAAGCAGGACGAAGCGCAGGACCTCTACGCAACGACGGACGAAGGGCAGATTCGGGCCACCCTAGACCATGTTGATCAGCGTCTGCGCAACGCGTCGATGCCGGTGCTCAAGTCGCCGGCCGCGTACTTCAAGGACGCGCTGAAGAAGGGCTACGCCGGCGTTACGGCGGTGCCGCCCGTTGCAGGGCCGCCGCCGGCCGGCGCGCCGTCGGTTGCACTGCCGTCAGAGGCAGACCGGCTGCACCGCATCCGGGAGCTTTGGGAAAACGACCGGATGGGACAGGCCCGCGCGGTGTTCGCCGAGATGCTGGAGTCCATGAAGGTTGACGTGCGCGCGCGATTCGAAGCCGAGAAGCTCGATCAGGTGGCAGCGCCGATTGCGCGTGCTTGGCGGCGCGATGGCCCTGCGAGCCGGGTCGCAGCGACGACGTTTTTCAAATGGCTGGCGCAGGACACGTGGCCAGAAGAGCCGACCGACAAAGTGTTGCTGGACTTCGCGCTCAAGCGTGGCGTTGTTGGTGTCTAGGATTTAGGAGATTTGTGATAATAGTTGGCGCTTACTTAGATAGAAAATGTTGCTGACATTGTGCAGTTGCGCGACCAACAACATCAAAATCCGGAAGAGGGCGATTGGCAGGCTGCTTGCAGAGGCTGGCATCGGGAGTCGTAGATCCCCAGCCATCTTGCCGCGAGCAAGCTGGCATGAGTCGAGCTCAACGCTGGTCGATTGGTGCGCGCCCAGGTATGCCCCGGTTGATGAGGTCGCTCAATGACCAACATTCGCTCGCCGGCCATGCGGTATCTCGGGGATGTGTCCGAGATGGAGGTGGCTAGCTGTGAAGCGTCAAGAGGTTGTTTCTTGACGAGTTGAGTCTGGACATAGGCACGAGGCCTGCGATGCCGCTGTGTGGGCGATGCCAGTTGTAATGGTGCTGCCAGCTTGCCAGGGCATCGGTTCGATGGGCTGAGTTCAGGTAGGTCCAGCCATAGGCCCACTCACGCAACGCAGACTGGATGAACCTCTCGGCCTTGCCGTTGGTCTGTGGTCGGTAGGGCCGCGTGAAACTGTGCTTGATGCCCAGTTCAACGCAGCTCGCCCTGAACTCCCGCGAGCGGAACGCCGGACCGTTGTCCGTCAGCAGTCGCCGCACGATGCGCCCGAGCTTCTTGGTATCGATGTGCAGCAAATCGCCGGGAGCCTGATGCTCGTAGCGCACGACAGCTTCGACAGGCTCCAGGTCGCTCAACTTGGACATGCCCGCCCGCGCCAGAACGCGACTGACCGTGGACTCCGAGATCCCTACGCTGCGCGCGATGCGAGCCTGCAGCATTCGGCGCTTGCGCAGCTCGACGATAAGCAACGCCTTGCCTGTATCGATGAAGACCTGCCTCGGCCTGCCGCCGTGACCCAGAGTGACAACGATGCCCGGCTGGGGCTCGCCCTCGTCGAGCGCGGCACGGGCCAGAGCCTTGGAATGCTTCCCGCCGGGATCTACGTGAGGTCGGCCTCCGGATTCGCGCGGCTTGCTGGCCTGCGCTTCGACGACATGATCGTGGGTGTCAATGGGACGGCAGTCGCCAGTTTGAAGGACTTCGACTCCGCCCTCCAGGCCACGCAGGACGACGATGTCGTCGCCTTGCTGGTCAGGCGGGGCAAGCTGACCAACTTCATGCCGGTCCTGCGCCGCCCGCCCAAGACATAGGGTGCGGGACCAGCCTCCGCACTGCATCGCATCCACTCTCGAGTTCTGAAGGAGAACACCATGCAAACTCCGAAATCGATCCTGCTGCATCTGGACAGCTCGGCGCGAGTCGTCGAGCGGATCAAAGTTGCCCGGCAATTGGCCGAGACTTTCAATGCCGAAGTCACGGGTCTGCCATGCACGATGTCGGCGCTGATGCGCTACCCCTTCGCCTCCGGTCGGGCCGCAGGCGGGCGCTCGGCTCGGAATGTCTAGCAGGTCCAGCATGCTGCAGGTGACCATGAGCGGATGCGGCGGGCATCCCGGCACATGCAGGGTCGGCTTGAATTTCCCGAGGAAGCCAAGGTCCGTGGCGCAGGACCTTGCGCTTCCGAAATTGGCGCTGGCGCCAACCGCGATTACCGGCTATGGATCGAACATGGCGTCCCAGCACAGCTGCAGCGCGGGGGCCATGTTGCGGCTGATCGGCCAGATCAGCATCAGCCCGTCCGCAATTTGGCGTTCGATCAGTTGGTACCGACTTTGCCTTGCCAGCGCAACTCTTTTCCCCACCTGGCGTCATTCGCAGATCGAAGCGGCCATTTTGTCGACATGCAATCGCACGGAAATCTCCAGGCCCAACGACGCTGAGCGGCCGGCGACAACTCGGATCGCGATCCGAACATCGGGCCCCGCCAGCGCACTATGCCTTGCTGGTTTCGTCTTCTTCGTCGAGGCTGCCGCTGGGAACGAAGGTGACGCCATAGTGATTGAGGTAGTCCCGTATCAATCGGCGTACCACCTGCGACGGCGTCACGTCCTGCCGAGCGCAAAGCGACTCGAAGGCCCTCTTCTTCGAGGGGTCGATAAGCACCGTCAATCTGGCCGTCTTGAGTTCCATAAGTCCATCTCCGAATTAGCATGCAATGCTAATAATAATCTCATTCTATGCACCGAAGCGAACTATCCATTCATTACAGCCTCACCCTGCGGACGCGATGCCGGATGCCCGATGCCATCACGACCGCGCGAGCGTCGTGCCCGTACCATAAATGGTTTCCGTTGCACCAAACGCTGATTCGGAAGCTTGATGATGGATGGTGCTTGATGTTCATCGAATTCTGCGCAGCATGCTCCATGAGTTTCCGTTTTTACTGGTCGATCGCGTGCTCCGACTTGACAAGGGCGCGGCGATCCAGGCGCTGAAGAGTGTCACGGTCCCGAACCTTTCTATCAGGGTCACGTTCCGCATCGCCCCGTCATGCCGGGAGTTCTGGTACTGAAGGCGCTCGGACAGTCTGCCGCTCTGCTGGCGTTCGCATCGTTCGACGAAGTGCCGGACGAAACGAAATTCTATTATTTCGGCGCCATCGACGGGGGCGCGGTTCGAGTGACCCGTCGATGCCCGGCGAGCGGTTGATCATGGACGTGCGATTGGTGCGGCGAAAGGCGAGCGTCTTCAAGTTCGAAGCCATCGGCCCGGTCGACGGCGCGCTGGCGGTCAGGGCAGACCTCCTGTGCACCCACGTGACCTTGCCGTGAGCGTTGTTGGAGAGGAAGCGCGAGAGAGTCGAACGAAATCACCTCGACGGTCGCTCACTCGCCAAAGCACTGCAGCAGGCCTCGCCGGCAGCCTGTTCGCGTCGAACCCGTCGGCGACAATCACATCGCACCGTGCATTGCTGGTACGCACGAAATCGGCAGCATCCTCCAATAGCACATTGACGCGTTTGTCGTCGTCCGGCACTTCCAACTCGTGCCGCAGGGCGATCGCGTACGGGTTGATCTCCGCCACCTCGAGACGAACGGGCGTAGATGGGTGGAGGTGGAGGGGTTGCGGGTCATGTGAGTTGTGCATTGGGTGGTGACAAGAAGGAGGGCTGCATCAGAGCGCCTTGACTTGAATTAGGTGACGGTGAGCGCGAGCATGTTGAAGAGGCCCGCACTGTGGTTTGCGGCGTCATGGTGTGAACGGGATGCGCCGTGCCGGGCACGGATGGGCCCGATGGCCACGGCGCCGCCGAGACGGTCTTCAAAAGGCCGTACGAGATGAAGGCGGCGTCTTGGTTCGAGAGCACCGGCACCTGGCTGATGATGCCGAAGGCCGGCAAGATCATGATGTAGACCTCGGGGTGGCCGAAGAACCAGAAGATGTGCTGGTACATCACCGGGTCGCCGCCGCCGGCGGGATTGAAGAAGCTGGTGCCGAAGTGGCGATCGGTCAGCGTCATGGTGATCGCGCCGGCGAGCACCGGCATCACGGCGATCAGCAGGTAGGCGGTGATGAGCCAGGTCCAGCAGAACATCGGCATCTTCATCAGCGTCATGCCGGGTGCGCGCATGTTCAGGATCGTCACGATGATATTGATCGAACCCATGATCGACGACGCGCCCATGATGTGCATCGCGAAGATGCCGGCATCCATCGACGGGCCCATCTGCAGCGTGAGCGGCGCATAGAGCGTCCATCCCGCGGCCGGCGCACCGCCGGGCATGAAGAACGAGCCGACCAGCATCAGCGCCGCCGGGATCAGCAGCCAGAAGCTGAAGTTGTTCATCCGCGCGAAGGCCATGTCGGCCGCGCCGATCTGCATCGGGATCATCCAGTTCGCGAAGCCCACGAACGCCGGCATGATCGCGCCGAACACCATGATCAGGCCGTGCATGGTCGTGAACTGGTTGAACAGCTCGGGATTGACCAGCTGCAGGCCGGGCTGGAACAGCTCGGCGCGGATCAGCAGCGCGAGCACCCCGCCCGCCATCAGCATCGTGAAGGAGAACAGCAGGTACAGCGTGCCGATGTCCTTGTGATTCGTTGCAAACAGCCACCGCTGCCATCCCTGAGTTTTCCGTGACCATGCGCCGCGCGGAGAAGATCCGCATCGGGAACGGTAACTGCATTTATCGGTACACCTTTTAGGATAAACATGTGATCTGTATCATCACAATATAAACATGTGAGACGTATTGCGTATTCATGGCCGGCACGGTGGACCAAATTTCCGCTCTGAAGCAGGGGCAGGCGAATGGGTGGCGGCGCGCGGGGACGGCGGTGTGTCTCGGGGCCAGACACCCGGTCCGGGCCTTGGGTGCCAGGTGGGCCGCGGGCCATTTCATTTTGATCCCATGCCGATTGACGAGCCGCATCCTGTCGGCGGACCGAACCGGCCCTCTATTTGATTCGAGCTGGACCTGGCAGAGCGGTAGCAGGCGGCTCGATGCACCCGGGTAATCTCGAAGGTGCCTTGATCCGCACTTGCTTGTTGACGCTCTTTCGACCGAACACGACCTCGATGTCAGATCGCGACACGTCAAACTCGTCGGCCAGGAAACGCACCATGTGGTCCGTTGCGCGCCCCACGCGTGGCGGCTGGGTGACGCTGACTTTTAACTGATTGCCTCTGACCTTGCCGATGGCGTCCTTTGATGCGCCCGGCGTCCCGAGAATGTTGAGGACCAGGGTGTCCCCCTCCCACTTGTAGAACGAGCTCTTTTTCAACGGGTTATCGCGCGGTGGGTCAAGTGCACGACAGGCATCGACGCGTCACGCTATGACCACACGCGTGCACAGCAACTCGGCCTCAACGGCGAGGTGGCCGTCCACAAAGCCACCGCCTTTGAACTTGAAGACCCTCACCTTCCGGCGCACCAGTTGCGCGTCCATCATCAACTGATCCCCGGGTTCGACCCGTTTCTTAAATCACGCTGCATCGATTCCGCCGAAGTAGTACATCTTCGTGTCGTCAGGTGTTTCACCGAAAGTCTCGAATGCGATGCGGCCGTCTGCGCCAGAGCTTCTAGCAGCAACACGCCAGGCATTACGGGAAGGTGAGGAAAATGACCCTGAAACAACGCTTCATTGATCGTGACGTTCTTCAGCGCCTCGATCCGCTTGCCTGCCTCGAGCTTCAGGACGCGGTCCATCAACAGGAATGGATAGCGGTAGGGAAGCCTTCTCAGAATTTCGTGGATGTCTAGCTTCACGCAAGCCCCTCATCGTGGTATCGACGGCTCCTTTCGGCCAGATTCCAGCCATTTATTCTGCCACGCAGACACCCCAAACCACAGAAAGAACTCCACCGGCAACCCTCGAGGACGCTGAACTACTGGTGCTTGACCGCGAGGGGCGTGGCGCCGCGTGCCAAACATTCGAGCACCCTCTTCTATAGGGTTTCGTCAAACGCGTCGAAGGTGCGATGTTGGATGGGCACATGACATTTAGAGACGCCTGGATGGTATGTTAATCAGATGATCATTGCAATGATACGTCATGCGAACTATATTCGCGTTTCCGCCGCGGAGACTGACGAGCTTTCGACGACTCTTACCGTCCATGCGAGCGAACATTCTTCAAGAACTTTTCCAATTGGTCTGGACCCCACGAACAAGTCGCCAGCGCGGGAAGCGTGCTTGGGCTTACAGCCGGCGCTATCGCCGTCGCGGATGTGGGCGTTGCGGCGACAGTGCGCTTTGCGATCAAGCTGATGGCGTTAGATGCGCCGCCATGCTGCAGGACGTCAAGTCGATGAATGACAGATCTACAGGGGATGTTCCGTGAATGCCGCCGCAGGAACGAACCTTACCGTCAACCGGCGTATCAAGCTACTGCGCTACCAGCCTCCGTCGGGAGATGCAAGCCGTTCATTCGGTGTGGTTTGGCGACAGGGTGATGAAGTCCGGCGGGCGTCGCCGATCATACGGAGACTCGCCAACGTGTTGGACCCGGCGTTCTTCGTTGACCGGTTTCGGGAAGCGACATACGACTTTGATCACTTCTCAGGCGCCATCACGCTGTTGGCGTCGATTTGCAGCGGTGCGCGCGAACTGCTGGATGTTGCGCAGGCCTGCCAGGCAGAAGTGGGGCTGGGTTGAGCTTCGTTCTTTATGATGGTCCAGATCGCAGCGAGGAGCTCGCCAGCCTGCTGAAAGGAGAGAATCCAGCGCAGTTGTTGGATGTCGAGGTGCTTCGGGCCGTTGGGAGCCTGAGCTTGGAGTATCTCGTCAAGGAGCCTGCGGCTCTCAAGGGCCTTCCACTCGAGCTGATTTCTAACGCAGGTTCGAGCGAATGCGCGCGCCTCCTCCTTCCTGACGCTCAAGTAGTCCGCGTCTACTTCGGTCGCGATACTCGTCCGCCCTTTGTGATCCGCCAATTGCTCGCCGAGAGCGAACAACTCTTTCGCGTGCGCTCGGACTCGGAGGTTTCCTTCTTTGTATTCGCTCAGTTGAAGAGCGCCCTGCCTCTCCGGCTGACAAACCGAGTGCTTTCGACGGGGATGCGGCCGCCGCAAATCGCCAACGGCTTGGCCCAGCTGATGTGGGATACGCCACTGTCGTCATGAAGCTGCACAGACTTCAAAGACGAGTGCATTCGGTTGGTCGGGGAGCGCATCTCGGCTTTGAATCACAATCGGCTCTATCTTGCTTGGCGTAGCACGGTTCATTCATGTTTGACAGCCATTGGAAACGCTGGCGCTGCATCTTCAACACGACGGCGCTGAAAGCCGTCGTTCCAAATAGACAAGTTGTTCCCTCAAGGCTCCGGCGCGCGTCGGCCTCCACAGTTTTATCTCATTGAGTCATTGATGTCAGACCGCCTCGAATGCCATCGGCACCCGCGTCCTATTGTCGAGAGATCGCTGAGTTCGAAGACCTTGCGTTTTTCAATCTGCGACGTCCAAAGCCGAATGCAAGTTGGCCGGCCCCACGACCTCATGCTGGCGTATACGCGCCTCATGATGGGATTCCTGCTGTTTGCACCTGCGCCCCGGCGCATTGCCATGGTGGGTCTGGGCGGCGGGTCACTGGCGAAGTTCTGCTACCGATACCTACCAGATTCCCGCATCCAGGTGATCGAAATCAACCCCTTTGTCATCGCGCTTCGCGACGAGTTTGAGATACCTCGAGACGATCATCGATTTCATGTGTGCAAGGGGGATGCCGCCGACTATGTTCGTACCGTTCAGTCACGCTACGACGTCATCATGGCCGACGGATTCGATGCAGATGGGATACCGGCGGACCTTGGATCGCGCTCTTTCTACGACAATTGCTTTGATCTGCTGGAGGAGGCCGGTATTTTGGTCGTAAACCTCCACCTTCATCATGAATGCTTCCAAACTTACCTCGAGAGAATCAAAAGGAGCTTTGCCGGACATGTGCTCATGGTCAATGACTTTGACCTCAGCAATACCATTGTCTTCGCTTTCAAGCAAATGCCTACGGTATCGTTACTTACAAATCTAAAGCTTTGCGAAGACGCGCTGAACCCCGAAGCATGGCAACAACTGGCCCCCAGCTTCTCGCGGATCGTGCGATTCAGCAGATGGCATAGCCGAGTTTGATCGGGAAGGTCACATGGCATCTTTTCTCTCGCGGCTCCTGCGAGTGCGGCAGTAACCCTGATGCCTTGCACCGCCTGCTCCAGGAGTGGTTGCTCTAGTCGAAGAGTTCGACGCTAAGCCAACTTCCCCAGACGCGGAGCGCGGCGTAGCAACACCTAACAACGAAGGATCGAAATGGATGCGGAGAGTCTTCAGTCCTGAGTGTCGGCTGGAGTAAACCCCGGCAACTGGGCTACACCGGCAATGACGGGGGCAGACTGCGATCGGTCATGCGAGGCCTCGCAAATCGAACACGCTGCACGGGAAGGGCGACACGTTGCTCAGCAAGCGCGGCGGACGGCCCGGCCTCCCGTCGCCGCGAACGTGGCCCTATTCAATCAAACGCGCGCGTCTATAAATTGCGGTGTATCAGGAGGCGGCGCTTTGGAACACGCGCCAAAACCGGCGACATCCGGCGCGATGAGCACCGTTGCCGGGTGCCATATAGGCTGCTTTAAAGGTCATGTACGGGATGACCCGTGCATCCATGCAACGACGCACGGGGCGACGCGCTTTTGCAGCGGGCACCGGAATCCAGGGCTTGATGAGGAGTGGGTGGGCGGCCGGCGCAGGCGTAGCGCCGATCTCGGTGCCTTTCGCCGCAAGCAGGAACCCGTCGGCAATCTGCATGGCTAAGACTTGCCGGGCTGTGCCTGACGTTGTCGAACGGCGCTGAGGATCCCGCGCAGGATGTCGATCGGCGGCGGGGGACAGCCGGGAACCGCCACATCGACAGGAATCACGTTCGCAACCTTGCCACAGCTGGCATAGCTCTCACCGAAGATGCCGCCGGTGCAGCCGCAATCGCCAACGGCGACCACCAGCTTCGGATCCGGCGTGGCGTCATAGGTGCGCCGCAATGCCTCTTCCATGTTGCGCGACACCGGCCCGGTCACCAGCAGCATATCGGCGTGGCGCGGACTGGCGACGAACTTGATGCCGAGTCCCTCGATGTTGTAGTAAGGATTGTTCAGCGCTTGGATCTCGAGCTCGCAGCCATTGCATGAGCCGGCATCGACTTCGCGGATCGTCAGGGCCTGACCGAGGATGGCGAGGAGGTCGCTCTGGATTCGATCGACCGCCGCATATTCGGCATCGTCAACCTGCGGCGCTGGCTCGGTGACGATGCCGGTGCGCACGATCTGCTTGAGGATGTGCCACATCAGAGGTCGTGCCCCGAATAGCTCAGGTTGAAGGACTTGTTGATCAGCGGAAAGTCCGGAACGATGTTGCCGATGATGGCATGCTCGAGCACTGGCCAGTTCTGCCAGGACGGATCATGGCAATGACAGCGCATGATGCGGCCATCGCTCCCGATCTCCAGTGCGACGAAAACCTCGCCCCGCCAGCCTTCGACCCAGCCCGCACCCAGCGATGCCGACGCCTGAGGCTGCAGCTCGGCATGAGCGGCACCATCCGGCAAGCCAGAGCAGATGGCGCGGATGAGCCGCAGTGACTCGAATGCCTCTTCGAACCGCACCGTCACGCGCGCTGCGACATCGCCGTCGCGGTGCGTCGCGATCGCAACCTTGAGTCGGTCATAGGGCGGCCATGGGAAGTCGCAGCGCAGATCGGCCGTCTGCCCGCTGGCGCGTCCCGCAAGGCCCGTGAGGCCGAGTTGTGCGGCCAGTTGGGGCGTCACCCGCCCGGTACCCGCAAAGCGGTCCTGCAGGCCGGCATGTTCGTCGTACACACGCCGCAGCGCGCGCACCTCTCTCTCGATCACGTCGCACTGCATGCAAAGGTGATCCCGCATCGCTGGCGTCAGATCGATCGCCACGCCGCCGGGCACGACCGCGTCCATCATGAGGCGGTGGCCAAAAATCTCCTTGGACAGGCGCAGCCAGTCTTCACGCAAGCGCGAGAACTGCGCCAGACCAAAGGCCAAGGCCGCGTCGTTGCCCAGCGCGCCGAGGTCGCCCAGGTGATTGGCCACGCGCTCGCGCTCAAGCATCAGCGCACGCAGCCAGTTGGCGCGGTCCGGGACCTCGCCACCCGAGGCTGACTCCAGCGCCATGCAGTAGGCCCAGGCGTAGGCCACCGTCGTGTCGCCCGAGATGCGTCCCGCGAGGCGGTGCCCCTCGAGCGGCATCAGTTCCGTGAACCGGCGCTCGATGCCCTTGTGCGTGTACCCGAGGTGCTGTTCGAGCCTGAGCACCTTCTCGCCCACGACGGAGAACCGAAAGTGGCCGGGCTCGATGATGCTGGCATGCACAGGCCCGACGGCAATCTCGTGCACGCCGTCGCCGTCGACGCGCACGAAGGGGTAGTCGGCAGGAAGCGCGCTGGCGGCAGCCCCTTCGGGCTGGGGTTTCCGCTGCAGTGGCAGTGGTCCGGATGGCCACACCCCGTGGTCGAGCCAGGGGCGATCGTCACGACTACCCTCGGCTCGGATGCCTGACAGGTCGGCCACGGCGCGTTGCATGCGCTCCGCGCACGGGAATGCGACGACCAGATCAGGAAACCCTTGCGCTGCGCCGCCCAGCTTCAGTTCGAGCCAGGCCAGCCCCTCGGGGACCGCGTAGGCTGCACACACCGCCATTGCCTCGCCGGATGCGCTGCGATCAACGCCCCAGACTGAGATCAGGCGCCCACCCGTGTCCGCGATGCTGCGTGCCGCGGCACTCCAGGCGTCCCGACTCACCCACCCAAGCCAAATGGGAACCGGCGCAGACAGGCGCCGCAGATCGAGTCCGAGTTCCGGCAGCGCCATTTGATTAGTTCCCCAGCATCGCCGCCGCCTGGATGTACCAGGCGTTGAGATAGGGCGGGATGTAGACGCCGAGCATCAGGCCAAGCCCCAGATGGACGAACACCGGAACCAGGGCCGGCGGATGCGCCAGGGGCTTGACGTTGGTCTCGCCGAACACCATCGGCTGGATCTGGCTGAAGACGGATGCAAACGCCAGGCCCAGGGCGATCAGCAGGAACGGGGTCGCCCAGGGCTGCTCGCGCATCGCGGTCGTGACGATCAGGAATTCGCTCGCGAAGACGCCGAACGGGGGCATGCCGAGGATGGCGAGCGATCCGAGCATCAATCCCCAGGCGACTGTCGGACTGACCTTGATGAGCCCGCGGATATTTTCCATGATCTGGGTACCAGCCTTCTGCGTGGCATGACCGACGGCAAAGAAGATCGCGGATTTGATCAGAGAATGCACCGTCATGTGCAGCAGCCCGGCGTAGTTGGCGATCGGGCCGCCCATGCCGAAAGCGAAGGTCATCATCCCCATGTGCTCGATCGACGAGTAGGCGAACATGCGCTTCACATCCTTTTGCCGAATCATGAAGAACACTGCCGCCACCACCGACAGCAGGCCGAAGCCCATCATCAGCCGGCCAGCCAGAGGATAGTGCAGCGCGCCGTCGGTCAGGACCTTGCAGCGCAGGATTGCGTAGAGTGCGACGTTCAGCAGCAGGCCCGACAACACGGCCGACACCGGCGTTGGACCTTCGGCATGGGCGTCCGGCAGCCAATTGTGAATCGGCACCAGGCCGACCTTGGTACCGTAGCCGATGAACAGGAACGCGAACGCCAGCGTGATGATGTTCGGGTCGAGCTGCTCCTTCACCGCATCGAGGTTGGTCCAGAGCAAGGCGCCGCCTTCGGAGCCGATCACCTTCTCGGCCGCCATGTACAGCAACACCGTTCCGAACAGCGCCTGGGCGATGCCCACGCCGCACAGGATGAAGTATTTCCATGCGGCTTCGAGGCTGGCCGCGGTGCGGTAGACGCTGACCAGCAGCACGGTGGTCAGCGTGGCGGCCTCCATCGCGACCCAGATGATGCCCATGTTGTTGGTCGTCAGTGCCAGCAGCATCGTGAAGCTGAACAGCTGGTACATGCTGTGATACAGGCGCAGGCGCGGCGGCGTCATCTTGCCGTGGTCGCGCTCCACGCGCATGTAGGGGCGAGAGAAGATAGAAGTGGTCAGGCCAACGAACGCGGTCAGTGTGACGAGAAAGACGTTCAGCGGATCGATGTAGAACTCGCGGTCCCACACCAGCATCGGCCCGCTCTCGACGATCTGCGCTGTGAGCACGCAGGCGGCGACGAAAGTGCCCAGGCTGAAGGCGACATTGACGTCGCGCGCGTTGTCGCGATGGCCGACCAGCGCCAGCACCAGCCCGCCGGCCATCGGAGTTGCGAGGAGGAAGGCCAATGCAAGCAACTCAGTCTTCCTTCAGCTTCTCGAGGTGGCGGATGTCCAGGCTGTCGAACTGCTCGCGAATCTGGAACATGAAGACGCCCAGGATCAGCACGCCGATCAGCACGTCCAGCGCGATGCCCAACTCGACCACCATCGGCATGCCGTAAGTGGCCGATGTGGCGGCAAAGAACAGGCCGTTCTCCATCGCGAGGAAGCCGATCACCTGCGGAACCGCCTTCGCACGCGTGATCATCATCAGGAACGACAGCAGCACGCAGGCCAGCGCGATGCCCAGCGTGCCGCTCGCCAGCGCCGACGACAACTGGGAGATGGGTATCGCCAGATTGAACGCGAAGATCACGACCCCGATGCCGATCAGCATCGTTGTCGGGATATTGATCAGCGTCTCGACGTCCCAGCGGATGTCGAGACGGTCGATGACCCGGTGCAGGAGGTACGGGATCAACAGCACCTTGAGTACCAAGGTTAGCCCGGCCGACAGGTACAGGTGGTGCTGGTCGGTCGCATAGCCGACCACGGCGGTCGCGAGCGTCAGCGCTGCACCCTGCATCGTGAACAGGTGGATCAGGGTGAGGATGCGCCGCTGCGAGATCATCGCGAATGCGAGCATCAGCAGCACCGCGCCGAGCAGGTTGACAAGTTGGGTCAGGATGCTGCTGTTCATATCACTGGTTGAGCAGCACGTGCACCATCATGCCGATCACCGCAAGCAGGAAGGCGGTGGCCAGGAACTCGGGCACACGGAAGATGCGCATCTTGGCGCTCGCGGTCTCCAGCGCGGCAAGCAGAAAGCCGCCCACGGCGAGCTTGGCCACCAACACGGGCAGGGCCGGCAGCATCGCGAGCGGGGCCTGGGCCTCGGCAATGCCCCAAGGGAAGAACAGGGCCAAGCCAATGCACGAATAGGCAAACAGCTTCAGGCTGGCCGCCCATTCGATCAGCGCCAGGTGGCGGCCCGAGTACTCGAGGATGAGCGCCTCGTGAATCATCGTCAGCTCGAGATGCGTGGCCGGATTGTCGACCGGAACGCGTGCGTTCTCGGCCAGCGACACCATCGTGAATGCAACCCCGGCAAAAGCCAGGCCGGGATAAATCGCCAGTTCACGCTGAGTCAGCGTCTCGACAATCGTCGTGAGTGACGTCGACTGGGAAATCAGCGAGGCCGAGAACAACACCATTAACAGCGCAGGTTCGGCGAGGAAACCGACCAGCATCTCGCGCCGCGCAGCCATGGTGCCGAACGCGGTGCCGATGTCCATGGCGGCCAGCGAGATGAACACCCGCGCCAGGGCGAACAGGCCGACAAGTGCGATCGCATCAGCCGCTGGCGCCAACGGTAGATCGGTCGACAGCGTGGGGATGATGGCGCAAGCCAGCACCATGCAGCCGAACATCACATAGGGCGCGATGCGAAACAGTCGCGATGCATGGTCGGCAACCATCGACTCCTTGTTGAACAGCTTGTGCAGCATCCGGTAGGGTTGCCAGAGACTGGGCGCGGACTTGTTCTGAAGCCACGCGCGCCAAAGATTGATCCAGCCGGTGAGCAGGGGCGCAAGCCCGATCGCGATGACGATCTCCAGCAACTGCGACGTGAATCCGGCGAAGCTCATGCCGACCTCATCGCATCACCACGAGCAACGTGGCCACGAGCGTCAGGAAACTGTAGAGCAGGTACACCGAGATCCGCCCCTGCTGCATCAGGCCGATCAGTCGTGCGAGGTAAGCCGCCAGATCAGCGATGGGTACATAGAGCCAGCGCCAGAAGTGATCCTCAACCGTGACGCGATAGCGCGGTTTCGTATCGAAGGGCGTGGGCAGATCACGTTGCATTTGGAAGAAAGGCTCGAAGATCTGGCGGATCGGCTGGCCGAATCCTTCGGCGGTATCCTGCATGCGTGCTGTGCCCCATGGGAAGCCGCAGGCCCAGGGTAGGCCGCGACGCACGCGGCCGTGGTAAAGCTTCCGCACGAGCAGGAAGGCGAGCGCAAAGCTTCCCAGGATGCCGAGCAGGAAGATCACGGGGCCGTAACTGGCCTGCGCGAGACTGTTCGGCGCCAACAGCCAGCCGCTGGCTGCCGCCTTGGCGCCGAGACCCGATTCGACAAGCTGCTGCGTCACCGGATCGATCAACTGAATGAATTGTGTCGGGAGCAGCCCCAGCGCGATGCAGCCGAGCGCCAGCCACACCATGCCCGTGCGCTCCCAACGGCCCGCATCGTGGGCGTGGGCGAGCTTTTCCTCGCGCGGCTGTCCGAGGAAGACCACGCCGAAGAACTTGACCATCGTGTAGCCGGCCAGCGCGGCGACCAGGGCGATGAGCGCGGCGACGACCGGAATCAGCATGGTCAGCAAGGGCACCGGCAGCCCCGGCGTGAAGAGGAAGCTCTGCAGCAGCAGCCATTCCGACACGAAGCCCCCCAGCGGCGGCAGGCCCGCGCTGGTCAGCACGCCCAACAGGGTGAGCCAAGCGATCCAGGGCATGGTTCGGATCAGGCCCCCCAGCTTGCCGAGGTTTCTCTCGGAAGTGGCGTGAAGCACGCTGCCGGTGCCGAGAAAGAGCAGGCTCTTGAAGAAAGCATGGCTTGCCACGTGGTAGAGGGTCGCCGTCAACGCGAGCGCCGCCATCGGCTTCATGCCGTATGCCGAAAAAATCAAGGTCAGGCCCATGCCGACGAACAGCAGGCCCATGTTTTCGATCGACGAATAGGCCAGCAGCCGCTTCATGTCGGTCTGCACCGCCGCGAAGATCACACCGAACAGAGCTGTCGCCAATCCGACCGCCAGCAGCAGCCCGCCCCACCACCACAGTTGAGTGTGCAGGAGATCGAACGACACGCGCAACAAGCCGTAGATGGCCGTATTGAGCATGACCCCGCTCATCATGGCCGAGACGGGGGACGGCGCGGCGGGGTGGGCTTCTGGCAGCCATACATGCAGCGGTAGGATGCCGGCCTTGGCGCCGAAGCCGAACAAGGCCAGCAAGAAACCGGCCGAGGCCCAGAACGGAGTCAGTGCCTGAGCGCGCATGTTGGAAAAGGTGTAGTCGCCCGTATTGGCCTGCAGCACGCCGAAGCACAGCAGGACAGCGATCGCACCGATTCTCGCCATCGTGATGTAGAGATAGCCCGCGCTGCGCACTTCGGCCATGCGGTGGTTCGCGGTCACCAAGAAGAACGACGACAGCGCCATCGTCTCCCACATCACCATAAATGAATAGGCGTCGTCGGCGAGGATCACCCCCACCATGCTGACCAGAAACATGTGGTACTCCAGGCACAGCAGGCCGGGCGGCGTGCCTTCGCCCTTGCGGAAGTATCCGGCCGCAAATGTGGAGATCCCGGCCGAAGCGCCACCGATCACCATCAGGAAATAAGCGGACAGGCTGTCCAGGCGGAGATGGAAGGGCAGTGCCGGCAGCCCGATGGGCAACACGGCGACTTCGGGGCGATCGAGCAATGCGACGAGGGCCAGCCCGAAGAGCGCCAACCCGAGCAGTCCTCCGATGGGGAAGAGCACCAGGGACACTAGGCTGAACCGATGCAAGGCGAAGATACCGGCAGCCCCCACGATCAGCCAGGCAATCGTCACAACGAGTATCCAGTCGAGATGGATCCATTGCGCGACGGGGGGCACGCCGCTCATGACTCAGGTCTTGTGATGTAGGGCCCCCGCCTCGCGATCGAGGGAAGCAGTCTCCGGCGCGCCCGGCTTGGTTCGCGGCGCCGGAAGGTCGGAGGAAGCGGGAACTCGCTCACGCAACGCGCCAAGTACTGGACGCCGTGCTGCGAGAGGTAGTTGCGGGCAGGCTGCCGCACCACCTGCGACGCCGTCCGATCCTTGAGCGCACAAAGTCGCTCGAGGGCTTTCTTCCTATTCGAATCGATGAGCAGGGTCAACCGCGTATTTTTGAGCTCCATGGATCCTCAGCATGGCAATGCGATAAGTACCTGCAACACATAGTACATGAATGCCATGCAAACCACGCAGCCTAGATTCGTTGATCTTTCAGCACTGACGCGATCAGAGCAAACCCTGCGAGCAACTGGCTGGCGGCGCCTGCGTCGAGGTCTGGCGGCCTGCGAATCGCTCCCAAGCGGTACGTCAGGAGGGCATCATCTTTGCAGGCAAACACGATGCTATGACTCTCCTCGCCGTCATCGACCACAAGGACCGATCCATTGAAACTGCGACGGATTCGAGCGAGGTGCTCGTCGATTTCGGGGTCGCTATACTGCAAATTGACCACCATGATTCCATCGGGCCGGAGCGTCTCGCGGCAATCGTCGTAGAAGCTTTGAGAAGATAGCTGCGCAGGCAGTCCCTCAAGGTCATAGCCGTCGACGATCAACACGTCGAAACGACTTGGGCCACGGCGTACAAAATCCGCCCCATCGCTTTGAAAAACGATGAACCGCACCTCGTCGCGCGGTATATGGAACTCATCGCGCAACGCGATCACGAGCGGGTTGATCTCAGCGATCTGGATTCGGACTCGGCTCAAATAGTGGTAACAGAACTTGGCCAGTGACCCGCCACCCAAGCCGATCATCCCAATGCTCCGCGGTTTCGGCTTGAAAAGCAGGAAGCCCATCATGGTGCGCGTGTATTCGAGAGCGAGCGCGTATGGGTCATTGAGTCGCATGCTGCTTTGAATGTTGCTGATGCAGAAATGCAGCGTCTTGGAGTTGGGGGTTTCGTAGATGAAGGGTTTGATGTGCTGCACAGACGCTGGGCTATCGGACATGAGGCGAGGTCGGTCTTTTTGGGTTCTTGATTGAAGTCTCGGACTTCAGCGCTTGGTCATGTGTACCAGCGAGGTGCGAACGTGATCAGTGTCCATGTTGGTGATCACCACGCGCGGGGTGAGCAACGTCGGTTTCTTGATTTGGAGATTGGGCAATACAAGCAGGCACTGGGCCCGGGCATTGTTTGAGGAAATCATCCTGTGGTGAGCCAGGACCCCTTGACGCACGACGTCCGTCGAAGCGATGTTCGCGAGCAAGGTGACAACCACCGTTCGATCCAGCCCGAGGTCCAACGTCGCGACGTCGTCCCCCTTTTGAGAGGTCGATTCGATCTGTCCCGTCACCAGATCAAGGTCGTTCTTGAGGATCTGCCTGATCATTTCCAACAGACAATCGCGCATGAGCACCTCCGGGAACGGGTCGGCTGTCTCAGCAGCTTGAAAGAGGCCGGCCAGGCCCAACAGGTTGGCGTCGCTCCCCTCGTACCGCACGCACCGCAGTCGCCACTCGGGGTGCTCCTGACAGGCAGCATCAACCTCACGTGGATCGGCTGCGGCATAGCACGCTGCATCCAGCCAGGTCATGGTTTCCTCAAAAGTGTCGATCGAAGCTAAGGCGTCGGGAAACTGCCTTGCATAAGACTTTGGATCCCGAACGCCGCGGCGCGCACGCATGAGCGGCGATGCGAGGTGCACGTAGTTCCCCTCACGCCAGACTGCTGCACAAACCTGTGGTTTCCCCCCCGGTGGGAGGAATTGCACCAGTTTCAGGTGATGTGGGATTCCCGGCCGGCTAGCCGGCGATGGCATGTTGTAGTGGTGATGGGACATGGTGGCGCTTCAAACCCTTCGAACGACGTGGATCGGGGCCGTCTCCACAAGCACCGTGGACTAACTCGTTGTGCAACCGCCATCGTTGCCCGAACGACAACAAGAGCCAAATGATCGAACTCCACGGAATTAAGCCTCCGCAAAATAGATAGGAACGCGATTTCTCGATGCTGGGCTAGCAAACACACTCAAGGAAGCGTAAGATACAGACAAATGTAATGCGTTTGTCCTGCGGTTGCAATGATAATACGATTATCATATAGGATGGGACATCCTCGGGGATGCAGATGAGGGGCTGGCTGGGCCTCGGATCCCCACACCCTGAACAATCGGGAGTAGTGTTCGCTATCGAAGGAGATCTGCCATGTTTAAACGCATTCTTGTCGCGACCGACGGTTCCGCGCTGTCCGAACAAGCCGTCGCCAAAGCGATCGAACTGAGCTTGTTGACCGGAGCCGAGCTGCTCGCCGTCACTGTTGCTCACCTCGAAGCGCATAGCTATTTCGAAGGCTTGACTGTGTTGAATCAGCGGGAGACCGAAGAGGCGCAGCACCGGTTGACTGCCGCCGCCCAGAACACGGTGGACGCTGTCAAAGCCGCCGCCCTTGCCAAGGGGGTTTGCAATGCAGAGGCTGTGGTTATAAAGTCAAATTTGGTGGCCGAGTCCATCGTCGACCTCGCCAAGGCCCGCGCGTGCGACCTGATCGTGATGGCTTCGCGCGGGCGCCGGGGCGTCACGCGGCTGCTGATGGGCAGCGAGACGCTGCATGTCTTGACCCATACGCACACGCCCGTGCTGGTGCTGCGTTAGCCCTGCGCGGCAAATTGGTGGCTGCGAGAGCTTCCAGCACGTCTTACGAGACCGGCCCCGCGGATGCAGACCGTACCTCAACCAATGGCCGACCGCACTACGCAGAGGCCGCGGCGGCATGCATGGTCACACGCAAACAAGGCTCGGAATGCAGGATCTGGCGTTCGACCGTTTGAGAGAAGGACTGAGCGCATGATGTGCCTCGTAAAGGGGGCCTCCGCGCCGTCGTGTCCACCGCCAACCATTGTGAGCGGGTCGAACCGCAAGACTGCTGCGACGGTCAAGCGACCGCGAACATCCCGAGGCCGAACACAACAGCCACGCAAGCTATCGTCACGAGATAACCGGCAGCGACGGAGCGCACCTGCTGGAGGCTGCTCTTGAACGCAAACATCCGCTCTTGCGCCAGCGCGCACTGCCGCATGTGAGATGCAAGCGCTTCGACATCGCCACAGACCAAGTCGATCTGGGAGTGGGCGTGGGTGTGGGGGGAAGACATGGCGATGATTCCGGTAGACGACGCTCAAAACTGCCGTCCCCGTACGAGGGGCGAGAACTCGAAACGGGGCAAAAGGCATACTCCTCATCCGGGGTAACGTCCATTGCCGCCAATACTGTGGCACTGGCTGTCGGCGATATTCCTTAAGCCGCGAGTCAGCGAGGGATCTCAGCTCTTGATGCCCAGCAGATCAAGCACTCCGCAGACGAACGTGAGCGGGTGGGGCGGACATCCAGGCACGTATAGTGTGGGCTTGTATCGATCGAGGAAACTTCGCTCCAGGGCGGACGATCCCTCAAAAGGGCTGCTCGATATCGCGCAGGCTCCAACTGAGATCACGAGCTTGGGATCAGGCATGCCGTCCCAACATAGCTGTAGCGCCTCGGCCATGTTGCGCGTGATCGGCCCCGTCAACACCAGACCGTCTGCGTGCCGCGGAGATGCCACAATGTCGATGCCGTAGCGCCCGATGTCGAAGTTGACATTGGTGAGAGCGTTGACCTCGAGTTCGCAGCCGTTGCAGCCACCGGCCGAGACCGATCGGAGTTTGAGCGATCGACCAAAGCGCTTGCGTAGCGCTTCGGACACCTTGACGGGATCGGGCGCTGGCCGGGAGGCGCTGATGATCAGTCCGTCACGGTCGGTTGAGGCGAGCTTGAAGTCGTTCGTGAACGAGAGTTTGCCGCTTGGGCATGTGGGAGCACAGTCACCGCACATCACGCACCGCCCCAGGTCGATCTGCAACGGGTTGAGCGTGATCGCCTCGGTCGGACAGGCTTCCACGCAGGCTCCGCAACCCGTTTCGCAAGGGGCGGTACTGATGACAGGCTTGCCGCGGAATCCGACGGGATTTGCCCGGCGAGGATCGTCGATGTATTGCGTCCCCTGCGAGACCCTGACCCTGATCGATTTGAGCACCGGTGTTCCTAAAGATCGTTTCCACAATAGGAAAGATCAAAGCTCTTGTTGCAGAGGGGAAAGTCCGAGATCTCGTTGTCGCGCAGGGCGAGTGCGACTCCGAACCAATTCAACAGCGACGGATCCTGGACCTTGTAGTGGATGAGGTGCCCGTCGGTGCCCGTTTCCAAGGTTTGAACCACGGGTCCTCGAAAACCTTCGCGCACCGAGACGCACAGGGTGTCGGGCCATAACGGCCCCACCGGCACGGGCGTGATAGCCATTAGGTCAAGGTCCGGCGTCTCGAGGACCCGAGTCAACCAGCGGAGGGATTCGTCGATCTCACGCATGCGAAGCAGCAGCCGCGCCCAACAGTCGCCCGTCTCCTCTGTCAATAGCGCAACGGGATGGCCGGTGTACAGCCGCCCGGGCAGACTGACCCGCATGTCAACGGCAATGCCGCTGGCGCGACCCACCAGGCCTACAAGCCCGATATCCCGCGCCGCCCTGTTGCCGACGACACCCACTCCCTGGAAACGGGACTGGATGCTGCGCGCGCTGAGCATAAGGTCGTTGATCTCGGCAATGTCCTTCGCGGAGGCGGCGATAGTCTTGAGCAGATCCCGTCGCAGCTCGTCAGCGATCCCGAACCGCACACCGCCCGGTCGCAACCAACCCCGGCCGAAGCGACTGCCGCAGGCGCGCATGGATGCGTTAATGACCGCCGTGCGCAAGCGCCCATAGGTGGCGCCACCTTGCAAGAATGCAGTGTCAGTAGCTAGGCCGGTGAGGCCTGCAAGATGCATGGCCACGCGCTCGAGTTCCAACGCCACGCCGCGCACGAGATCGGACTCGATGGTCACCTGGGCACCAGACAGCGCTTCCACCGCGGCGCAATAGCCCCATGCATAGGCGACGCTGCTATCGCCAACGATGGACTCGACCAGCGACGCAAGCGCGAGAGGCGGGCGGCGCAACAGCAATGCCTCGACGCCGCGGTGCTGGTAGCCGAGCTGGATTTCCAAATGGTGTACCTGCTCGCCGTGGCACATGAAGCGGAAATGTCCCGGCTCGATCACGCTTGCGTGAATCGGGCCTACTCCCACTTCGTGAATTTCCTGCCCGCGCACCTTGAAAAATGGATGCTCGGTCATGTGCTGCTGGCGAAGCCCCTCGTAACGAACCGGCTTAAGCCAGGGATGCCCTACGGGCGTGAGTCCGGTTTGCTCCCACAACTCCCGCTCGAACATCTGCACGGCAGGATGTCGCGGAGTGAGCGACGGAAATGCTTCATGGCGCTTCGCTCGGCCGCGCACCACGCCGAGCCGCCCGGCGTCGCTTTGCAGAATCGCCGTGATGACAACCTCATCGTCCGCGTCAGGGCGGCCGAAGAGCGTGATCATGCGATCACCGGCGCCGAGAGCCTGCGCGCACTGGTCTGCCCACTCAGTCAAGCCGAGGGGCGCAATCTCGCGTGTCAGCACCATGGCGAGGGGCTTAGCGGGTCCCATCATTGGCCGCCTATCGATTGCGCCACTTGCAGCAGCAATTGGCTGATGGGGGCCGGCGTGTAGACGCCAAGCAGGACCAGGACAACGACGAAGCCGAGCTTGGGCACTGCAGTCAACCAGCTTTCGTTGATCAACGGACGTTGTCGATCGGACGGTCCCCACAGCATCGGAAAAATCGAGCGGCCGGTCGCGACGAAAATGATGGTCAGCATCGTACACATCATCGTGAACGCGATCAGGTTGCCCGACTGCACGATGCCCGACAGGATCAGCATCTCCGCCATGAAGCTGCCGAAGGGCGGGAAGCCCAGCAGGGCGAAAGTGCCCACCGCAAACAACAACCCTGAGAACGGTAGCACCCGGATCACCCCGCTCAGTGACTTGACTTCGTTGGTGCCGTAGACGGCTCGCAGCCGGCCCGCGGTGAGGAACAACAGCGCCTTGACGAAGGCGTTGCTGATGACATAGAGCAGCACGCCATACGTCGCCGCCTTGCCCACCGACAACCCGATCGCGATCACGCCGGACGAGCTGACGCACGCATAGGCAATCAGCCGCTTGTAGCTGCGCGCGGCCATGACCTGAATCGCTGCCACCACCAGCGACAGACAGCCCATGATCAGCAGCTGATGTGCCACGAAGCTGGTGTCCTGGGCACGAAAGACCTGCAGGATGCGAAACACCGCGACCACGCTGATGTTGAACTGCACAGCGGCCAGCAGGGCGCTAGTGCTGCTTGGCGCTGCTTCGTAAGTCTCCGGCATCCAGCCATAGAGTGGCGCGAGGCCGAGCTTGCTGCCCAGCCCGAACAGCATCAGACTCAGCCCAAGGTGCTGCCATGTGTCGCCGACGATCGATACGGCCGTCGCCATCTCGCCGAGCGCGAAATTGATCTTCACGCCCTGCAGATACGCCGACCGGGTGAGGCACATGATGCCCAGGAAAGTCAGCGCCAGTGACATGCTTGAGTACAGCAGGTAGTGCCACGCGACGCGACGCGGCGCCGACGCATTCCCCTGCGCGACCAGGGGTGCCAGGCACAAGGCGGTCAGTTCGATGAACGCCCACAGCAGCAGCAGGTTGTTGGCCATCACCCCCAGGTTCATCGCCACCATGAAAGCGAGCGTGAGCGAAACCCTGGACAACATGTCCCTGGCCAGCGAAGTCGACGTGCTGACGCGCGACGACATGTAGACGCTGATGCCAAGGAAGACGCTGTTGTTAACTAGCAGGAACAACATCGAGGTTGCATCAAGCACGAGATAGCGCTGCGCGAAGTAGCGAGGTAGCTCGGCGAGCGGCGTCACCACAAAGACGGTCGTCCAGAGCAACAGGCTGGCTAGCGCCACCGCAACCAGCGCCGGGCCCGCCCACGGATGGCGCGCAGGCGTGCGCGCATCCACCAAAATGAGCTCAGCTTGCGTCATGTGTGCGGTCTTCGCGTTGTGCGCAGTTCCTCCAAGCGTGAGCGGGATGGCGTCGAGAGTGCCGGGCGTCGGGCTCATGCGCGTTCCTCCGCCACTGGAGCTTCGGCGCTCGCCCCGCTCGAATCGGGCGTTCCGACAAGCCAGCCACCGACTCCGACCGTGAGCAGGTAGATGGCGCTCAAGGCAGCGTGGACCGGCAGCGGCCACGGCTCGGGAAGCAAGGATTCGAACAACGCGAGTGCGTTTTCCATGAAGAGCACGGAAACTAGCTGGGCTGGGGGCGAATTGTTGGTAGACAGCACCAACAGTGCCACGGCTACGGTGGCACCGACGACGCCAAGTGTGAGGGCGTGCTGGTCGGACATGGCAGGCGCGCCAAATTCGAACGCCAGCACGATGAGCGCGATGGCGATCGCCCAGGCAAAGAGGTTCGACGGCATCAAGTCCAGGTTCGGCTCGGCGCGCCGACGGATGGCCTGACGCAAGAGCAGGGGTGCGATGGTGCCGCGCGCGAGGATGACCTCGAATAGCGCCACGAGTGCATGGAAGGATAGCTCCCGATGATGCGCGATGCCGTCCCAGCCCAACGCCATGGCCTGCACCGCGAGCCAGACCGGCGCGGACCGGATCTTGCCGAGGAAGACCGGGATGACGGCGGCGACCAGGAAGACGACCAGTGGCAACGTCATCAGGATCTCGCCAGCCAGCCGGCGCCGACCAGGCACAGGGCGGCCATGGCTGACGCCAACATCAGGTACCTTGGCACCCAGCGTATGCGCAGCCGCGCGACCAGCGACTCGATGCATCCCACCGCCACTGCGACCCCGCCCATGATGAACAACGAGGCGAACACACAGGCGAGCGGCGCGCTCAGGGGGTCGAAGGGATTGAGCAGGGCTGCGATCAGGCCCGCATAGATGGTCATCTTAAGCGCCGCCGCGTACTGCATCGCAGCCAGGTCCGGACCACTGTGGTCTAGGACCATGACCTCGTGGATCATCGTCAGCTCCAGGTGCGTCAGCGGGTCGTCCACAGGCACCCGCGAGGCCTCGGCCTGCAGCAAGATAAAGAGAACGGCGATAGCGGGCACCACCAGCCAGCCGAACGACTCGGCCTGGTGCAGATGGCCGATCAGGCCGGCGAAGCTGGTGTGTCCGGTTGCCACGCTGGCAGCACCGATGAGCAGGAACAGGGCCGGTTCGACGAAGGCGGTGAACGATGCCTCGCGGGCGGCGCCCATGCCCTCAAAGGCGCTGCCGACATCCATGGCCGACAACATGAGAAAGAGGCGGGCGAGCGCGAGCGTATAGGCAAAGAAGATGAAGTCATGCTGAAACTCGAGCAGGGCGATACTGCCTAGAATCGGCGCAATCATCGCGGCGAGCACTGATGCCGCCAGTACTACCCAAGCGCCAAACTGAAACAGGGGCGTGGTGACGGCACTGAACACCGGCCGCTTGCGCAGCAGGCGCAGCAGGTCCCAGCCCAGTTGCATCAGACGCGGCCCCCTGCGCCCGGCCCACAGGGACTTGGTTCGATTCACGAGACCGATCATGAGCACTGGCATTCCGAGTGCGATCAACACGTGGGCGACTCCAAGCAGCGGCTTCATCGAAGCGGCCCGCTCGTCAGCACCAACACACCGGCGATCACGACGATGCCGATCAGAGCAGCCGCAAAGGCGACTCGCGGATCGTCTTCGCGCAACCTCCTGGACAGGTTGCCCGCCGACGCGTCTCCGTGACCGATGACGGAGAACAGCCGCCGCTCCACGGCGTCCACGCAGTCGGTGATCAGGTAGCTTTCGGTCGGAAAGTAGCCCGTTGGCGCCTTGTGCCGCCGCAGCATCACCATCATGCCGCGAAAGTGATGGCTGAAATCTGAAGAGAAACTGGAGCCGGTGTACTGCATGCGCGGGGTCGGCGCGCCATAGCCGCAGCCCCAAGTCAAATGGCTCGTGGCCAATTTGGAGGACGCAGCCCTCGACCGCATCCAGAGCAGCAGTTCAATCGCCAGGACCAGTCCACCGGAAATCGCGCCGATCCACATCAGGGTGTCGACGATTGGTTCTAGGGCACTGAGGGCCAGCGGCTTAGACAAAGACTCCAGCGCGATGACAGTCGAACCTTGCACCAGCTTGAAACCCAGCAACGGTATGATGCCGAGCACAATGACGCCCACCGCATGCACGCCCATGGGCACCAGCATCCAGCGGCTCACCTCGGCGGGCGGCGCCACACTGCTATCCCGCGGTACGCCAAGAAAGACCACGCCGAAGGCGCGCGTGATACTCAATGCGGAGACGGCGCCGACGAAGGCCAACAGTGCGCCGGCAACGCACAGCGCGACCTTGGCCCAGACGCCGATGGGCGCGTCACTGAACAGTCCCGAGTAGATGACGAACTCGCTGGTGAAGCCGTTGAGTGGCGGCAGCGCAGCGATCGCCACACCCCCAAGAATGAAGCTCAACGACGTCCAAGGCATCCAGCGCGATAGCCCTCCCAGTCTTTCCATGTCGACAGTGTGCGTTGCCTGGTAGACCGCGCCGGCAGCATAGAACAGTTGGCACTTGAAGAACGCATGGTTCAGCACGTGTAGCAGTCCACCAGCGAATCCGATCGCTACCAGCGATGCATTGCCCCAACTAAGCCCCAGGCAGCCGACACCGAAACCGATGCCGGCGATGCCCATGTTTTCGGTCGACGAGTAGCCCAGCAGGCGCTTGAGGTCACGCTGGCCCACCGTGTATAGGGCGCCGACCACCGCCGACAGACAGGAAAAACCGATCAGGAACCAGCCCATCCACTCGTCAGGCTTTCCGAGCAGGAAAACGAACCGTACCAGCGCGTAGAGACCTGCCTTGTGGATGACCCCCGACATCAACGCCGACACATGGGCCGGCGCCGCCGCATGGGCCCGTGGCAGCCATGAATGAAACGGAAAGAACGCGGATTTAAGACCGAAGCTCGTGACCAGCAGCAGGAAGACGAGATTGCGTTCCGAACCTGCGTTGTTGCGCAGCCATCGCCCGAAGCTTCCCAGGTCCCACGAGCCCGAGTGGGTGTACAGAATCATGAACGCTGCGACCAGGAAGATCAGGCCGATGTGCGTGGACACAAGGTAGTTGAATCCGGCGAAGCGAACTTTCTGGTTCGTGTAGTCCCAGATGACGAGTAGCCATGCGGCCAGAGCGGCGGTTTCCCAGCCAAGCAGGAAAATCAATGCATGATCCGCCGTGTAGACAAGCACGAACGACAAGGATGTCAGATTCAGCAGTGCGTAGTGGACCCCAAGATGCCGCGTCGATTTGAAGTGCGGCCGTAGATATCCGACCGCATAAATGCTGCCCAGCAGCGTCATCGGAAGCGACCAGGCGAGGAAGAAGGCACCCAGCGCGTCCAATCGCACTCGCAGCGTACCCACTGGATAGGCCCACGCGAGTTGGCCTACGACGGGCGCTCCACCGGCCAGAATGGGAGCCACCGTTGCCCACACCAACGCTGTGGCGACCACTTGCGAAAGTATTCCGATGCCAGCATGCGTGGCATTGCGCACGGGCAGTAGACAAGCTGCAGCTCCCACCAGCAAGACGAATACAGCAGCGCTGAGAGCCGTCATTGGAGTGCTATGGCAGTGGGCACCGCGAAACCAGGCACCTCCACCACGTCTCGAAAACGTCCGGTTACGCGCTTCGGTAACCCGGGTGGCCAAGCCAGGTGCGGCATGCAGGAATCAACGAGACAATGCAAATGAACGGCTCCAGGATCTCGGCCAAGCAGGATCGGACGCGCCCTGCTCAGTTTGCAATTCGATTGCGCTGGATGATACTGTTATTATCATGCAACCGACATAGGGATACCTCATGGAACTCAAGACAGCGCGCCTGACGGTGCTGGTCGATCCCTCGAAGAAGAAAGCCTTCGAGGCGCTTTGTGCCCGCCAGGACGTGACACCTTCGCAGGTTGTACGCCGTCTGATTCGCGACTACTTGGCGCAACACGGCGCCACCTTTGTTCCAAGCGGGTCGGAACAGGAAGAGGAACTGGCAACAAAGCTGTGAGGGACGCAGGCGCGAGCCCGGAGCCGGGGCGAACTTATGGACAGCGGCGTTAGTTCACGCGACTGGCCGTCCCACCGGTATCACCACACTTGCTTAGGGGAAGCGCCCGCCCGTTTTCAGGGGCCTGTCTTCCATCCAATATCAATGCCCCTGTTCGATACGTGCCGTCGGCCACAGAACCTGCGGACCCTCCCGGGCCGCTCGGCGGCGCTTAGTCGGCACCGAAGCCACTCAGCAATCATGACGGCTCGCTGCTTTCTGCGTGATGCCCACCATTGAAATCGCGAAGGCGCTGCAGGGGCCACCTCCGGCTGCGGTGACTCTTTGCGTTACCGGCTTACCGGGCATGAACCGCTCCTGCCGCACATTAGCGAACGCACAGACGTGAGTGACCACAATCCCTATAAGCTCACCGATGATCAATTAGCCGAGTTGGCTCGGGAATGGCGCAGTCGCGCTGCACGCGGAGATAAGCTTGCATTTGGGCTCGCACATGCTTTTGAGGCAGAACTACGCCGCCGCACGCGGGAGAGCGAAGGCGCGCCACTTGCGACACCGGAGGAAACGAACCGTCCTCGGCTGCGGCCGTGGTGGAAGTTCTGGTGAAGCACACCAGACGTATTTCCTTGTGCAGAGCCGCTCGCGCGAACAATGCTGTGCAGGCTGCCGTCCTGTATGGAGCCCGCTGATAGCCGTTTTCACGAAGCGAGCACCCTTGCTGCAACTCGCCCAAGTGAACGGCACGAACACGCGGCCGCGTGGATAGATCGGTTGCACAGTAGAACGGCACGCGCCACGAGTGGCCGTTGCCGGTGTCGACGGTGGCGGTTCTCTGGTTGATAAAACGGCTCTGGTGCAAATCGCGCCCCCGGTAGGCTGTGGCCCTTGAACAGTTCGTCCATGTTCTTCAGCCTGTGCGCCATCGGTCCCGCCTTCAGTTCAAAGACCACAGCTTACTGGAGGCTTGATTTGCACCGGAGCCCATGAGCCGGGCTTTTCGCCTAGCGGCGATCTTCCGGCACCGGCACGACGTGCTGCTTGGCCATGGGCACATAGCGCAGGTCCATTGTGCTCATCCCCAGAGGCGCCAGCCGGCCGCGGAACGCCGAGTCGAAGACCTGCGCGACATCCTCGAAGCGCCAGTCAGCGCGTTCGACGGCAGGGTGCATCACCGCCGGATGCGTCATGAGCTGCAGCGTGTTGCCGTGCACGCGAAGCACCTGGCCGGTGATATCGTGTGCGGCGTCGGAAAGCAGGAAGGCGATCGCCGGTGCATTGCAGCGGGGATCGACGGTCACGCGGGCGGCGGTCGATTGCCCGTGTTCGCGCATGTACGCATCTGTGCGGGCCGTGAGGGCAGTGGTCGCGATCGGCGATACGGCATTGACGCGCACGCCGTGCGGCGCGGCGTCGATGGCCCAGCAATAAGTCAGCGACGCCAGCCCGCCCTTGGCAGCGCCGTAGGCGGCGGCCGACCCGATGCCGGCCTGGGCGCCGGAGGTGATGTTGACGATAGCGCCGCGGCCGGCCTTGAACATGTGCTTCATCGCGTGGATGCCGGCGAAGTACGAGCCCATGAGGTTGACCTCGAACAGACGCCGCGAGCGCGCCTCGTCGTGCTCTTCGTCCGGCGCGCCGAAGTAGATGACGCCGGCGTTGTTGACCAGGCCGTCGATGCGCCCGTGAAGTTGGACGCAGCGCGCGATCAGCGTTTCGCAGGCCTGCCATGAGGAGACGTCGGCGACCTGCGCATCGGCCCGCGCGCCGGTGCGGGCGATCCCGGCCGCCACGCCATGCGCGGCGGCCTCGTCGATGTCCGACACCACGAGGCTCGCGCCGAGCTCGGCGAGGTAGTGTGCGCAGGCCGCGCCGATGCCCTGGCCTGCACCGGTGACGATGATGGCCTTGTCGGCGAGTGGCGTGGAAGCGGAGCGGCGCATACGGCGGGCCTTTGCAGGGGATGAAGGGCGCGATCTTGGACGCAGGGTCTGCGGCGCGGCAAGCGATCTCGGCGCCGACGCCGAATTCGGCATGTACATGATGCTTCGGCCAAGCCGGTTCCCTCCCGCAGCGCATCGGGCTACGCTTGTGCATTGCGGCACGGCCCCGAAGAACCAGGAGACCAGCGATGAGCGATTCGCCACATTCCGGATTGAGCGACGCGCAGGCGGCGGCGGTCCAGGCGGCCTGCGCCAGCGTGGTGGCGCGCTACTGCCATTGCGCCGATGCGCGCGAGCACGCGGCCTTCGCCGAACTGTTCGCACCCGACGGCGTGTGGACGCGCCCTGGCATGGCGATGCGAGGCCGCGACGAGATCCGGCGCTTCATGGATGCGCGGCCCACCGATCATGTCACTCGCCATGTCTGCGGCAGCATTCATGTCGAGGTGATCGATCAGGGCCATGCGCGCGGGCTCAGCTACACCACGGTGTACCGCGATCCGGCCTATGGCGGCACGGGGCCAGCGAAGCTCGTTCAACCGCAGATGGTCGTCGACTACCGTGACGAGTTCGTGCGCATCGACGGACGATGGCACATCGGCGCGCGGCATACCACGGTGGTGTTCTCGGACCAGGCATGACATACCCGGCTGCAATGACGGCCTGCAACCTCCAGGTACGGCTTCATTCGCTGCCGGACGGCGCGGTCGGCATCGGGAATTTCGAGCTGTCGCGCGCGCCGATGCCGGTGCCCGGTCCGGGGCAGGTCCTCACGCGGACCCTGTACCTGTCGCTCGATCCCTACATGCGCAAGCGGATGCAGGAGGCGCGGCAGGGCCGCGCCGCGCTGCGCCCCGGCGACCCCATGATCGGCCGCACGCTCGGCGTGGTCGAGGCCGGCGCGGCGGGCGGATTCGCCGCGGGCGACCTGGTGCTGGGATGGGCCGGCTGGCAATCCTTCGCCGCGCAAGACGCCGAGCGCCTCGTGCGCGTGACGCCGCTCGAGCCTTCCTCTTCGCCTTATCTCGGCGCGCTGGGGCGCCCCGGCATCACCGCATGGCTGGGGATGGTCCACCTCGGACAGGTGCGGCAGGGCGAGACGGTGCTGGTGTCCTCGGCGGCGGGTGCCGTCGGCAGCGTGGCGGCCCAGATCGCCCGCCGCTTCGGCGCCCGGGCGATCGGCATCGCCGGCGGCGCCGGCAAGTGCGCGTGGCTGAAGGGCGAGCTGGGCTTCGACGAAGCCGTCGACTACACGGCCTTCGACTTCGAGCGGCAATTGGAGCAGGCCACGCCGTCGGGTGTCGACCTGTGCTTCGAGTCGGTCGGCGCGGCCGTGCTCGACGCCGCTCTGTCGCGGATGAATCCGCGCGGCCGCATCGCGTTGTGCGGCCTGCTCGGACACTACCAATCCGATGCGGCGCACGCCTTCGCGAACTTCGCCCGCCTGCTCGATCGGGGACTGGCGCTGCAGGGCTTCCGGATCGACGACTTCGAGGCGCAGCATGCGCAGGCCGCTGCCGATCTGGCCCGGTGGTGGCACGAGGGCGCACTGCGCCAGCACGAAACCATGACCGAAGGGCTGGAGAACGCACCGGCCGCCTTCGTCGGCATGCTGGCCGGCCGAGGCTTCGGAAAGCACATCGTCCGGGTGTCCTGATCCGCCAGAGCCCGGCTGCGCAAGACCTGGCACCCAAACAATCACATGCATGTGATCTTCAGGCGATGTGCGCGTCAGGCGCAGGTCGCCGATAGACTTTTCGTGCACCAAGGAGACACCCATGCTCGCGACACGCGCCACGGCGCTCTTCGGCATCGCCGCGCCGATCTTCGCGTTCTCGCATGCGCGCGAGGTGGTGGCCGCGGTCAGCCGCGCCGGTGGCATGGGGATCTATGGTGCGAGCACCTTTTCTCCGGAGCGTGTGGATGCGGACCTGGCATGGATCGCGCACCATGTCGATGGCAAACCCTTCGGTGTCGACGTCATGATCCCGCTGAAGTCGGATGGCAAGGGCACCGGCACCGATGTCCGGACGCTCGAAGCCGCGCTCGAGCAATCGATCCCCCAGGACCACCGGGACTTCACGGAGAGCCTGCTTCAGCGTTTCGGTGTGCCGCTGCTCGCCGAGGCGCCGCCCAGGCCCGACGACGGCCGCCCGGGCGGGCCCGGCTGGCGCTCGTCCTGGTACGAATTCCGCCTGGGCGCCGTCGAAAGCGGCGCGCTGATGCATGTGGAGATCGCGCTGCGCCACCCGATCGCGCTGCTGGTCACCGCGCTCGGGCCGCCGCCGCCCGATGTGCGGGCGCGCGCACGCGAACGCGGCATCCGGCTCGGCGCGCTGGTCGGCAGTCCGCGCCATGCGCAGCAGCAGGTCGATGCCGGCGTCGATCTCATCATCGCGCAGGGCACCGAAGCGGCGGCGCACACGGGCGACATCTCGACCCTGGTGCTGGTGCCGGAAATCGTCGAGGCGGTGGCGCCGGTGCCGGTGCTGGCGGCCGGTGGCATCGGCTCCGGCGCACAGCTGGCCGCTGCGCTGGCGCTCGGTGCCGAAGGCGCATGGACCGGTTCCATCTGGCTCGCCTGCGCGGAAAGCGACGAGCCCGCCGCCGTCGTCGAGCGGCTGCTGGCCGCGCGTTCGACCGACACCCTGCGCTCGCGCTGCCGCACCGGCAAGCCGCTGCGGCAACTGCGTTCCGAATGGAGCGCCGCCTGGGAGGCGCCTGACGCGCCGCCGATGCTCGGGATGCCCAGCCAGCATCTGCTGACCGCGCAGGCCGAGGAGCGCATCCAGCGCCATGGCCGCGCAGACCTGACGACCATCCCGGTCGGGCAGGTCGTGGGCCGCATGAATCGCGTGCAGTCCGCAGCCCAGATCGTTTCGTCGATGGTCGAGGACTGCGAGTCCACGCTCGTGCGCATCCGGCGCATCAGCAGCAATTCCAACCAGGAGACTCCATGAGATTGAACAAGAGGCGCATCGTGATCACCGGCGCCGGCTCGGGCATCGGCCGCGAGACGGCGCGCGTTTTCATGCGCGAGGGTGCGCGCATCGCGATGCTCGACATCGACCTGCCCGCCATCCAGCAGCTGGCGGTGGACAACAGGGCCTGGGCCATCGGGACCGACGTGCGCGAAGAGGCGTCGGTGGCTGCGGCGATCGACCAGGCCGCCGAGGCGATGGGCGGCATCGACGGCGTGGTCAACTGCGCCGGCGTGGCCAATGGCCTGCCCTTCGAAAGCACCGACTATGCGTCTTGGAAGGCGCAGATCGACACCAATCTCAACGGCACCTTTCTCGTGTGCCGCGAGGCGACGCGGTGGATGCGCAAGGAAGAGACAGCTTCCATCGTCAACCTGGCATCGGCCCAGGCGCTGCTGCCGACTGGCAGCAGTTCGAGCTACACCGCCTCCAAGGGCGGCGTCGTCGCTTTCAGCAAGACGATCTCGTTCGAACTGGCGCCGAAGATCCGCGTCAACGTGGTGTGTCCTGGAACCACCGGCACACCGATGGTGCAGGCCATTCTGGACGGTCCCAATCCCGATGCCGTGAAGCGAAACATCGCCGCGGTGCCGATGGGCCGCCTTGCGGCGACCGCCGAGATCGCCGACCTGATCCTGTTCCTCATCGGGCCGGAGTCGACCTTCATCACGGGCACGGCGATCGCGGCGGACGGCGGGCGCACGCGCCACTGAAGCAGGCGCGGTCTCACGACGTTCCGGCAGCGCCGGCCGCCGCAGGGAGCCCTCGATGACCGCACAGCTCGATGAAGCGCTGCGCGGCCGGGTTCTCCATGCCTTCGATGTAGGCGAGCGCGAGCGTTGTCTCCATGGCCGGCGATGCCGCATCCAGGTCGAGATAGGCCACATGCTCCCCGCGGTGGCCGCGCATCACTTCAGGCACGAGCGCCACGCCCAGTCCGCTTTCGACGAGTGCGAGGACGGTGGCGATCTGGACCGCCTCCTGGCTGATGTCGGGAACGAAGCTGGCGGCCTGGCATGCGGCCATCGCCGAACCGTGCAGGCCCGGCGCGCCGGCGGCGCTGTACATGACGAAGCGCTCGCCGCGCAGCTCGGCCAGGGGCAGGCGCCGGCGCTGCGCCAGCGCATGGGTGCGAGGCAGCGCGGCGATGAAGCGGTCGCGCTGCAGGGCCACCAGGGTCGCCGCGCTCGGCTGCATCAGCGGCGCGCGCACCAGGCCGACGTCCAGTGCGTCCTCGTTCAACATCTGCACGATGCTCGTCGACGTGGCTTCGCGCAGGACCAGTTCGACGCCGGGATACTGGCCGCGAAAGAGCGGGATCAGGCTCGGGATCAGCTGGTAGATCGCCGAGCCCACGAAGCCGATGCGCAGGCGTCCGGAGGTCCCCTCGGCCGCCTCGCGTGCGGAGCGCGCCAGCTGTTCGCCCTGATAGAGCAGCCGGCGCGCCTCGGCCACCGCGGCTTCGCCGCTGGCTGTCAGCAGCACGCCGGTCGATGTGCGCTCGAACAGGCGGCTGCCCAGTTCGGTCTCCAGCTTCTGGATCGAAACGGACAGCGCGGGCTGCGCGATGTGCAGGCGCTCGGCGGCGCGGCTGACGTTGAGCGTTTCCGCCAGGACGACGAAATGTCGGACGCGTCGCAGGTCCATGTCGTGCTACTGCGGGAAGTACGCGGCCAGCGTCTCGCGCATCGTCACCACCAGTTCGGCGCGGCGCTTCTTCTGCACCTCGCTGATGCCGCCGAGGCCGATCACCAGCGCTTCGCCGCTGTCGGTGACCGGCAGTGGCATGGCCAGCACGGCACCGCCGGGCGTGACCAGGTCGGCGGTGAAGGCGTAGCCCAGGCGCCGGACTTCGCCCAGCGTGGCAAGCAGCCCTTCGGTGGCCACCGGTGCGATCGCGCCGGTGCGCGCCTCGGCATTGATGCGGTGTGCGATCTTCTTCACCTCGGTGTCCTCCATCGTGCCGAGCAGCGCGTAGCCAGTGCCCGATGCGGCGAGCGGGCGCAGCGCGCCGCGCGTCACCTGCAGGCGCGCCATGCTGGTGGCCTGCAGCACGTGGATGTACTGGGACCACACACCGTTGCGAATGGCCAGAACCACCGCGTCGCCGGTCTTGTGCTGCAGCTCCTCCATGCAGCGCAGGGCGGTGCCGCCGACGAACAGCGGGCTGTTGACCCAGTTGCCCAGCAATGCCACGCGGCAACTCGGCAGGTAGGTGCGCGCCGCGCGGTCGAAGTACAGGTAGCCCATCGCCACGAGGCTGCGCAGCAGGGCCGAACTGCTCGATTGCGGCAGCTTGAGGATGCCGGCGATCTCCACCACGTTGGCCGCACGCTGGATCTCGTCGAAGTATTCGAGGATGCGCAGCACGCGTCCCGCGGATTTGACGACCCCGTCGGGCAGCGGCGGCCGCGCGCCGACGACGTGCTTCGTCTCTGCAACCCATTTCTTTCGCATGCGGCGATGTTAGCGGCCGGGTGCGTGGCCCACCACACTTCGCATGGATGTGTTGATTGCGCGCGATGCGCCTGCCGACCTTGCCGCGCTGCGGCGCGCTGCCTACGATTTCGCCATGCCATTGAACGCCCAAGCCATCCTCGCGCATCCCTTCGCCGACATCGAGCAGGTGCTCGACGACAAGGCCTGCATGCTGTTCGCATTGTCCATCGGTGTCGGCAGCGATCCGACGGACCTTGCCGAGCTGCCGTACGTGTTCGAGGAAGAGCTCCAGGTGTTCCCGACACTGCCGATCGTGCTCGGCCATCCCGGTCCCTGGATGGCGAACCCTGCGATGGGCATCGATCGCCAGATGCTGGTCCACGGCACGCAGCGGCTGGAACTGCACGCGCCGCTGCGGCCGGGCGCGCCTTTCGTGGCGCGCAACCGCATCCTCGAGCTGGTCGACAAGGGCGCCGACAGTGGCGCGATCATCGTCACCGAGCGCACGCTGTGCGACAAGGCCAGCGGCGCGTTGCTCGCGCGCATCGAGTCGGGCACCTTCTGCCGCGCCGACGGCGGCTTCGGCGGACAGCGCGATCTCTCGCACGACTTCAAGCCCGTGCCCGATCGCGCCGCCGACCAGGAATGCCGCATGCCCACGCAGCCGAATCAGGCGCTTTGGTATCGGCTCAACGGCGACCGCAATCCGCTGCATGCGAGCCCCGCGTTCGCTGCCAGGGCCGGCTTCCCGCGGCCTATCCTTCACGGCCTGTGCACCTACTCCATCGCCGCTCACGCGCTCATGAAGATGGCCGGCGCCGCGGCCAGGCTGCGCTCGATCGAGAGCCGCTTCACCAAGCCTGTGTTCCCGGGCGAGACGATCCGCGTGCAAGCGTGGAACGAGCCGCACGGCATGGCGTTTCGTGCGCACGTGGATACGCGCCAGGCGATGGTGCTCGACCGCGGGCTCGCGACCTTCGCCTGAGCCCGCGTCGGCGAAGATCAGCCCTTCTTCGGCCGCAGCGCATCCCACTGTTCGGGCGTCCACTGCATCAGGTCGTCGACGCCGTTGGTGCGCAGGCCCTTGGCGCCGTCGATGGTGATGGCTTCGCCGGAAATGTAGGTCGCCAGGTCGGACATCAGGAATGCGTAGAGGTCGGCCAGTTCGCTGTGCCGGCCCACGCGGCCGAGTGGAATCATCGGGGCCGGATCCGCCGTGCGGCCGGTCTGCAGCTTCGCCGCCGCGCCGGGCGTGGGAAAGTTGCCCGGCGCCACGCCCACGGTGCGGATCTGCCTGGGTCCCCATTCGACTGCGAGCGTGCGCAGCAGCGTCAGCAGCCCGCCCTTGGCCAGCGTGAGCGGCAGCATGAAGGGTCGCCCGTCCTCGAAGCCCGCGGCCAGCGTGTACATCAGCAGGCCCGGCCGGCGGTCCGCGATCCAGCGCCTGCCGGCCTCGAGCGAGACGTAGGTCGCGCCGTGGAGCGACACGCGCAGCACCGCGTCCACCGCGCGCGAGGACAAGGTCTCGCTGCGCGCGAGCATGGTGCCGGCGGCGTTGTTGATGACCACGTCCTGCGGGCCGGCCTGCCACGCCTGGTCCATCATCTGCGCGACCGCCTCGCCTTCGCGGATGTCGCAGGCGATCGCCGTGGTCCTCTTTTGGCCCAGCGCGTCGAACTCCGCCGCCGTTTCGTTGAGCACCTCGGCGCGGCGGCCGACGATGGTGAGCTCGGCGCCCAGTTCGACCGCGCGCCGCCCGACCGTCTTGCCCAGGCCCGTGCCGCCGCCCGTGATCAGCACGCGTTTGCCCGCCAGCATGGATTCGCTGAACATCGATGTCTCCTTGAATGGGAATGCGGCGGCGGACTCAGCGCCCGCGAAAGACCGGCTTGCGGCGCTCGGCGAATGCGGAGCGCGCCTCGTGGTTGTCCTCGGTCATGGCCAGCAGCGGCTGCAGGCGCTGCTCTTCGGAGAAGGCCTGTTCCAGGCTGGCGCAGCTGCTGTTGGACAGCGACTTGATCGCCGCGAAAGCCAACGGCGCGATCTGCGCCAGGCGCTCGGCCTCGGCGCAGGCCATCGCGATGAGCTCGCCTTCGGGTGCCAGGCTGTCCACCAGGCCCGTGTCCAGCGCTTCGCCGGCCGGCACCACGCGCGCACTCAGCATCATGTGCTGCGCGCGCGCGGCGCCGACGCGGCGCGGCAGCGTGTAGAAGAGTCCGGCATCGGGGACCAGTCCCACCTTGCCGAAGGCGGCGCAGAACTGCGCGCCTTGCTGTGCGACGACGGCATCGCAGGCGGTCGCCAGCGACAGCCCGGCGCCGTAGGCCTTGCCATCCACGGCGGCCACCACGGGTTTGGGTGCATTGCAGATCACGCGCACCAACTCCTGCAGGCGGCCCAGCTTGTGGCGCAGCGTGCGCGCCAGCAACTCGGGTGCGGGTCGCGCGCTCTTGATGTCGCCGCCGGCGCTGAAGTTGCCGCCCGCGCCGGCCAGCACGACGGCGGAACACGCGTCGTCCAGGAAGCATTCGTGCAGCGATTCGATGAGCGCATTGCGCATCTCTAGAGAGACGGCATTCATCTTTTCGGGCGCGTTCATCGTGAGGACAGTGACACGGCCCAAGGCGGTCTTTGAAACGGGTTCGCTCATGAATTCATTGTAGGCAGGCACCTGCGCCGCAAAGGCCGATCCGAGGCGTGTGCGCGAGGGCGAAATGCCAATATGCACATATGTGATGAATAGCCGCGTGCGCTGCCGCAACCTCTGTTGCGTACGCTGCCCGATGCTCTAATCCCGACACCCATGGACCTGAACTTCAGCCCCGAGCACAACGCGTTCCGCGTCGACGTGCGGCGCTTTCTTGCCGACAGCCTTCCCGGCGACATTCGCGCGCGCACCCTGCGCGGCGAGAAGCTCTCCAAGGCCGACCACATCCGCTGGCAGCGCATCCTGGCGGCCAGGGGCTGGCTCGGCCACTGCTGGAGCAAGGCCTATGGCGGCACCGGCTGGGGCCCGATCGAGCGCTTCATCTGGGACGAAGAAGTGCACCTCAACGGCGCCCCGCGCGCCAACATCCCGGCCATCGACCTGCTCGGGCCGCTGATCATCCATTACGGCACCGAGGCGCAGAAGCAGCGCTTCCTGCCGCGCATCCTGGCCAGCGAGGACTGGTGGTGCCAGGGCTTCTCGGAGCCCGGCGCCGGCTCCGACCTCGCGGCCCTGAAGATGCGCGCGGTGCGCGCCGGCGACCACTACGTCGTCAACGGCACCAAGCTGTGGACCAGCTATGCGCACGATGCCAACTGGATCTTCTGCCTGGTGCGCACCTCGCTCGAGCAGAAGAAGCAGGCGGGCATCTCCTACCTGCTGATCGACATGGCGCAGCCCGGCGTGACGGTCTCGCCCATCATCACCGTCGGCGGCGTGCATGCCGTGAACCAGGTCACGATCGAGGACGTGCGCGTGCCGGCGGAGAACCTGCTGGGCCCCGAGGGCGATGCCTGGGCCATGACGCAGTACCTGCTGAGCTACGAGCGCATCGTCGGCGCGGGCCTGGGCGCGTCCACCCGCTACCTGGTCGAGGCGCGCGCGTTTGCCGAGCGCACGCTGCGCGGCGGCGTGCCGCTCGCGCGCATTCCGCGCACGGCGCAGAAGCTGGCGTCGCTCGAGGCCGACCTGATGGCGCTCAAGTTCACCGCCTACCGCGTGCTGGCCGACGAAGTGGCGGGCAAGGCCGAGGCCTCCATCGTCTCGGTGGTGAAACTGCGCGGCGCGCAACTGCAGCAGTCCATCACCGAGTTCATGATGGAAGAGGGCGGCCCGCTCTCGATCCCCGACGTGCAGACCTTGCCCGATGGCGGCCCGGTGATCCCAGAGGCCGATGCCTATCACGCGCAGCAGGCCATGGACCGGCGCAAGCTGACCATCTACGGCGGCAGCGCCGAGATCCAGAAGAACATCATCGCGCGGCGAATCCTGCGCATCTAGGCAACCGACGTGGATTTCAGCTATTCATCCGATCAGCAGATGCTGCGCGAGTCCGTGCAGCGCTATCTCCAGCAGGAGTACGACTACCAGCAGCGCGGCGCCATGCTGAAGGCCGGCGGCTTCAGCGCCAAGGCGTGGCGCGACTTCGCCGACTTCGGCTGGCTCGGTGCCGCGCTGCCCGAGGAAGCGGGCGGCTTCGGCGGCGGCGCTCTCGAGGCCGGCATCCTGATGGAGGCCTTCGGCCGGCGCCTGGTGCTGGAGCCCTACCTGTGGACCGTGGTGGTCGGCGGCGCACTGCTGCAGCATGGCCTGCAAGGCGCGACGCGCGATGCGCTGCTCGCGCAGATGGTGGCCGGCGAACTGCAGCTGGCGCTGGCCGCGCTGGAAGACGACGTGGGCCAGGACTTCGCGCGCGTCGACACCATCGCCGTCGCGAACGGCGAGAGCTGGGTGCTGAAGGGGCGCAAGCGCGTGGTGCCGAACGGCGCGATCGCGCACCGGTTCTTCGTCAGCGCGCGCAATGCCGAAGGCGTCAGCCTGTTCCTTGTGGCCAGGGACGCGCCCGGCCTGCGCATCCGCAGCTACCGCAGCAACGATGGCCAGACGGCCGCCGAACTGACGCTGGAGGACGTTCGGGTGCCGCGCTCGGACATCGTCGGCCGCCTCGGCGAGGCCGTGCCGCTGCTCACGCTCGCCGCCGATCACGGCAGCGCCGCACTGTGCGCCGAGGTGGTCGGCTCGACCGCCTACCTGGTGGACAGCACCTGCGAGTACCTCAAGACGCGCGAGCAGTACGGCGCGCCGCTGGCGAAGTTCCAGGTGCTGCAGCACCGGCTGGCCGACATGTACGTGGCGGTGGAACTGGCGCGCTCGATGGCCCTCGTCGCCGCGGCTGCGCTGACCGATGCCGGCAAGTCCGCGCGCGAGCGGATGCACGACATCTCCGCGGCGCGCGTGCAGGCCATCCGCTGCGCGCGCCTGGTGGGCCGCGATGCGGTGCAGATGCACGGCGGCATGGGCATGAGCGAGGAGCTCGATATCAGCGCGCATTTCAAGCGCCTCATGCTCGCCACGCTGCTGCTGGGCGACGAGGACTTTCATCTGGAGCGCATGGCCGCGCTCGTCTAGAGCGCGGGTTCGTCCTTGCTGTCGGGGGCCGCTGCGCGCGTCTCGGCATGCGCCTTCGCGATGTGCCGCGCCAGCGCCGGCAGCTTGTCGCTGCGGCGCAGGCGGTGGATGAAGTTGTCCGCGGCCGTCCATGCCGGAATCTCGGCAGCCGGCGCCTGCTCGCCCCAGAACTCGCGCCAAGCATCGAAGGGGTCGTGGAAGGGCGCGGCCGCGGGCGGCGTGTCCGGCCAGCGGTCCTTGAGCGGACCGGTGGGCGGATCTTCCAGCGCGGTGGCATAGAGGCGGTTCTGCACGCGGGCGCGGAAGTACCAGCGGCCTTTGTCGCGCCGGTAGCGGTCGTGGTAGAGGTTCTGCAGCACCACCCAGCGCGGCCCCTGCGTGGTCTGCACTTCGTGCTCGCAGCGGCAGGTGACCAGGCCCTGGGCGTTGTCGGCATCGTCGAACTCGATCACGTGGTTCTGCACCTGGTGCGAGGTGGTGGTGAAGCCGCGCAGCACGCGATCGAAGACGTCCTTGAGTGCGGCCCGCCCGCGCGGGCCGGGCCCGACGCGGATGTCCTCGACGTACAGGGATACCACGGCATCCAGGTCGCGCACGTCGATCGCCAGCGCGTACTTGCTGGCGAGCTGGCGGATGCTGTCGAGCGACTCCAGCCGGTCGAGGCGCGCCGCGAAACTTTCGCTCGGCGATGGATCCACGGAGGCTCTCCTGGTGTCTCTTCGGGTCGGTGCATTGTGCGCAGCGTCGCTGCGCGCAGCAACACAAGGAGCGCGCCGGCACCAATTCGACATGCATGTGATGAGTTGCCGCGCGCCCCTCGCGCCAGGCGCTCAAACAGGCGTGCTCTGTTAGCCTCGTTGCGTCCCGGCGCGCCCTCGGCGAGCCGCATGCACGCAGAGCGAATCCATTGAGTTCCACCATCATTCCTCCTTCCGCACCTTCCAGCCTCGACGCGCTCTTCGCGCCGCAATCGGTGGCCGTCGTCGGTGCATCGAACGACTGGCGCCGCTTCGGCGGGCGCGTGCTGCACTACCTGCGCCACGCCGGATTCGGCGGCCCGCTGTATCCGGTGAATCCCGGGCGCGACGAGGTGCAGGGCATCAAGGCCTACCCCAGCGTGAAGGCGATCGGCAAGCCCTTCGATTGCGCCATCCTTTCCATCACCGCCGAAGAGACCGTGCCGACCCTGCGCGATTGCGCGCAGACGGGCGTCAGGTCCGCCATCATCTACGGCGCAGGCTTCGCGGAGGTGGGCGGCGAAGGCCAGGCGCGGCAGGACGAGGTGGTGGCCATTGCACGCGCCAGCGGCATGCGCATCCTCGGCCCCAACTGCATGGGCCTGGTCAATGCCCGCGCCGGCTTCATCGCCACCTTCGCGTCGGCCTACGAACAAGGCCTGCCCGAGCCGGGCCGCATCGGCGTCGTCACGCAAAGCGGCGGCTACGGCGGCTACATCCTGCAGCACGCGCAACTGCGCAAGCTGGGCCTGGGCTATTTCGTCGCCACCGGCAACGAATGCGACGTCGACATGGGCGAGGCGCTGGACTGGGTGGCGCGGCGCGACGACGTGGACATCCTGCTGGGCTACCTGGAAGGCGTGCGTTCCCCGGCCCGGCTGCTGCAGGCGCTCGATACGGCGCGCAGCCGCCACAAGCCGGTGGTCATGATGAAGGTCGGCCGCACGCCCGAGGGCCGCGCCGCCGCCGCCTCGCACACCGCATCGCTCACCGGCGAGGACGCGGTCTACGACGCCATCTTCCGCGAGTACGGCGTGTACCGCGCGCGCACCACCGACGAGCTGCTGGACGTCGCCTACGCGCTGTCGCGCGGCAAGCGCCCGCACGGGCCGCGCACCGCCGTCATCAGCATCTCGGGCGGCGTCGGCGTGCAGATGGCCGACTTCATCGCCGACGCCGGCCTGCAGCTGGGCGAGGTGCCGGCAAGGACGCAGGCGCAGCTGCGCGAGATCGTTCCGTATTGCTCGCCGCACAACCCGATCGACATGACAGGCCTGGTCACGGCCAACCACGACATGCTGGGCCGCACGCTCGAGCGCGTGCTGGAGAGCGACGCCTTCGACGCCGTCATCCTGTTCCTCGGCATCGTCGGCATGGCGCCCAGCATGGCCGGCCCGATCTGCAACGTGCTCAAGGAAGTGGCGGACCATCACCCCGATCGCCTGCTGCTGCTGTCCGTCACCACGCCGCCGGATCTGCGCGAGACCTACCACGACGCCGGCTTCCTCGTGTACGAGGATCCGTCCGAGGCCGTGAAGGCGCTGGCGGCGCTGTACCGCTTCGAGCAGTTCTACCGCCGTCCGGCCGCGGCGGCCGAGACGCCGCCGTCCTTTGCGGCGGACCTGGTGCCCGCCGGCACCACGCCGCTCAACGAGGTCGAAGCAAAGCGCATCGTGGCCGCGTGCGGCATCCGCTCGCCCGACGAGATCGTCGTGCAGACCGCCGACGAAGCGGCTTCGGCGGCCGAGCGCATCGGCTTCCCCGTCGCGGTCAAGGTGGTGTCACCCGACATCCCGCACAAGACCGAGCACGGCGGCGTGGCCTTGCGCCTGGCCGATGGCCCCGCGGTGATCGACGCGGTGCGGCGGATGGCCGATGGCCTCGGCCGCGAGCTGCCGCAGGCGCGCATCGAAGGCTACCTGGTCTCCGAGATGGTGAGCGGCGGCACCGAATGCATCCTCGGCGTCGCGCCCGACCCGACCTTCGGCCCGGTCGTCACTTTCGGCCTCGGCGGCGTGGCGGTGGAACTGCTGCGCGACGTCGCGATACGGCTGGCGCCGGTGAGCGTGGCGCAGGCGCACGAGATGATGCGCGAGCTGCGCACCTGGCCGCTGCTCTCGGGTTGGCGCGGTGCGCCCGAGGGCGACATCGACGCCATGGCGCGGGCCATCTCCGCGCTGTCGCACCTGGCCGTATCGCGGCAGGACGACATCGGCGAGATCGAGGTCAACCCGGTGGTCGTGCGTGCGCGCGGACAGGGCGTCGTCGCACTGGACGCGGTCGTGCAGCGGCCCGCCCGCGCCAGGCACGAAGGCAATGAGAAGGAGCATCCATGACATCCAGCGCCGATTCGCCCGTGGTCACGTACGAGCGCGAAGGGCCGATCGTGGTGCTTGCGCTCAACCGGCCCGACACGCGCAACATGGTCAGCGCCGAGCTGACCGATGCATTGCTGGAGGCGCTGGGCCGCATCAACGCGGACGTGTCCATCAAGTGCGTCATCCTCACGGCCAACGGCAACGTGTTCTGCGCCGGCGGCAACCTGAAGGCGATGCGCGACAGGGAGCATCACTTCGCCGGCAGCCCGTCGGAGATCCGCCGCTACTACGACCGCGGCGTGCAGCGCCTGGCGCGGGGCTTCATGGCGGTGGAAGTGCCGGTCATCGCCGCGGTCAACGGACCGGCCATCGGCGCGGGGCTCGACATCGCGCTGATGTGCGACCTGCGCATCGCTTCCGAGAAGGCCCTCTTTGCCGAGAGCTTCATCCGGCTGGGCCTGGTCTCTGCTGCCGGCGGCAGCTGGCTGCTGCAGCGCGCAGTGGGTCCGGCCATCGCGGCGGAACTGACGTTGACCGGCGATGACTTCGACGCCCGCCGCGCGCTGGAACTCGGCGTGATCTCGCAGCTGCTGCCGCCGGACCAGCTGATGCCGCGCGCGCGCGCGCTTGCCGGGCGCATCGCGCGCCATCCCTCGCACGCGATCCGCATGAACAAGCGCTTGCTGCGCGATTCGGCCGAGCAGTCGCTCGAAGCCTCGCTCTCGCTCGCCGCCGGCCTGCAGGGCCTGGCCCAGCACACGGCCGATCACGCCGAGGCCGTGGCCGCGGCGCTGGACAAGCGCAAGCCGGTCTACACCGACAAGTAGCACCTGCGCCGACGACCCCTCGCAAAGGAAACGACGAATGATCAACCTGATGGACATGACCGGGCGCAACGTGATGGTGACTGGCGCCGCGCAAGGCATCGGCCTGCATGCGGCCAAACTGCTGCACGAACTCGGCGCCAATCTCACGCTGGTGGATACGAATGCGGGCACGCTGGCGCAGGCCACTGCCTCGCTCGATGCGCAGCGCGTGCTGGCCAAGGCCGGCAGCGTGACCGACCGCGGCTTCGTCGAAGCCGTCGTCAAGGAGGCCGCGGCGCGATTCGGCGGCGTGCATGCGCTGGTGAACAATGCCGGCATCACCCGCACCGCGATGATCTCCAAGATGACGCCCGAGCAATGGCAGGCCGTCATCGATGTCAACCTCACCGGCGTCTTCAACTGCCTGCAGATCGCCGGTGCCGACATGGTTCACCGCGCGGAGGCGGGCGACAAGGAGCCCGGCACCATCGTCAACATCTCGTCCGACGCCGGTCGCAAGGGCACGGTGGGGCAGATCAACTACGGCGCTGCCAAGAGCGGCGTGCTGGGCCTCACGATGAGCGCCGCGCGCGAGTGGGGCCGCCACGGCATCCGCGTGAACAGCATCGCCTACGGCGTGGTCGCCACCGAAATGACCGAAGTCGTGCGCAGCGAGAAGTTCCGCGACAAGTACCTGGCCAACATTCCGCTCGGCCGCTTCCTGGAGCCCGACGAAGCGGTCAAGGCCATCGCCTTCATGGTGTCGCCGGCCAGCAGCTTCATCACCGGACAGCATCTGTCGGTGAACGGCGGCTCGCACATCACCGCATGAACCCGCGCCTGCTTCATCCGCGTTCGGTGGCCGTCGTCGGCGCATCGCAGGACACCGGCAAGACACGCGGCAAGATGCTGCGCTGCGTGAAGGACGGCGGCTTCACCGGCCCGGTGTACCCGGTCAATCCCGGCGGCTACGCCACGATCCAGGGGCTGAAGGCCTACGCCTCGCTGGGCGCGTTGCCCGAAGTGCCGGACCTGCTGCTCATCGGCATTCCCGGCACCGGCGTGCCCGCGCTGATCGAGGAAGCCGCGGCCATGGGCTGCGCGGGCGCGATCGTCTTTTCGTCCGACGTTCCCGAGCCGGCGCTCGAGCGCGCAGTGCGGGCAGCGCGCGCCAAGGGTATGTCCATCCTCGGCCCCAACACGGAAGGGCTGTACCTGCCCGGGGCCGGCCTTGCCGCGACCTTCGCGCACGTGGTCGAGGAGTGCATCGACCATCCGCCGCGCCGCCATGCCTCGAAGCGGCCGGTGGCCGTGGTCTCGCAAAGCGGTGGCATCGGCTTCGCGCTGTTCGGACGCGCCCTGGCGGAGCACCTCGATGTCCACAGCGTGACGACCACCGGCAACGAGGCGGACCTCGAATGCCTGGATTTTGTCGAGCAGCTGGCCGATGGCGGCGAAGCCGGCGTGATCCTGCTGTTCATCGAGGGGTTGAAGAATCCGCGCCGCTTCGCCGCCGTCGCCGAGAAGGCGGCCCACCGCGAGATCCCGATCGTGGTCATGAAGATCGGCCGCTCCGAGGCCGGGCAGCGCGCCGCGGTGTCGCACACCGCGCACCTGGCCGGCGCCGATGCCGCCTACGACGCGGTGTTCGAGCGCCATGGCGTGATCCGCGTGTCGGACGCCGAGGAAATGCTGTCGGTCGCCGCGGCCTTCTCGCGCATGCCCTTGATGCGCGGCGGCCGCACCGCGGTGATCACCACCTCCGGCGGTGCGGGCGGCTGGGCGGCCGACCTGCTGTCGGCGCAGGGCCTCACGCTGCCACCGCTGAGCGCGCACGTGCAGCAGGAGATCAAGGCACTCGTGCCCGCGCTGTCGTCGGCCGCCAACCCGGTCGACACCACCGTCACCGCCACCGAGAACAAGGGGCGCGCGATGCTGGGCGTGATCGACGTGCTCGCGCGCTCCGGCGAGGTGGACGCGGTGCTGGTCAACATGGGCCTGTCGCCGCGCGGCCGCGTCCAGGGCATGGCGCCCGAGCTGAAACCCCTGCTCGAGCGCTGCGGCATCCCGGTGCTGTTCCATTCGCACATCGCGCCTTCGCAGGAAAACCTGCAGGCGCTGGCCGACATCGGCGCGCACGGCTTCGCGTCGTTTCGCGCCTGCGCCTGCGCGCTCGAGGCGCTGCGCCGCTATGGCAGTTTTCAGGCGCGCCGGTGCGAGGCCGCGGGCCGTCCGCAGGAGCAGGTGGCCGCGCCTTCATGGTTCCAGTCGAACGCGCTCGCCGCCGGCGTGCTGGGCGAGGCCGACACGCGCAGGCTCCTGGCCCACTACGCGATTCCCGTGCCGCCCGCCGCCGTGGCCACGAGTGCGGCGCAGGCATTGAAGCAAGCGCGCGAGATGGGCTTTCCCGTCGTGCTCAAGATCCAGTCACCGGACATCGCGCACAAGACGGAGGCCGGCGGCGTGGTGCTGGGCGTGGAAGAGCACGCGCTCGATGCGGCCTACGCGCGGCTGATGGGCAACGTGCGGCGCCACGCGCCGCAGGCCCGCATCGAGGGCGTGCAGGTGCAGAAGATGATGCCGCCCGGCCACGAGATGGTCGTGGGCATGGTTCACGATGCGGATTTCGGCCCGCTGGTGATGCTGGGCTTCGGCGGCATCTACGTCGAGGTGCTGAAGGACGTCGTGTTCGCGCCGCCGCCGATCTCGCGCGCGAACGCGCTGCGCATGATCGACGGCCTGAAGGCGGCGGCCATCCTCAAGGGTGCGCGCGGCCGTCCGCCGGCCGACCTCGACGCGCTGGCGAAGCTGCTGGGCGCCGTCGCGCGGCTGGCCGCGGAGGGCGAGGGCGTGGTGGACCAGATCGATTTCAATCCCGTGCTGGTCTATCCAGAAGGCCAGGGTGTGGTGGCCGTGGATTCGCTGATCGCGGTCCGGCCGCCGCAATGAAGAAGGAACAGACGATGAACCCAGAGAACGCCGCGCAGGCGCGCGCGCCGGCACGGACCGATGCGCAATTCCAGAAGCATCTCGACGAAGGCCGCTTCATGATCCAGCGGGCCGTCAAGTCGGGCCGCGCCTTCTTCTACCCGCGTGTGGCCGAACCGCTGAGCGGCGACACCGCGCTCGAATGGTTCGAGCCCAGCGGCCGCGGCATCGTGTACTCGACCACGGTCGTGCGCGTCAGGCCGCCGGCAGAGTCCTACAACGTCGCGCTGATCGACCTCGAGGAAGGTCCGCGCCTCACGAGCAGGGTGGTCGGCATCGCCGCTGCCGACGTGCGCATCGGCATGAGGGTGAAGGCGCGCATCGAGCCCGGCGACAAGGCGCTGCTGGTGTTCGAGCCGGTGGAAGGGGGCGCGGCATGAGCGGCCTGGGCTTTCCGCGCGGCAGGTCCGCCGTGGTGGGTGCGGCCACCTATGGCATGGGCTCCGCGCCCGGCAACGAGGCGATCGATCTCGCGGCGATGGCTGCGCTGCTGGCGCTGTCCGATGCCGGCCTCAAGCCGTCGGACGTCGATGGCCTGTTCACCACGCTGCCGCAGGACCCGCTGTCGTCGCTCACGATGGCCGAGTACTTCGGCATCCACCCCAAGGTCACGGACAACCTGCGCACCGGCGGCTCGTCGTTCCAGATCCAGGCCATGTGGGCCGCGCTGGCGCTCGATGCCGGGCTGTGCGACGTGGCGTTGATCACCTATGGCAGCAACCAGCGCTCCGCCGCGGGCGGCCTGGTCTCCGGCGGCGGCACGCCCGTCGTGTACGAGCACCGCTACAAGCCGATGAATCCGCCCTCGTCCTATGCGCTGGCCGCGGCGCGCCACATGCACGAATACGGCACCACGCGCCGCCAGCTGGCCGAGGTGGCCGTGGCTGCGCGCAGGTGGGCGCAGCTCAATCCCGACGCCTTCATGCGCGAGGACCTGAGCATCGACGACGTGTTGAATGCGCGCATGGTGTCGGATCCGCTGACGGTGCGCGACTGCTGTCTGGTGACCGATGGCGCGGCCGCGGTGGTCATGGTGCGCGCCGAGCGCGCGCGCGATTTTCCGCACCGGCCGGCCTACCTGCTGGCCTCCGCTTCGGCCACCTGGCATCGCTCGATCGCCAACATGCCGGACCTGTGCGTGACGGCCGCCACCGAGAGCGGCGCGCGTGCCTATGCCCAGGCCGGCCTGACGGCGAAGGACATCGACGTGGCCGAGCTGTACGACGCCTTCACCATCAACACCATCCTGTTCCTGGAGGACCTCGGCTTCTGCGCCAAGGGCGAAGGCGGCGCCTTCGTTGCCGACGGCGCCATCGCGCCCGGCGGGCGGCTGCCGGTCAACACGAACGGCGGCGGCCTGTCGTGCGTACATCCCGGCATGTACGGGCTCTTCACGATGGTCGAGGCCGTGCATCAGGTGCGCGGCACGGCGGGCGCGCGCCAGGTCGAGGGTGCGAAGGTCGCGATGGCCCATGGCAACGGCGGCGTGCTGTCGAGCCAGGCGACGGCGATCTTCGGGTCGGCGGACACGCTATAGCCGCCGCATGGTTGCACCAATGAATCACACATGTGCGCATTAGGTTTGTCCGGGGTATTCACGTTTGAAATGGCAAGAGCGCCCTTTTATCGTTGCAGATGAAATTCGCCACCACTCAAGATTCAGGAAACCTGATGTCCATGCATCTGAACCGATTGATCCTTAGGGCTGCCGCGCTTGCACTCGCCGCGGCTGCCGCCATGGCGGCTTGGCCGGCGGCAGCTCAGGACAACTATCCCAATCGCCCGATCAAGTTGGTCGTGCCCTACGGCGCCGGGGGAGGGACCGACCAGATCGCACGGTTGATGGCCGAGAAGCTTCAGCAGCGGCTCGGCCAGCCGGTGGTGGTCGACAACAAGCCGGGCGCCGGCACGGTGATCGGCTCCGAGTACGTCTCCAAGCAGCCGGCCGATGGCTATACGCTCCTGCTGACCACCTCGGGCCTGACCAGCGCGCCGGTCATGATGGCCAAGGTGCCTTTCGATCCGGTGAAGAGCTTCACCCCCATCGCACCGCTGGCCATCATGTTGATCTCGCTGACGGCTTCCAACGATGTGCCGGCATCGACGGTGCCGGAACTGATTGCCTACATGAAGGCCCATCCCGGCAAGCTCAACTACGCGTCGTATGGCGTGGCAACGACCAACAATCTGGCCATGACGCTGTTCAACCAGCGCGCGGGCGTGCAGTCGACACATGTCCCCTACAAGGCCGGTGCCCAGGCGCTTCCCGATCTGGTGTCCGGCCAGGTGCAGCTGATGTTCGATTCGATGCAGACATCCGGTCCGCTGATCAAGGCCGGCAAGCTCAAGACCCTCGCGCTGGCGACCTCCGCCCGCTCGCCGCTGATGCCCGACGTGCCGACGGTGGCAGAGGCTGGCCTGCCCGGCTTCGCGTTCGAACCCTGGTTCGGCCTGTTCGGGCCGGCCGGCTTGCCGGCGCCGATCGTCAACCGGCTCAACAAGGAGATCGATAGCGTCCTGAAAGAGCCGGAGGTGCTCCAGGCGATGCGCATCCAGTACCTGACGCCGATGCCCGGCAGTGCGGACAAGATGCGCGACCTGGTCCGAAAGGATTTGGCGTACTGGGCCGCCGCGGCCAAGGTGGCAGGTGTCCAGCCCGAATAAGGCCGGCATGGACATGAAGCGCGGCGCGAACGCAGACCGGCAACGCGCATGAGTCCTCGGATCGCATTGCCGCGCCGCATCTCCACCGGCCTGACGCTGGGCGACCTGATCGAGCGCAACGCGCGCTTCCTGCGCGACGGCGTGGCCTTCGACGACGGCACGCGCCGCCTGACGCATGGCCGCTACCACGAGCGGGTCTGCCGCCTGGCCGCGGCCCTGGAAGCGCGCGGCTGCGTGCACCAGGACCGCATCGCCATGCTGGCGATGAATTGCATCGAGTACTTCGAGTTCTATGGCGCCTGCGAGTACGCCGGCTTCATGGCGGCCACGGTCAACTATCGCCTCGCCGAGGCCGAGATGCTCGCCATCCTCCAGAGCGCGGCACCGGCTGCCTTCGTGTTCGAGAGCGAGTATGCGCAGCTGGTCGACCGCCTGCGCGAACAGCTGCCGCAGGTGCGCGCGTGGATCTGCATCGGCCCTGCGCCCGCCTGGGCCGAAGCGTACGAAACCGTGCTGGAGATTGCCATCGCGCAGGGGCCCGCGGGGCGTGCCGAGGAGGACGACATCGCCCACCTCATCTTCACCAGCGGCACCACCGGCAAGCCCAAGGGCTGCCTGCTGGCGCACCGCGACAGCGTCAACAAGGCGCAGATGCATGCGGCCGAGATGGGGATCTCGCCGGCCGACCGGATGCTGCTGGTCATGCCCTACTTCCACGTCGGCGCCAAGGGGCTGCAGATCGGCGCGCTGTGGCGCGGCGCCACGGTGCTGGTGCAGCGCCAGTTCGAGCCGGCGCGCGTGCTCGACGCGATCGAACGCGAGAAGGCCAGCATCCTGCACCTGGCGCCGACGATGGTGCAGTCGGTGCTCGACGAGCCGGACATCGCCCGGCGCGACCTTTCATCGGTGCGGGTGCTGTGCTATTCGGCCGCGCCGATGCCGATCCACGTGCTGCGCAAGGGCCTGGCCTTGATGGGCAATGTGTTCCACCAGGTCTACGGGCAGACCGAGGGCGCGGTCAGCGTGCTGTTGCGATCGCAGCATCGGCCGGACGGCAGCGCGCGCGAGCGTGCGCGCCTGGAGTCGGTGGGCCAGCCCTTGATCGGGACCGACGTCCGTCTCGTCGGCGAGGACGGCCGCGACGCAGCACCCGGCGAGGCCGGCGAGATCGTCTATCGCGGCGGCGTGATGTTCCGCGGCTACTGGAATGACATGCCGGCCACGCTGCAGGCCCTGCGCGGCGGCTGGATCCATTCGGGCGATGTCGGGCGTTTCGACGAGGACGGCTTCCTCTATATCGTCGACCGCAAGAAGGACATGGTGATCTCGGGCGGCGAGAACATCTACTCGCGCGAGGTCGAGCAGGCGCTGGTGCAGCACCCGGCGGTACGCGAGGCCGCGGTGATCGGCGTGCCCGACGCGCGCTGGGGCGAGGCGGTGCGCGCGGTCGTGGTGTTGCATGCCGGCGCCGGCGCCTCGGCGCAGGCGCTGATCGACCACTGCCGCACGCTCATCGCCAGCTACAAGAAGCCGCGCAGCGTGGTCTTCGCGACCGAGCTGCCCAAGCTGAACAACGGAAAGATCGACAAGAACCGAATCCGCGCGCTGCATGGCGCAGCCGCGCAAGACCCTGCGGAAAGCACTGCATGAACTACGACAAGTACCAGTACCTCCGGATCGAGATCGGCGACGACGGCGTCGCGATCCTGACCCTCGACCGCCCCGACACGCTCAACGCGGCGAGCGTGCCCATGCACCACGAACTCGAGCGCATCTGGCTCGACATCAACGACGACGAGCGCATCCGCGCCGTGGTGCTGACGGGCGCCGGCAAGGCCTTCTCGGCCGGCGGCGACCTCAAGGGCATGGCCCGGCGCGTGGGAACGAAGGACAACTTCCGCCACTCGCTGCGCGCGCCGGGCAACACACGCCGGCTCTGGCAGAACATGGTCGAGACCTCGCCGCCCGTGATCGCGGCCATCAACGGCGACGCCGCCGGCTTCGGCTGTTCGCTGGCGCTGTTCTGCGACATCACGGTCATGGCCGAGAACGCCCGCATCGGCGACAGCCACACCAAGGTCGGCCTCGTGGCCGGCGACGGCGGCGCGGTGGTGATGCCGCTGCTGATCGGCGATGCACGCGCCAAGGACCTGCTGATGCGCGGGCGTCTGATCACCGGGCGCGAGGCGCACGCGATGGGCCTCGTGACTCATGTATTCCCCCAGGAGCAGGTGCTGGCCGAAGCGACTGCCATCGCACGCGAACTCGCAGCGCTGCCGACGTGGGCCGTGCAGTGGACCAAGCTTTCGGTGAACAAGCGCGTGAAGGAGCAGCTCAATCTGGTGCTCGACACCTCCATCGCCTATGAGATGCTGACCATGAACAGCGGCGACCATGCGGCTGCGGTCACGGCCTTTGCGGAGAAGCGCAAGCCGGAGTTCAAGGGCGAATGAGCATGAACGAACAAGCGGCCGCCACGGATTGGAACGGCCTTGACGACGAGCACTTCCGGGCCCGCGCCGCCGCCTTCTTCGATGCGAATTGCCCGGCGGCGCTGCGGCACCGGCCGAAGCGGCTGCGCTGGCACTTGGTGAAGCCCTGGTTCATGACGCTCTCGCAACAGGGGTGGGTGGCGCCTTCGTGGCCCGTCGAATGGGGCGGCATGGGGCTGTCGCCGGTCAAGCAGCTGATCTACATCGAGGAGTACGAGCGCAGCGGCGCGCCGGTCATGCAGACCCAGTCGCTGACGAACTTCGGTCCGATCCTGATCGCGCGCGGCACCGAAGCGCAGCGCCGCAAATACCTGCCGCGCATTCTTTCGGGCGAGGACGTTTGGGTGCAGGGCTATTCCGAACCCAATGCGGGCTCCGACCTCGCCAGCCTGCGCACCGAGGCGCGGCTCGAAGGCGACGAGTTCATCATCAACGGCCAGAAGATCTGGACCACGATGGGTTTCGACGGCACCCACATGTTCGCGCTGGTGCGCACCGACAAGACGGTGCGCAAGCAGGCCGGCATCAGCTTCGTGCTGTTCCCCATGGACCAGCCCGGCATCACCGTGCGGCCCATCCGCGACATCTCGGGCGGCGAGGAATTCTGCGAGGTCTTCCTGGAGGATGTGCGCGCCCATCGCAGCGACGTGGTCGGCGAACTCCACGGCGGTTGGAACATCGCCAAGACGCTGCTCGGGTTCGAGCGCGTGTGGTCGGGCTCGCCTCGCCAGTCGCTGATCGCACTCGCGCGCCTGGAGAAGGTGGCGCGTGCCAACGGGGCCTGGACCGACCCGGTGTTCCAGGACCGCTACACGCAACTGCTCTTCGACGTGCGTGACCTGGCCGCGATGTACGAACGGCTCGTGCACTCGCTCTCGCTGGGCAAGGGCTTCGGTCTTGAATCCTCGCTGCTCAAGATGACCGCCACCGAAACCTGCCAGCGCGTGACCGAACTGCTGGTCGAAACCTCGGGGCAGGACGGTGCGACCGAAGGCGCGGTGGATGTGGGTGGCGAGTCCATCGACCTTCTCACGCCCTTCCTCGAGTCGCGCGGGCCGACGATCTACGGCGGCTCGAACCAGATCCAGCGCAACATCCTGGCCAGGCAGTGGCTGGAACTTCCGGAATGAAGGAGCCGCCGATGAACGCAGAAGATCAAGGCGGCGACATCGCGACCCTGCTGCGCGACAGCGCGCGCGACTTCGCGGCCGGCGAGCGCGACCATGGCGCCATGCGCGCACGCGCATGGCACCCGGCGCTGCCCGGCTTCGATGCGGCGGCCTTCGCGCAGATGCAGGCGCTGGGCTGGCGCGGCATGCTGGTCGCCGAGGCACAGGGCGGCGCAGGGCTCGGCCTGCGCGAGGCGGCAGCGGTCGCGCAGGAGCTGGGGCGCAGCCTGCTGGGCGAGCCCTTCGTGGCGACGGCCGTGCTGCCGGTCACCGCGTTGCTTCACGCCGCGGTGCAGCCGCAGGCCGGTGCGTTGCTCGGGGACGTGGCCTCGGGCGCCGCCACTCTCGCGCTGGCGTGGCAAGAACAGGCCGCATCGATTGCGGTCGATGCCATCCGCACCGAGGCCCGGCGCGAAGGGAACGGATTCGTGATCTCGGGCCGCAAGGGATGGGTGGCTGGCGGCGCGGCGGCCACGGCCTTCCTGGTGTCGGCGCGCATCGACGAGGGTGTCGGTGTGCTCCATGTGCCGCGTGATGCCCCGGGGGTGCACGTGTCGAATACCTGGCAGACCGATGGCACGCCTTCGATCGCGGTGGCGCTGGACCACGTGGCCGTCAAGGCCGACGCGCTCATGGCCGCGCCCGCGCACGGGCGTGCCGTGCTCGCGCAGGCGCTCGACGCGGCGACCGTGGCCGCGAGCGCCGAGCTGTTGGGCGTGGCGCACGAAGCCTTCGACATGACGCTGGCCTACATGCGCACGCGCGTGCAGTTCGGCCAGCCCATCGGCAGCTTCCAGGCGCTGCAGCACAAGGCGGTCGATCTGCTGGTGCAGCGCGAGCTCGCGGCTGCGGTGCTCGACGAGGCACTGGCCGCGTTCACGGACGACGCCTGCACGGGCCCCGAGCGCAGCCGCGTCGCGAGCCGATGCAAGGCACGTTGCAGCGATGCGGCACTGCGCATCACGCGCGAGTGCATCCAGTTGCATGGGGCCATCGGCTACACGCACGAATGCGATATCGGCCTTTACCTCAAGCGCGCCCTGGTGCTCTCGGCCTGGCTGGGCAATGCGGCCCAGCACCGCCGGCGTCATGTCGAACTGGCCGCTGCGGGCGAGTGAAGATCGTCGGGGCGGACCCGCGCGGCAAGGCCATTGCCCGGTCGACGCGCGGGCCTTGCGCGTCCCTCAAACGACCTTCGGCTGGCTGCGCCCGCGCGTCGGCCAGCCGATTTCCGCCAGCACTTCATCGGTGTGTTGCCCCAGCGTCGGCGGCGGCGAGGGCGTGCGCACCGGCGTACCGCTCATGCGCAGCGGCGAGCTGACCAGGCGGATGGAGCCGGCCGTCGGATGTTCCACCTCGCTCACCATGCCGCGCGCCTGCGCTTCCGGTGATTCGAGCGCCGCGCCGACGGTGCGCACGCGGCCGGTCGGAATGCCGGTGGTCGCCAGGCGCGCCTGCCAGTGCGCCGCATCCTGCGTGCGCAGGATGTCCGACAGCAGCGGCACCAGCGCCTCGCGGTGGCGCGCGCGGTCGGCATTGGCGCTGAAGCGCGGGTCGGCCGCGATGTCGGGACGTTCCAGCACCTGCTCGCAGAACAGCCGGAACTGCCGGTCGTTGCCGACCGCGACGACGATCTCGGCGTCGCGCGTGGGAAACACCTGATAGGGCACCACGGCCGGATGCCCGTTGCCGTAGCGCACGGGTTCCTTGCCCGAGACCAGGTACGAGCTGCCCACGTTGGCCAGCATGGTCAGCTGGCAGTCGAACAGCGCCATGTCGATCCGCTGGCCCAGGCCGTCGTTGCGCCGCGCGATGATGGCCGCCAGAATGGCCTGCACCGCGTACATGCCGGTGAACAGGTCGGCGACGGCCACGCCCACTTTCATCGGCTCGCCCTCGGCCTCGCCCGTGATGGACATCAGCCCGCCTTCGGCCTGCATGATGTAGTCGTAGCCGGCCCGGTCCGCCAGCGGCGAGCTGCGGCCGTAGCCGGAGATGGAGCAATAGATCAGGTCGGGCCGGCTCGCGCTCAGGCTTTCGTAGTCCAGTCCGTAGCGCTGGAGTGCGCCGGCGCGGAAGTTCTCCACCACCACGTCGCAATGCGCGAGCAGTTCGCGCACCAGCGCCTGGCCTTCGGGCTGGCTGATGTCGACCGCCACGCTGCGCTTGTTGCGGTTGGCGCAGAAGAAATAGGCCGACTCGCCGCCCACGTTGGGCGGACCCCAGCCGCGTGTGTCGTCGCCGCCGGCGGGGTTCTCGATCTTGATCACGTCCGCGCCCAGGTCGGCCAGCGTCATGGTGCACCAGGGACCCGCGAGCACACGCGACAGGTCGAGGATGCGGACGCCGGCGAGGGCGGGCTTGCGCGGCTGCGCGGGTTGCGCAGTGCTCATGGCGCCGTTCATTCGCCGGTGAAGCTCGGCTTGCGCTTTTCGATGAAGGCGCTCACGGCTTCCTGGTGGTCCTTGGTGATGTTGGACAGGCCCTCGTACGCCATGCCCACGTCCAGCGCGGCCTGCGCGGCCTGGCGCAGCGGCAGGTTGATGGTGATCTTGGTGCCGGCAATGGATTGCGTCGCGCCCTCGGCGAACTTCTGCGCCCACTCTTCGGTCAGGCGGTCCACCACGTCCATCGGTCCGGCTTCGGCGATGAGGCCGATCTCGGCGGCCAGCTTGCCGGTGATGAGATCCCCGCCCAGCAGGTACTTGCGCGCACGCGCATAGCCGATCAACTGCGGCCAGATCAGCGCGCCGCCATCGCCGGCCACCAGGCCCATGCGCACATGCGGGTCGCCGATCTTCGCGTCCTCGTTGGCGATCACCACGTCGCACAGCAGCGCGATGGTCGCGCCCAGGCCGATGGCGTGGCCGTTGACGCGGCAGACAACAGGCTTGGGACAGTCGAGCATGCTGAACACCAGCTGGCGCGAATGGATCACGCCTTTGTAGAACAGGCTGGGGTCGTCGATCTTGGTCTGCATGCCCACGATGTCGCCGCCGGCCGAGAAGCTGCCGCCCGCGCCGGTGAGCACGATCACGGCCACGCTGTCGTCGCTGGAGGCGGTCTGCACGGCACGGATCAGCTCCAGGCTCATGGGGCCGCCGACGATGTTGCGCTTCTCGGGCAGGTTGAGGGTGATGCGAAGGATCTTGCCGTCCTGCTGGATCAGCAGGCGTTCGTAACCGGAATAGCGGGACATGGTGCTCCTAGGGGGAAGTGGATGTGGGGGTGGTGCCGGCGGTGCCGATGGCGCGCACGAAATCCGCCGCCAGGGTGTGCGGGCTGTCGATCAGCAGGCGGCCGAGCACGCGGTTCCAGTGTGTCTCCGAACCGTGGGCCATGCGCCATTCGTGCAGGCGGCGGGTGTAGAGCTGCAGGTCGTATTCCTCGGTGATGCCGATCGCGCCGTGCAACGCGTGCGCGATCGAGGCCACCAGCTGCGCCGCCTCGCTGGTGCGGGCCTTGGCCATGGCACAGGCGCCATCGGCAGGGATGCGGGCCGCGCCCTGGAATGCGGCTTCGGCCGCGATGCAGCCGGCGGCCACGTGCTCCGCCATCACGCTCAACTGGTGCTGGACCGCCTGGAACTTGCCGATCGACTTGCCGAACTGCACGCGTTCGTTGCCGTAGGCCAGCGTCATGTCGAACACGCGCTTCATGGCACCGGCGAGCAGGCCGGCGTGCAGTGCGGCGGCCAGCGGCTGCAGGCCGGCGGCGGCGCCTGACGGCAATACGCGGCCTGCACCGGCGGGCCAGTGCAGCGATGCGGCGAGGCTGCCGTGCACGCCGGTCGGTACCCGCCGGGCGCCGGCCACGGGCAGCAGCCGCAGCGCATCGCCGTCGGCCGCGATCACATGCGCGGCGACGAGCGCGCACGGCACCGGCGCTGCGTGCAGCGCGCCGTCCGCGTCGCGTGCCAGCCCGGGCGCGAAGGTGATCAGGCCGTCGGGCAAGGCCTCGCGCGGCGCCAGCAGGCGCGCACCGAAGGTCTGCGCCAGCGGCAGCGGCACGGCATGCGCGCCGCACAGCGCGAGCACCGGATGGAAGTCGGACAGGCTGGCGCCCGCGCCGCCTTCTTCCTCGGCGGCCAGCAGTTCCAGAAAGCCGGCGTCGCTGATGGTCGCCAGCAGCGCGGCGTGGGAGCCGCCGGCTTCGATGGCGCGCACGTCGGCCGGCGTGCAGTGGTCACGGAGGATGGATGCGAGTGCTTCGGCGAACATGAAGGTCCTTCTGTTGTCAGCGCAGGCCGAGACCGCGCGCGATCATTCCGCGCAGGATCTCGCGGGTGCCGCCGCGCAGCGAGAAGGTGGGCGCCATCTGGCTCACGTAGGCCAGGGCGCGCAGCAGGTCGTCGTCGATCGCGGCGCCGGGGTCCGCGCCCAGCGCCGCCTCCAGGATCGCGGGGATGCTTTGTTCGAACTCGGTGGCGATGTCCTTCACCAACGCCGCTTCCACCACCGGGCTTTCGCCGGCCGCGAGCCGCGCCGTGACGGTGATGGACATGTGGCGCAGCGTGGCCAGGTGGGTGGCGAAGCGGCCCAGCGTTTCCAGGTGCGCGTCGGCGCCGCCTGTCTTGCGCAGCCATGCGATCCAGCGGTCGAGCAGGACGATGCTCGAGTAGATGCGCTCGGGCCCGCTGCGCTCGAAGGCCAGCTCGGCGGTCACCTGCTGCCAGCCCTGACCCTCGGCGCCGATCAGCGCGGCCTCGTCCAGCGCCACGTCGTCGAAGAACATCTCGCTGAAGTGCGCGTCGCCCGTCAGGTCGACGATCGGCCGGACGGTGACGCCGGGCAAGGACAGGTCGACGATGAACTGCGACAGCCCCGCGTGTCGGTCGGCGGCCGTGCCGGAAGAGCGCACCAGCGCGATCACGTAGTGGCAGCGGTGCCCGTTGGTCGTCCAGATCTTGCGGCCGTTCAGGCGCCAGCCGCGGCCGGTGCGGGTCGCGCGCGTGCCGACGGCTGCCAGGTCGGAGCCGGCGTTCGGCTCGCTCATGCCGATGCCGAAGAAGGCCTCGCCGCGGCAGATGCGCGGCAGGTAGAAGTTCTTTTGCGCTTCGCTGCCGTACTTGAGGATCAAGGGACCACTCTGGCGATCGGCGATCCAGTGTGCGCCCACGGGTGCACCGGCGGCCAGCAGCTCTTCCACCAGCACGAAGCGGCTGAAGGCGTCGAGGTCGGCGCCGCCATGGGCCTTCGGCAGCGTGACGCCGACCCAGCCCTGCGCCGCCAGCGCGCGGCTGAAGTCGGCGTCGAAGGCCAGCCATGAGCGCGAGCGCACGTCGGCCTGCGCGGGCGGCAGTTCGCGGCTCAGGAAGGTCTTGACCTTCGCCCTGAAGTTGTCGGCATGCGCGGGCAGCGTGGCCAGGCGCAGGTTGTCGAGAAGGTCTGCCATCGGGGCAGGTTATCGCCGGCCATGCGCACTGTCCAATAGCGAAGTGCAGCGGCGCCATATGAATACCGCATGGCCCGGCGGCCTTTGTGTATTGGACTTTTGGCGGCGTGCCCGCCAGACTCGCCGGCACCTGAGAGGACACCAGAGATGACAGACTTCTTGTTGTACGAGCAGACGGGCGCCATCGTCACGCTCACCATGAACCAGCCCGAGCAGCGCAACCCGCTGACCGGCAACACGGCGGTGGCGGAATTCCTGGTCGCGATCGATCGCATCCACGACGACCGCAGCGTGCGTGCCGTGATCCTGACCGGCAACGGGCCGTCGTTCTCGGCCGGCGGAGACATCCGCGAGATGCAGCGCCAGTCCACCGCCGAAGTGAGCGAGATGGACATCCGCCACGACTACCGCCGCGGCATCCAGCGCCTGACGCTGGCGCTGTTCAACCTCGAGGTGCCGGTGATCGCCGCGGTCAACGGCCATGCCATCGGCGCAGGCCTCGACCTGGCGTGCATGTGCGACATCCGCATCGCGTCCGACAAGGCGCGGTTCGCGGAGAGCTTCGTGAAGCTCGGCATCATCCCCGGCGACGGCGGCGCATGGCTGCTGCCGCGCACCGTGGGCCTGTCGCGCGCGGCCGAGATGGCCTTCACCGGCGACGCCATCGATGCCAGGCAGGCGCTCGAATGGAACCTGGTGTCGCGCGTCGTGCCGGCCGAAGAACTCATGCCCGCGGCACGCCAGCTTGCGGACCGCATCGCCGTCAACCCGTCGCACGGCGTGCGGCTGGCCAAGCGCCTCATGCGCGAAGCCATCCATTCGCGGCTGGACAGCATCCTCGAAATGTCCGCCGTGTTCCAGGCGGTCTCGCACAAGACCGACGACCATCGCGAGGCCGTGGCGGCCTTCCTCGAAAAGCGTCCGGCCAACTACGGCCGCTGAGGCCGCTGCACGCGCCCCTGCCGCTGGCCTACGGCGCGGCCATAGGCGATGGGCCAGGGCGCTGGTGCGCCGAGCGCCTCGGCCGCATGCACGGCCCAGAACGGATCGCGCAGCATGGCGCGGGCCAGGAACACGAGGTCGGCGCCGCCGCTTGCGATGATCTGTTCCGCCTGTGCGGCCTCGGTGATCTGGCCCACGGCGCCGGAGGCCACGCCGGCCTGCGCGCGCACACGGGCTGCGAAGGGCAACTGCATGATGGGACCGTCCGGCGGCATGGCGCCGGGAACGATGGCGCCGCTCGAACACACGACGAGGTCGACACCGGCTTCGCCCAGCAGCCCGGCCAGCCGCACGGCTTCGTCGGCCGTCCAGCCGCCCTCGACCCAGTCGGTGATCGACAGGCGTGCGGCCAGCGGCAGTTCGTCCGGCCAGGCCGCGCGCGCGGCCTTCGCCAGCGCGCGCGCGAAGCGCGTGCGGCCCTCGAAATCGCCGCCCCAGCCGTCGGTGCGCCGGTTGCTGAGCGGCGAGAGAAACTGGTGCGCCAGGTAGCCGTGGCCCAGGTGCAGTTCGAGGTACCGGAAGCCGGCCTCGAAGGCGAGGCCCGCCGCCGCGCCGAACTCGCCGATCGTGCGTGCGATGTCCGCCTCGCTCATCTCGCGCGGCATCGCGTTCAGCGGCGAAAAGAGAAGAGGCGAGGGCGCTTGCACCTGCCAGCCGCCTTCCGATTCGGGCACCGCATCGCGTCCGATCCAGGGGCTGCGCGTGCTGCCCTTGCGCCCGGCGTGCGCCAGCTGGATGCCGGGCACGCAGCCCTGGCCGGAGATGAATTGCGTGATCGGCGCGAGCGCGTCGGCATGCGCGCGCGACCACAGGCCGAGGTCCGCCGGCGAGATGCGCGCGTGCGGCGCGACGGCGGTGGCTTCCGCCACGACGAGCCCGGCGCCGCCCGGTGCGCGCATGCCCAGATGCACCATGTGCCAGGGCGTGGCCAGGCCGTCCGGGCCGCAGGCATACATGCACATGGGCGACACGCCGATGCGGTTGCGAAAGCGAACGCCGCGCAAGTCGAAAGGAGAGAAGAGCCGGGAAGCCGTGGGTTCCATCGGCCGACACTAGCCGACGGTCATGCGGCAGCACAAGCGGGCGCGGCGAAATATCACATGCATGTGCAATGCGCGGCGGGCTCGGCGCCGGCGTTGTCTCGTTCCGCCATGTGGCCATACTGGCGGCAAGGAATCCGGAAGGCAAGGCAAATGGAACGCATCGGTATCGTCGAAAGAAAGACCCGCACCCGCGTCTTCGATGAAGGCAACTTCCGCGGCTACACCGAGTACCTGATCGAGACCGAGGCCGGTCCGCGCCCCGCGCCGCAGGCCTTCCTGGTTCATCAGCAGCCCGGCTGGGTGCTACCCACGCACTTCCATCTCGAAGAGCAGTTCCAGGTGGTGACGCGCGGCGGCGGCACGCTGGGCGCGCATGCGCTCGACGCGGTGAGCATCCATTACGCTTCGCGCGAGGCCGGCTATGGCCCGCTCGTCGCCGGCCCCGAGGGCCTGGACTACCTCACGCTGCGCACCGTCACCGATCCGGGTGCGTGGTATCTGCCCGAGTCGCGCGAGAAGATGCGCAAGGGCCTGCGCAAGCGGCAGGAAAGCGTGGGCCCGATCCATGTGTCAACCTCGGCCTCGCTCGCCGGGCTGGCGCAGCCGATCACTGAAGTGCTGATCGCATCGGACGCCAGCGGCCTGGCCGCGTGGGTGGTGCGCGTGCCGCCGTGCGGCCGCGCCACCGCGCCTGCCCAGCGCGACAGCGGCGGGCGCTATCACGTGGTGGTGTCGGGCGCGCTCGTCGCGCACGGCGAAGCGCTGGGACCGCCGGCCTGTGTCTGGCATTCGGGGGACGAGGCGCCGATGGCGCTGCATGCCGGTGCCGCGGGCCTGGAAGTCCTGGTGTTGCAGTACCCGGCCTTCGCGCTCGACCCCGAGCCGCAGAGGATGCCGCGGCGCACGCCCGGCACCGGCGCCTGAGCCGCGGCCGCTCAGGCCTTCCGGCCGAAGCCCGCGAGCTGCCGCGAAGGGTCGGCCGCATAGCATTCGTGGATCGCGGCGAAGTCGCGCGATGCCTCGTCGCCCAGGCGCTGACGCTCCTTCAGGTCCACGCCCACGCAGAAGGCGCGCTCGCCGCAGGCGGTGAGCACGATGACGTCGATGCCCGCATCCGCCTCCATCGCACGGATGCCTTCGCGCAGCAGGCGGACACTGCGCATGTCCAGCGCGTTGAGCGCCGCGGGCCGGTCGAGCGTGACGAGGCCGACGCGGCCGGGCAGGGTTTCGAAATGCACAGGGTCTTCCATCCCCTCAGTGGGCCGCAAAGCGGGACGGCGCAAAAGCGTGGATGCGCGCACCGGCGCCATTCATCACATGCCTGTTGCTTTGCGCGCGCCGACGGCCCTTAGACTGAGGGCGGACCGGAGATCCCATGCCGCTTTCACACCCCCAGCCCCGCCAGCCGCTGAACGACCGCACCATCCGCTGCGAAGGCTTCCGGCGCGACGACGGCCTGTGGGAAGTGGAGGCCAGCCTGGTGGACACGCGCACCTACGAAAGCCCGACACCGTTTCGCCCCTCGGTACCGGCCGGCGGCAAATTCCACGAGATGTGGGTGCGCTTCGCGATGGACGATGCGCGCGCGCTGCGCGAGGTCGAGGTCCGCATCGACAGCCATCCCTTCCCCGAATGCCCCGGCGCCGTGCCGAATTTCCAGCGCCTGGTCGGGCTCAGGCTGGGCGCGGGCTTTCATCGTGAGCTGCAGGCGCGCGTCGGCGGCGAGGCCGGCTGCACGCATGTGCTGACGCTGTTCCAGACCATGGCGACGGTGGCCATCCAGACGCTGTCCAGCCAGATCCGATGGAACGATCGTGCCGCGGCCGAGCGCGTCTACGGCGTGCCGCCCGACGGCGGACCACCGCCGGTGGTCGGCGCCTGCCTGGGCTACGGCAAGAGCGGCGAGATGGTGCGCCGCATCTACCCCGAGCATTACGTCGCGCCGAAGGCCGGCGCACGGGATGCGGTCGGTGGGTGACGGCGGGTGAGGGCGCCGGTCAATCGTCCAGCTTGATGTTCGCACTCTTGATCACGCCCTGCCATTGCGCGATGTAGCGGCGCACGATGCGGTCCATCTCCGCCTGCGAGGAAGGCGCGGCTTCCATGCCCGCGCCGCGCAGCTTCTCGATCACGTCGGGCTCCCGCAGCGCGCGCCCCAGGTGTTCGTTGAGCTTCGCGGCCACCGGCGCAGGCACGCCGGCCGGCGCGAAGAAGGCGAACCAGGTGGTGATGTCGAAGTCCTTCATGCCCAGCTCGATCATCGTCGGCGTGTCGGGCAGCGCGGGCACGCGCCTGGCGCTGGTGACTGCCAGTGCGCGCAGCTTGCCCGACTTGATGTGCGGCAGCGGCCCGGCGATGCCGCTCATGGATACCTGGATCTGGTTGCCCAGCAGATCGGTCAGTATCTGCGCGGTGCCGCGGTAGGGGATGTGCACCAGGTGGATGTCCTGCGCCTGCTTGAACATCTCGAAGCTCAGGTGGGTGAGCGACGCCGTGCCGTCCGAACCGTAGCTGAGCTTGCCCGGGTTGGCCCTGGCATAGGCGATGAACTCCTTCATGGTCTTCGGCGGCAGCGCAACGTTCTCCACCACGACCAGCGGAATGTCGACGGCCTTGGAGAGCGGGATCAGGTCCTTGAGCGGATCGAAGCCGACGTCCTTGCGTACGTAGGGCGTCAGCGTGACGAGGCCGTTGCCGATCAGGCCGATGGTGTAGCCGTCGCCCTTCGATTGGGCCAGCGCCAGCGTGCCCAGCATGCCTGCCGCGCCGCCGCGGTTGTCCACGATGACCGGCTGGCCGAGCGAATGCGTGAGCTTCTCCGCCACCAGCCGCGCGGCCATGTCGGTCGGGCCGCCGACGGGGAAGGGGACGATCAGGTGGATCGGTTGTGCCGGCCATGCGGCCGGCTGCGCGAAGGCGAAGGGACTGACGGCAAGGGCCAGTGCGAGGCCCAGCAGATGGCGGCGAAGGGCACGCTGCGCGAAGGCGCCGCGCGGGATGGCTGGATTCATGGTCGTTTCCTCTGTGCGTGGGATCAGTCCCGTTGCGACGAATGCTACGGCCGCATGCGGCGTGTACCGTGCCGCGCACAGAGTCGGCGGCAATTCATCACGTATGTGGAAATCGTGCGCGGCAACTGGCGAATGCGAGGGCCCGGGCTTACGCTTCGCATCAATGAAACCTTCATCGATGTCGGACGCCGAATGGCAAGTGCGGCTGGACGTGGCCGCGTGCTACCGGCTGCTTGCGCACTACCGCATGACGGACCTGATCTACACGCACGTGTCGGGCCGCATTCCGGGCGAGGAGGAAGCCATCCTCATCAATCCCTACGGCCTGATGTTCCATGAGATCCGCGCCAGCGACCTGGTGCGGGTGGACCTCAGGGGCAATCCCGTCACGGAGATCAATGCGCCGATCAACCGCGCGGGCTTCTTCATCCACAGCGCAGTGCACGAGGCGCGACCGGACATCGCCTGCGTGATCCACACGCACACCACGGCGGGCATCGCCGTCGCGGCCCAGCAGGCGGGCCTGCGGATGATCAGCCAGCACGCGCTGCGCTTCCACGGCCGGCTGTCGTACCACGAGTACCTGGGCGTGGCCGACGACGATGCGGAACGCCGGCGCCTGGCGCACGACCTCGGCGACAACCTCTCGATGCTGCTGCGCAACCATGGCATCCTGGGTTGCGGGCGCAGCGTGGCCGAGGCCTTCATCGAGACGCACTACCTTGAGCGCGCCTGCCAGGTCCAGGTGGCCGCGCTCGCGGGCGGCACGCCGCTGTCGGTGCTGAGCGATGCCGTGTCCGCGACCACGGCCCAGCAATTCGATACCGCGCGCGACCGCCGCAAGACGCAGGACGGCCGCACCTTCACGCTGGAATGGACGGCGCTGCTGCGCATGCTCGACCAGATCGACAGCTCGTGGCGCGAATGAGCGTCGCATGGCGCGCCGTCGCGCCCGCACCTTCTCTTCTCGACCGTTCATGACCGTTTCTTCCCTGCACCTCGAACTGCCCGCGTTGCCCGGCGAGCTGATGGCGCTGCGCCGCGAGGTCCGCGGCTTCGTCGCCGCCGAGCGCGCCGCCGGCGGCCTGCCGTACCCCGACAAGGTCGGGCTCGGCTTCTCGCCCGAGGTCTCGCGCAGGATCGCCGCGCGGGGCTGGATCGGCATGACTTGGCCGCGCCGCTACGGCGGCCACGAGCGCACGGCGCTGGAGCGCTACGTGGTGACGGAGGAACTGCTGGCCGCCGGCGTGCCCGTCGGTGCGCACTGGATCTCGGACCGGCAGAGCGGACCGGTGCTGCTGAAGTTCGGCACCGAGGCGCAGAAGCAGGAATACCTGCCGCGCATCGCGCGCGGCGAACTGGCCTTCTGCATCGGCATGAGCGAACCCGACTCGGGTTCCGACCTGGCCTCGCTGCGCACCAGCGGCACGCGCGTCGACGGCGGCTGGCGCATCAACGGCGCCAAGCTCTGGACCACCAACGCGCACCGCGTCGACTACATGATCGCGTTGGTGCGCACGGCCAGGGCCGACGAAGGCAACCGGCAGTCGGGCCTCACGCAGATCCTCATCAAGCTGGACAGCCCGGGCGTGGCCATCCGCCCGATCCGCAGCATGGTGGGCGTGCAGGATTTCAACGAGGTGGTGTTCCAGGACGTGTTCGTGTCCGATGCCGACGTGGTGGGCCAGCCGGGCCATGGATGGAACCAGGTTAGCGCCGAGCTGGCCTACGAGCGCAGCGGCCCCGAACGCTGGCTCAGCAGCTTTCGCCTGCTGGCCGAGCTGGTGCAGGCCGCGGGCCCTCGTCCCTCGGACGCGAGTGCGATGGAGATCGGCCGGCTGTTCGGCCAGCTGATGGCCGTGCGGCAGATCTCGCTGTCGATCGCCAGCATGCTGCAGGCCGGCAAGACGCCGAACCTGGAGGCCTCGATCGCCAAGGACATCGGCACGCGGCTCGAGCAGGAGATCGTGCGCACGGTGCGCAGCATCGTCCATGCCGACGCGCTGTTCGAAGGCGCCGATCTGCCCGCGCTGCGGGCGCTGCTGGCCAGCGCGCAGCGCTATGCGCCGGCCTTCACCATCCGCGGCGGCACCGGCGAGATCCTGCGCGGCGTGATCGCGCGCGGACTGGGCCTGAGATGAACGACATGAGCCAGGACAACGACAACGATAACGATAACGACACGGCGCAGTTCGCCGACATGGCCGAGCGGCTGTTCGGCGACATCGCCATGCCGGCGCGCATCGAATCGGCCGAGGACGGCACGTTTCCGCAAGCGATCTGGACGGCGGTGGAGGAGGCCGGCATCGGCCTCGCGCTGGTGCCCGAGGACGCAGGCGGCATCGGCGCCGGGCTGGCCGGTGCCGCGGCGATCCTGCAGGCGGCCGGCCGGCATGCGCTGCCGGTACCGGTGCTGGAACTGATCATGGGCAACGCACTGCTGGCACTGGCCGGCCGCGAACCGGCGGCCGGGCCGCTGTGCCTCCTGTTCGCCGACGGCGAGGCCTTGCCGACGCGCATGCGTGGCGCGGCGTGGGCGGGTGCGTCGGCGCAGGTGCTGGTGGTCGCGCGCGCGGGCACCGGCGCCGGCGCACGGTTGGCCGTGCTGCCCACGTCCGGCCTGCGGCTGCAGGATTCGATCGCGGATGCGGCGGGCGAGCCCGCCTCCGATTTCGAGCTGCCGCCAGCCGTCGACTGGCTGCCGATCGACGGCATGGATTTCGATGCCTTGCTGCGCCGTGCGGCCCTGCTGCGTGGCGCGCAGATGATCGGTGCGATGCGCTGGTGCCTGGAGCGCACCACGGCCTACGCGCTGGAGCGCAAGCAGTTCGGCCGCGAGATCGGCAAGTTCCAGGTGGTGCAGCAGATGATCGCGGAACTGGCCTCGGCGGTGGTCGCCGCGCATGCGGTGCTGGATGCGGCGATCGCCGCCCCCGATGACCGGGTGATCGTGGCGGCGGCGCGCTCGCGCCTGGGCGATGCGGCCGACACCGTGTTCGCGCTGTCGCACCAGGTGCATGGCGCGATCGGCTTCAGCTACGAATACGTGCTGCACTTTCGCACCCGGCGCCTGATGGCCTGGCGCGACCAGTTCGGCAGCGTTCCCTACTGGCGGCGCCAGCTGGCCGCCGCGTTCGCCGGCTGTCAGGCGGACGAGGTCTGGCCCCTGCTGGCGGGGACGTGAAATGAATCTCAGCGGCCTTCGGCGCGGTGGGCTTCGCGCAGCGCCACCTTGCTCACCTTGCCGGTCGCCAGGCGCGGCAGCGCGTCGACGAAGACGAGTTGCTTCGGGCATTTGTAGCGGGCGATCTGCGTGGCGGCGAATTCGATCAGCTCGGCGGCACTGACGGCCGCGCCGGGCTTGCGCACCACGTAGGCCTTCACCGCTTCGCCCCAGCGCACGTCGGGGATGCCGATGACCGCCGACTCGGTCACGTCCGAGTGGCGGTGCAAGGCTTCCTCCACCTCGCGGCTGTAGATGTTCTCGCCGCCCGAGATGATCACGTCCTTCTTGCGATCGATCAGGAAGAGATAGCCCGCATCGTCGAGCACGCCGATGTCGCCGGTGCGCATCCAGCCGCCGGCGAGCGCCTCCAGCGTGGCCGCGGTGTTGTTCCAGTAGCCGTCCATCACCGATGCGTTGCGGAACCAGACCTCGCCGGGCAGGCCCGGTGCGCAATCGGCGCCGCGCTCGTCCACCACGCGCAGCTGGCCGTGCGGCAGCGAGTGGCCGACCGAGCCGATGCGCCGGATCTCCTCGGGCGTGCCGCGCGGGCGCAGCTCGTGGCGATAGAGGCTGGCGATCTGTCCTTCGGTCATGCCGTACTGGACCATGATGGCGCGGCCCATGCGCGCGATGGCGCGCTCCAGCAGCGGCACGGGGATCGGCGCGCCGGCCATGCCGACGGTGACGAGACTGCTCAGGTCGTGGCTGTCGATGTCGGGCTGGTCCAGCAGCATCTGCAGCTGGGCTGCGACGAGGAACATGGTGTTGATGCGCTCGCGCTGCACGAGGCCGGCCAGGCGCGACGCATCGAAGCCGCGCTCGATCACGCAGGTGCCGTAGCGCCAGGCCTGCGCCGCCCGCACATTCCTGGCGCCCACGTGGAAGAGCGGCGTGATCAGCAGCGAGCGACTGTGCGCCGCCATGTCCATCTCCTGCGCCAGCATTTCGGCCGTGGCCAGCACGGTGGCTTGCGTCGACAGCACGCCCTTGGGCCGGCCCGTGGTGCCGCTGGTGTAGATGAGCGAGGCGTAGTCGTCCGGCGTCGGCCCGAAAGGCGGGCCTGCCTCGTCGCCGCGGGCAAGCAGCGCCTCGCAGTCCTCGGCCCATGCCATGGCCTCGCCGATGCAGACGCAGCGCATGGCGGGCAGCGCAAGACGAAGCGTCGCCACCATCGGCGCGAAGGACGCCTCGAAGAACAGCACCGCGGGCGTGCTGTCGGCGAGGATCCATGCGATCTCGGGCGCGGCGAGCCGGAAATTCAGCGTGACGGCCATGAAGCCGGCCCATTCGCAGGCGCCGTAGATCTCGCAGTACGCGATCGAGTTCATCGAGAGCACGGCGACGCGGCCGTTGCGCGCGAGGCCTGTGGCGGCAAGCGCCGCGGCGAGCTTGCGCACGCGCTGCGCGTACTGGCGATGGGTGAGGACGCGCTCGCCCTGCACGTAGGCCTGGACGTCGGGGTACCAGCGCTCGTTGCGCTCGATGACAGTCTTGAGGGTCAGCATGAAGTGATGCCACTCTGAGGCGGCACGGGCCCGGCACGCAATGACGTTTGCCCTGCGAACGGCAATTCAGCACATACATGTTGAACGCAGCGCGTGCCGTCGAATGACGGCTGCGCGGCCTAAACTTTTGCGAGACTGAAGCGTGCCGCCGTGCGCGCGGCCCGGAGGTTTTTGTGAGGACAGTGCTGGACAAGTTGAGATTCCCCGAAGGGCCCGTCGTGCTGGACGACGGCAGCGTGCTGTGCGTGGAAGTCGGCGGCGGCGTGATCACCGGCATCGACGCGAAGGGCATGCGCCGCACCTGCGCCGAGACCGGCGGTGGGCCGAACGGCGCGGCGCTGGGTCCCGATGGCGCGCTCTACGTGTGCAACAACGGCGGGTTGAACTGGGTGCCGCGCGGCCGCTGGCTGCTGCCGCACGGCACCGCGCCTTCGTACGTCAGCGGATCGATCCAGCGTGTCGATCTGAAAACCGGCGCGTGCACCACGCTCTACGACAGCTGCAACGGCGTGCGGCTCAAGGGACCGAACGATCTCGTCTTCGACCACCACGGCGGCTTCTGGTTCACCGACCACGGCAAGGTGCGCGAGCGCGATACCGACCGCGGCAGCGTCTACTACGCGCGCGCCGACGGCAGCCTGATCCGCGAGGTCGTGTTTCCGCTCATCACGCCCAACGGCATCGGCCTCGCGCCCGACGGCAAGACCCTGTATGTCGCCGAGACCGACACAGCGCGGCTGTGGGCCTGGGCCATCGATGCGCCTGGCGAGATCGCGCCGATGCCCTGGCCGGCATCGCCCAACGGCGGGCGCCTGCTGCATGCCGCGTCCGAGTACATGCGCTTCGATTCGCTGGCGGTCGAGGCCGGCGGCAACGTCTGCATCGCCACCATCATCAAGGCCGGCATCACCGTCGTGTCGCCGCAAGGGCAGCGGATGGAACACGTGCCGATCGACGGCGAGACCTACGTGACCAACATCTGCTTCGGCGGTCCCGATCGGCGCACGGCCTACGTGACCCTGTCGGGCAACGGCGAGCTGGTGGCCCTCGACTGGCCGCGACCCGGCCTGGCGCTGGCCCACTGAATCAACTACCAGGAGACACCATGAAGAAATCCGCGACGAACCTCTCGCGCCGCGCCGGGCTTGCAAGCCTCGCCGGACTGGCGCTGGCCGCCGGCCTGTTCGCGCATGCGCCGGCATGGGCGCAAGCCCGCTTCACCAAGCCGATCCGTTTCATCGTGCCCTATCCGCCGGGCGGACCGACCGACCTCACGGGCCGCGTGTTCGCAGAAAGGCTCTCGACGATCCTCGGCACGCCGGTGATCGTGGAGAACAAGCCAGGGGCGCAGGGCGTGCCCGCCATGCAGCAGTTCCTGCAGATTCCGGCCGACGGGCATGCCATCTATTTCGGCACGCTGTCGACGCAGGTCGTGTTCCCGGTCATCAGCGCCTATCGCAAGCAAGCGTTGCCGTACGACGCGCGCAAGGATGTGGTGCCGGTCAGCCTGATGGGCGGCAGCGCGCTCGCCTTCGCCTCCAGCACCAAGGCCAACATCGGCAGCTTCAAGGAACTGATCGCTGCCGCCAAGGCGAACCCCGGCAAGCTCAACTTCGGCTCCGACGGCATCGGCAGCCTGACCCATCTGGGCGGCGAGATGCTCAACCAGATGGCCGGCATGCAGACCGTGCACATCCCTTACAAGGGCACGGCCGAGTTCACCCAGGCGCTGATCAGCGGCGACATCCAGTACGCATGCTCGGGCATCGTGGGCCTGTCCACGCTGCAGAAGTCGGGCAAGGCCAAGGTGCTTGCCATCGCCGGCGAGCACCGCAGCGACCTGTTCCCCGACGTGCCGACCACCGGCGAGCTGGGCTATCCGGGCCTGGACCTGACGTCCTGGTTCGGCGTGTTCATGAAGGCGGGAACCCCCAAGCCCTATGTGGATGCCGTCGCCAAGGCCATCGTGCAAGCCTCGCTCGAACCCGAAGTGATCCAGCGCCTGAGCGCGGCCGGCGTGACGATGGGCATGTCCGGCACGCCCGAGCAGTTCCAGACCCGGCTGGATACGGACTTCAAGCGCTGGAGCGGGGTGGTCGAGAAGGCCGCGATCAAGTTCGAGAACTGAACCCTTCAAGGAGCCCGACATGTCCGTGGCAACGTTGAACCCGGCCGAGCGCGACGCGATCTTCCATGTGCCCGAAGGCGCCTTCGACCGTGGGCTGGCAGAGGTGCCGCCCTGCCTCTTCGCCGACGAGCAGCGCAGGGCGCTCGGTCGCAACGCGCCGACCGGCCTGATCGCGATGGACCTGTCGTCCATGCTGGGTCTGGGCTGGCCGGCCACCACGCCGGCCATGCTGGCGCGCTATGTGGTGCTGCGTGGCGGCGATTCGATCTCGCATGCGTTCGAGGCCACGGGCGAGGTGTTCTACGTGATCCGCGGCGAGGGAGCGACGCAGGCCGGCGAGGCGCGCATCGAGTGGGCGGCGGGCGACCTGTTCGTGCTGCCCGGCGCCAGCGCCACGCAACACGAGGCCCGCGCGGACAGCGTGCTGTTCTGCGTCACCAACGAGCCCGAGATCTGCTATGGCGGCGTGCGGGCGCCCATGGCGGCCGACAACCAGGTCGTCGCGCCGGCGCTGTTCAGGTCCGCGAAGATCGATGAATCGCTGGGCGTCGTGCAGGCGCGCACCGGGCCGCAGCGCACGGCAGGCAAGTCGGTCATCTTCGCGACGACGCCGATGGCGCGCATGAAATCCATCCTGCCGACGATGACGGCCGCGGTGAACACGCTCGAGCCCGGCGGCAACCAGCGCCCGCACCTGCACAACGCCGCGGCGCTCACGCTGGCCATCGAGAGCGAAGGCGTGTACTCCATGGTGGCCGGCGAGCGCATCGACTGGATTCCCTTCGGCCTGATGGTCACGCCTGCGCGTGCGATGCACTCCCATCACAACCGCGGCGCGGGCATGATGAAGTCGCTGGTGCTGCAGGATGGCGCGCTCTACTACCAACTGAGGAATCCCGGCTTCGCCTGGACCGCCTGATCGCCGAGGCCCCAACAGAGAGAACGCAGCGACATGCACATGCCATTTCAAGTCAATCGCATACATCCGCTTTTCTTCGCCGAAGTGGTGGGATTGGATCTGCGCCAGGAGCTCAGCGAGGCCATGCGATCGGCCGTGACGGCGGCCATCGACACGCACGGCGTGCTGGTGTTCCGAGACCAGGCGATTGACGACGAGCAGCAGTTGCGCTTTTCCAGCTACTTTGGACAGCCTCAGCGCTCCATTACCTTGCAGCGCCAGAACCTCGAGCGACGCTTGCAAAGGGAAGAACTCAGCGACATCTCCAATGTGGACGAACACGGCTTTCCCCTGGGCGTCGATCATCCTCGCCGCCTCTACGCGCTGACGACCAAGCTCTGGCACACCGACAGTTCGTTCCGCAAGCCTTCGGGGAAGTACACATTCCTGTGCGCGAAAAGCCTCCCGGAGCAAGGAGGCAACACCGAGTTTGCCGACATGCGTGCGGCCTGGGATGCCCTGTCGCCGCAGAAGCAGCAGGTGCTTCGCACGCTGCAGGTGCAGCACTCGCTGGCCTTCTCGCGCAGCCTCATTCCCGGTTCGCCACCGCTGGACGAAGCCGAACGCAGAAGTTTCGTGCCGTGCGTTCAGCCGTTGGTGCGCGTCCATCCGGGCTCCGGTCGTCCCGGGCTCTACCTCGCCTCGCATGCCGAGCGCATCGTCGGTCTGCCTGACGACAAAAGCCGCCAGCTATTGGATGAGCTGATGGCCTTTGCCACTCGGCCAGAGTTCGTGCATGCGCACGTTTGGCGTCCAGGGGATCTGCTGATGTGGGACAACCGCTGCACCATGCATCGCGCCATGCCCTTCGACGAGACGAAATACGTGCGTGAACTCCGTCGCACCACCGTCGCGGAGGAGTTGCACGAACCTGGGACCTCGTAGGATGCCAGCCAGGTTCTGGTGCGAATTTCCAGCGATGTCGGACGACGTGTCGCGCCAGTCCAGCCGAAAGCACCGCGTTCCAGATCACGGGCGCAGCTTGGCTCGCAATGCGCAGTCGGTTGAGATTGCACTGGCCCTTGCGGATGCGATCTCAGCGGCGTGTCCTTCCAACCGGCGTTCTGCGCGGATAGTTCAATTCCCGCACGGCACGATGCGAGGCGGCGTAGCCGTCCAGCGTGATGCTCAGCCGGAAGTCGACGGTCTGACCTTCCCGATCGACGGCTCGGTAGAGATAGGTCCACTTGCCGCGGATCTTCACATAGGTCTCGTCGACGCGCCACGACCGACCGGCCTTGCGGGCAACGCGATTCCAACGCTTCTCTAATTCGGGCACGAAACGCTGGACCCAGCGCATGATCGTGGTGGGAGCGATGGCAAGGTCGCGCTCGGCCATCATCTCCACCAGGTCACGTAGGCTCAGCTTGTAGCGTAGGCATCCTTCTCCGGTTCCATCGTCAACATCCTCGATGCAAAGACGTCGACCTTCCTCCATCAACAATCCATTCGCAAGAACGCGGACGCTCGGACATTTACTTCGCACCAGAACCAGCCGCCGTCGAATCAGGAACCGACGGCGGCTTGCATCGATTCGCGGACGTGCGCCCGCTCAACGATCTGTTCGAAGTCGGCGGGCCGCGGATAGCGCCGATCAGCAGACCCTGCACGCCAGACCTGCCCGCGAATCTCGTGACCGACGATGCCGGGCAGTTCCGCCGCGCAATCGATGAGTGCCTGCAGATCGACGCCGGTATCGCAGCCGACCGCCTCGAGCATATGAACCAGGTCCTCGGTGCAGATGTTCCCGCTGGCGCCCGGCGCGAAGGGGCAGCCGCCCAGACCGCCCAGCGAGGCATCGAAGCGCGTAATGCCTGCCTCCAGCCCCGCCAGGGCATTGGCCAGACCCATGCCGCGCGTGTCGTGCAGATGCAGTGTGAGCGCAACACCGGGCCAGCGCCCGGCCAAACCGGCGCAGGCCTTGCGAACCTGCGCCGGGTCGGCCATGCCAGTGGTGTCGCACAGCGTGATTCCAGCAACGCCGCTGCCGACGAACTCGTCGGCAATGTCCAGCACGTCATCAAAGAGCACCGCGCCTTCCATCGGGCAGCCAAAGGCGGTGCCGATGGACAGCGCTACTTTGGCGTGCTCGCCCGCAAGCCGGCAGACCTCGCGCAGCGCATGGCGCGATTGCCGCCGCGTCATGCGCGTGTTGGCCAGGTTGTGGGTCTCGCTGGCCGAGACCACGAGGTTGAGTTCGTCGGCGCGCGCATCCAGGGCGCGCTGCGCACCGCGCAGATTGAGCACGAGGGCGGCATAGACGACGCCCGGCCGACGCTCGATGCGTTGCATCAGGGCATCGGCATCGCGCAACGCCGGGATGGCACTGGCGGAGGTGAAAGAGGTCACCTCGATCTTGGTCAGGCCGGTTCGCGAGAGCGCATCGACCATGCGCGCCTTCTCATCCGTCGGCACGAACACGGCCTCGTTCTGCAGACCGTCGCGCATGAAGACCTCGTGGACGTGTACCTTGCGCTTCGATTCGCTCACGCGATCACTCCTCGCGCGCGCAGGGCCTGCAATTCGACATCGCCGACGCCGGTCGCGCGCAGTACCGCATCGGTGTGTGCGCCTAGAGCGGGTCCGCCGCCGCTGAAGCCTCCTGGCGTATCGCTGAGCTTGGGCACTACCCCGGGCACGGTCAGCGCGCTGCCATCGGGCAATTGCAGCTTCTGCAGCATGCCGCGCGCCTGGTAGTGCGGGTCCCCGACGATGTCCTTCACGGTATAGGGCTTGCCCGCCGGGACTTTGGCGTCGGCCAGAGCGACGAGCGCCTCGTCCAGCGTCCGCGTTCGGGTCCAGGCGCCGATCGCCTCGTCGATCGTCTCCACGTGCTTCACGCGGCCCGGGTTTCCCACGAGCGCCGTGTCCCGGCCCAGGTCGTCGCGGCCGATCAGATCCATCAGCCGCTTGAAGATGCTGTCGCCGTTGCCGGCGATCAGCACGTAGCGGCCATCGGAACAGGGATAGGCATTGGTCGGCGCCACGCCGGCCAACGCGCTGCCCGCGGGCTCGCGCTGCAGGCCGTAGCGGTCGTATTCGGGAACGGCTCCCTCCATCATGTTGAAGACCGACTCGAAGAGCGCCACGTCGATGACCTGCCCGCGGCCGTCGCGCGTGCTGCGGTGATAGAGCGCGAGCAGAACCCCGATGACGCCGTGCAGTGCCGACAGCGAGTCGCCGATGCTCACGCCGGGCCGCACCGGCGGCTCGCCAGGCATTCCGGTGATGTGGCGCAGCCCGCCCATGGCCTCGGCGATCACGCCGAAGCCCGGCAGGTCACGCAAGGGACCGGTCTGGCCGTAGCCCGAGATCCGCAGCATGATCAGGCCCGGATTCACGGCAGAAAGGGCCTCGTAGCCCAGGCCCCAGCCTTCGAGCGTGCCGGGGCGGAAGTTCTCGACAAGCACGTCAGCCGTCTCGACCAACTTGCGGACCAGCGCCTGGCCCTCGGCCTGACGCAGGTCGACCGCAACCGACTTCTTGTCGCGCGACTGCACGTGCCACCAGACCGCCGTCTCGCCTTCGGGTGCACGCCAGACGCGCAGCGGATCGCCGGTGCCGGGTGGCTCGATCTTGATGACTTCGGCACCGAAGTCGGCAAGCGTCTTGGCCGCGAACGGCCCCGCGATGAGGCTTCCGAGTTCGACGACGCGGATGCCGTCGAGCGGTCGCGTGGCGGTCGTGTTTGCGGTGCTGCTCATGCTTCGAAGCGGCCTGCCCACGCGTCGATCAGGTTCACGGCATGGGTCAGATGTTCGGGCTGGCCCTGGAAATAGTGATTCGCACCCTGGATGCAATGCATCGTCTTGTCCTTGCTCGCGCAGGCACGAAACACGCGGCCAGTGTCGGGCTGGGGCACGGCGTCGTCGGCACTGTGCTCGATCGCCAGCAGCGGCACGCTCATGCGCGCGGCGCAGCGTTCGCTGTCGGCACGCGAATCGTCGATCGACCATTGCGATAGCCAGCCCCGCAGCGTGGAGAAACGCGCGAGGCCCACGGGGCCGGTGTTGGCGGTCTCCGGCACGCCGAGATAGCAGCGCCCGATCGGGCGGTCGTTTTGCTCGATGGTGCCGTCGAGGAAGCGCGGCTCGGCCAGCGTGCGATGGGTGACGAAGCCGCGCTCGAGCTCGGCGCCACCCCGCCGCCGCAGGTCCTCCAGGGTCTCGCGGACGCGGGCCGTGATGTTGCGCACGCGCTGCTCCTGCGCCTGCCGGTAGGCACGCAGCCAGTCGGCGGGGTAGGGCGGGCGCACGGGCAGATTCGGCGAGTACAGGTCGAACTCGGGGTTGCGATCGTCGGGGTTCGACTCGTCGCGCACCGACGGGTCGATCCAGTCGCACAAGGTTCGCGCGCGCGAAAGGTGAGCGGCCTCCACGATCACGCCATCCGCGGGCATCAGCTCGGCAACGGTCAGATCCACCGGATCGCCCGCCGGCGTCTGCTTGATGTCCGGACGCTCGGCCTGCGACTGGTAGAACAGCGCGAGCGATCCGCCGCCGGACCAGCCGAGCAGCACGACCTTGCGGTAGCCCAATCGCTCCTTCGCATGGCGCACGCAGGCGCCGAGATCGAGCGCGACCTTCTCGTAGATCAGCGGCGCATCGTTCTTCACGTAGCGGCTGCCCATGCACAGCACCGCGTGGCCGGCGCAAGCGAGCGCAGACGGCAATGGCAACAACTGCAGCGTGGTGCTCGGATGCATCAGCAGGAACAGCGTGCGGCTGTGCTCGCCGACCGGGCGGATCAGCACGCCCTCCAGGTTGACGGTGCCCTGGCTGCCGGCGAAGCCGTAGGTTTCGGTGAACTGGGTCTTCTCCTCGAAGGCTACGTGGATCCATTGATGTTCGATCGGTTGCATCGTCGTCCTCGCAGTCAGAAGTGCAGCATGGAGGCCACGCGATCCGCGTGGAAGTCGCAGTCGCCCAGCAGCGCGCCGGCCACGCGTGCCCGCTTGAGGAAGAGGCCGACGTCGAGTTCATCGGTCATGCCGACGCCGCCGTGCATCTGCACGGCCTCCTCGGTGACTCTGCGAGCCGCTTCGCCGGCCTTGCATTTCGCCACCGACGCGTGAAGGCCAGCACGCGGATCGCCATGGTCGCGCAGGCGCGCGGCCTGCATCACGGTCGATCGCGCCAGTTCGATCTGGCAATACAGATCCGCCGCGCGATGCTGCAGCGCCTGGAAGCTGCCGATCGGCTGGCCGAACTGCCGACGCTGCTTCAAGTAGTCTGTCGTGCGCAACAGAACTTCGTCGGCCATGCCTGCCAGCTCGGCCGCCAGTGCCAGGCGGCCGGCGTCCAGCACGTCTTCGAGCAGCGACCACGCCTGGTCGACTTTGCCGATCACGTCGTCCGGACCTGCGCGAACGCCGTCGAAAGCGACAGAGGCCGCGGCACGGCTGTCGATCATGTCCAGAGGCTGCACCGTAATGCCGGGCTGCCCGGCCTCGACCAGGAAAAGACTCAGGCCGTCTGTATCGCCCGCGCGCTTCGACGTCCTGGCCGCCACGACGAAGGCGTCGGCAGCCTGACCGTCGACGACGAAGCGCTTCTCGCCTCGCAAGATGAAGCCATCGCCATCGTGCGTTGCCGTGAGTGCGGTCCGGGTCGGTGCATGCTGCTGGCTTTCATCCACGGCCAAGGCGACGATGGCCTTGCCGTCGGCGATCCGTTGCAGCCAGCGATCGCGAAGGCTCGGCACCGCGCCTCGCATTGCGATCGCGCCCATCACCGCCGTCGATACGAATGGCGAGGCCGACAACTGCCGCCCCATCTCCATGCAGAGAAGGCTGCTGCCGAAATGGCCGAAGTCCGAGCCGCCATGCTGCTCATCCACCAGCATGCCGGCCCAGCCCATCGCAGCCATCTCCTGCCACACCTCGCCGCGGAACGCGGCCGCCACGCGCTCGTCGCGCAGGGCGCGCAAGTCCCGCGGCGAAGCGCGCCGCGCAAGAAACTCGCGCGCGCTCGCTGCCAGCATCGCCTCTTCATCTGTCGGTGTCAGTGACATCGTTTATCAACTCCCCGGAAGATCGAGCAGTCTCTTGGCCACGATGCCGAGCATGATTTCGGCCGTGCCGCCTTCGATCGAATTCGCTCTCGACCGAAGCCAGTCCTGCGCCACCGGACCGCCGTCGCGACGCGTGAAATCCCATCGCAACCCGTCCATCCCGGCCGCTTCGACGATAAGCCCCTGGCGGCGCTTGGCGATCTCGGCATTGCAATACTTGAGCACGGAAGAGCGATCGCCGATCTCCTGACCGCGGGCCGCTTCGTCGACGAAGCGCGCGATGGTCGCTTCGAGCGCCATGGCATCGATCTCCGCATGTGCGACGCGTGCGCGCAGTGCTGGATCGGCGATCCGGCCATCCTCGGCGCCCGTGAGTTCCTGCACGATGCTGCGCAGCGCGCGGCCGTCGTGCAGTCCGCGCGCACGGCCCGAGATCATCTCGCGCTCCTGCGTCAGCAGGTACTTGGCCACCGTCCACCCGCCGTGCAAGGGACCCACAAGGTTGTCCTTGGGCACGGCGACGTCGTCGAAGAAGGTCTCGCAGAAGGGCGACTTGCCCGATATCAGCTTGATCGGGCGCGTCGTCACGCCCGAGGTTGCCATGTCGAACATCAGGAAGGAGATGCCCCGGTGCTTCGGCGCAGCACTGTCGCTGCGCGCGAGGCAGAAGATCCAATCGGCCTGGTCGGCATAGCTGGTCCAGATCTTCTGGCCGTTGACGACGAAGTGCTCGCCGCGGTCTTCGGCCCGCGTGGACAGGGACGCGAGGTCCGATCCCGCCCCAGGCTCCGAATAGCCCTGGCACCAGCGGATCTCGCCCCTGGCGATGCGCGGCAGGTGCAGACGCTTCTGCGCTTCCGTGCCGAACTTCAGCAGCGCCGGCCCGAGCATCCAGATGCCGAAGCTCTCCAGCGGCGAGCGCGCATCGATGCGCATCATCTCTTCATCGAAAATGCGCAACTGCTCCGGCGAGAGACCGGCGCCGCCATAGGCGCGCGGCCAGCCCGGCACAGTGAAGCCGACGGCAGCCGCTCGCTCCATCCACAGGCGCTGCGCGTCGCAGCTGAAGACCCATCGCCGGCCGCCCCAGCAGATGTCGTCCTCGCCGAGCGGCGGGATGCGCATCTCCGGCGGGCAATTGCCCTGGAGCCAGTCGCGGATCTGTGCGCGGAACGCATCCGGCGCGTCTTCGAAGTTCATCGAGTCACCATGTCATAGACGACGCCGATCACGGCGCCTCCCTGCGGCTGGGTGAAGTCGCCTGCGAATTCGCCTGCCAGCGCGACCACCGATGTCGTCGTGACGCCGGCCGCGGCCAGGCGCCGGAATGCCGCGTCCTCGGACCGCGTGCTCAATCCGCCGCACGCATCCTCGACCACCAGTACGCGATAGCCGTTGGCAGCGGCCGAGAGGCTGAGCAGCTGCACCGCGATCTCCGTCGCGACGCCCGAGATCAGCAGCGTCTTGCGCCCGCTCTTCTCGATGGCCTGGCGGATGGCGTCGTTGGTCCAGGAGTCGGGCGCCGAGCGTTGCAAGGGCCGGTACTTCGCCACGACCTCGGCGAGTTCGGCGATCGGTTGGGCGGGGCCGCCACCGTGGTCGGGAATCACCGAGACGACCACCGGGATGTCCAGCGTCCTGGCCAACTTGGCGAGACCGCGCACGCCGCGGCGCAGGTCGTCCTTCTCGATGGTGAGTGGCAGGTCGACGATGCCGGCCTGCAGGTCGGCGAACACGATGAGCACGTCCGAAGGAGACAACTTGGGGTCTTTCATGGGCAGCGTTTGAGGTTGGTGGTTGTTGAGAGCGAGGGAGTCGATTCAGTGCTCGGCGGCGATCTCGCGCAGCCGGGTCTTGAGGACCTTGCCGCTCCCGTTCTTCGGCAGCTCGTCGACGAAGCGGACGACGCGCGGCACCTTGTAGTTGGCCATGCGCCCTCGCGCCCATTCGATGAGATCGGCCTCCGTCGGATCGGCAGCAGCGCGGCGCACGACGAAGGCCAGACCGACTTCGCCCAGGCGCTCGTCCGGGATGCCGATGACCGAGACTTCCGCCACGTCCTCGTGCTGCAGCAGCATGTTCTCGATCTCGGCCGGATAGGCATTGAAGCCGCCGGCAATGTACATGTCCTTGAGCCGGCCGACGATGCGCAGGTTGCCCTGCTCGTCCAGTGATCCGAGATCGCCGGTGAGCAGCCAGCCATCGGGCGTGAGCGTGCTCGTGGTCGCCTCGGGATCCTCGAAATAGCTGTCCATCACGACGTAGCCGCGCACGCGGATCTCGCCTGACTCGCCCGCGGGCAGTTGCCTGCCGTCGGTGGAGAAGATGGCGACCTCGCAATCGGGTATGGCGCGCCCGCTCGTCTCGCACAGGATGCGCGTCTCGTCGCCCGGCCGGGTCATGGTCGCGAGGCCGGAGCATTCGGTCAGACCATAGCCAGTCAACATGGTTTCGAAGCCGAAGGTGACGCGGATGCGGTCGATCAATGCTGGAGGCAAGGTGGTGGAACCGGTCACGCAGGCGCGCAACGAGCTCAGATCCGTCTGCGAGAGACCCGGCTCGGCCAGCAGTGCGAAATAGATCGTCGGCGGGCCCGGCAGGATCGTGATGCGCTCGCGCTCGACCAGCGACAGCACCTGCTTCGGATCGAAGACCGCCATCGGGTAAGTCACGGCACCCATCAGGATCGACAGCAGCCAACCCAGCTTGTAGCCCAGCGCGTGGAAGAAGGGATTGACCAGCATCAGCCGGTCGCCCTGCCGGAAGCCGCCGAGGCGGCCGAAATCGTGGAAGGCCCTGAGCACCTGACCGTGCCGGCCGACGACGCCCTTTGGATGGCCGGTGGTGCCCGAGGTGAACATGACGTCGCAGACGTCGTCGGCCTTCACGGCGCGGGCGATCGCCGTCACTTCTTCCGGGGATACGGACTCGCCGTCGGCCACGAGCTGCGACCAGCTGATGCCCTTGTCCAGCGGCACGTCGTCGAGGCTGACCACCTCGTACTGCAGGCCGGTGCAACCCTGGGTCAGCATGGCCTCGTAGTCGGTGTCGAGGAAATGCCGGTGCACGAACACCACCTTGGGCCGCGCGCGGCCGACGATGTAGCCGGCCTCGTCGGCGCGGAATCGCGTGTTGAGCGGGACGATGGCCGCACCCAGGCTCTGCGTTGCCAGTGCGGCGACGATCCAGCGCCATCCATTCGGCGCCCAGATCGCGACCCGATCGCCCGGTTGCACGCCGTGCGCGCGCAGGCCGCGCGCGGCGCGCTGCACCTGCTCGCCGAGGCCGGCATAGCTGAGGCGCAGATCGCCCTCGACCACGGCCAGCGCCGTGCCGTGGCGCTCGACCGCGTCTTCCAGCAGGTGCGGGATGCTGCGCCAGATGGCGCTAGCCGTCATACGCTCTCTCCGGCTGAGCGTCCCGCGGCTGCATGCAGGGTCACCATGCCATCGCCGAAAGGCTCGTCCCGGTTGCGCAGGGCCACCTTGAGCCCGTGCTGCGTGAGGTCGCTCGCGAACTGCGCGCGACGAGGGCCGTTGGCGGTGTGCGAGCGCGCGTTCATCTCGACGGCCATGCGCTGCAGCGACCGCGCACCGGCCAGCTCCATCGCGATGTTGACGATCCGCTTCTGCGTGGTCAGCAGCTCGTGGTCGACGAAGCCGAGGCGATTGGCGAGTTCGTCGACCGCCGCATCGAGCCTGTCGGCGGGCACCGCATCCATAACCAGGCCGATGCGCGCGGCATCGCGGCCCCAGACGCAGTCGCCGCTCAGCAACAGCCGCTTCGCCCACTGCGGACCCACGTGATAGAACCACATGTTGTTCGGCGCGGTGCCGTTGGCGCGCGTGGCCGGAAAGCCGATGCGCGCATCCTCGGACGCAATCACCATGTCGCACATCAAGGCCAGGTCGGTGCCGCCGGCCAGGCAGTTGCCGTGCACCTTCGCAATGACCGGCTTGTGGATGTCGAACAGCACCGCTGTGAGCGCCTGCGTGCGCTCGAGCTGCCAGGCATCGTCGTCCAGCGTATCGCCAACCGAGCGATAGCGTGCTGCCTCGGCCGCCTTGTCGGCATCGACGCCGCCGCTGTAGACGTTCGAGAAATCGTAGCCGGCGCAGAAGTCCTTGCCGGCACCGTCGAGCACGATGACATTCACGTCCACCAGATCGTCGGCCTCGAGCAACGCGGCATGCAGCTCGACCATCATCGGCTCATGCAGCGCGTTGCGCTTGTCCGGCCGGTTCAGCGTGATGCGCGCGACCTTGCGTTCGACCGCGAATGCGATGAAATCGGACGATTTGATCCATTTGGCCACTTTCAACTCCTTTTGAACGAGCCGGTGGCCTTCGCGATCCCGGTCGGGGTCCGCGGTGTCGCGGCGCGAGTGTCATCGGCGATGAACTGCGAGCGCAGGGTCACTTGGTGCGCGGCAGACAAATGGCTCCGCATGACCGAGCCTGCCCAACCCGGGTCGTGGCTGCGGAAGGCAGCCACCAGTTCGCGGTGATGGTCCATGCTGCGCATCAGCTCTTCACGGCTATAGGCTGCGAAGGTGCGCATGACCATCGACAGGTCGACCAGCGTCTTCACGATATTCGCCAATCGCGGCTGCCCGCACTCTTGCAGGATCAGGCGATGGAACTCCTCGTTGAGCGCCGTCAGCTTGTCGGACCGTCCGGCTGCCGATGCGGCGGCCACCCCGTCCATCGACGCGCACAGCGCCTGCATGCGGGCGATAGCCTCCGGCCCGATGCGCATGGCCGCGTGCTCGCAGGCGTGGCCTTCGAGCAGCACGCGCAGGTTGAACACCTCGTCCACATCGGTGCGGGTCCACGAGGCGACGAAAGCGCCGCGGTTGACATGCAGCTCGACCAAGCCTTCCGCCTGCAGCCGCCGCAGCGCGCCGCGTACGGGGGTGCGGCTCACGCCGAGCGAGCTCGCGAGAGACTCGGTCGACAAATGCGTGCCGCCCGGATATTCGCCATCGACGATCCGCTTGCGCACGCTGCGATAGACGAGCGACTCGGCGTCGCTCTCCTGCGCGCTCGCGGGAACCTTGTCGGGTCCCATCAGCGGATGACCTCGAAGTTGCCGTCGACGCTGATCGTCTGGCCGCTGATGTTGCGGCCGGCCGGCGACAACAGGTACACGGCGAGCGCCGCCACCTCCGAAGACTTCACCATCCGACGCAGCGAGATATCGGCGAGGAAGCCGGCTTCGATGTCGGCCTCGCTGCGACCGGTGGCCTGGGACCTCGCAGCGATCACCGAGCGGATGCGCGGACCTTCCACCAAGCCAGGCAGGATGGCGTTCACGCCGATGTCCGAAGGGCCCAGCTCCATCGCCCAAGTCTTGGTCAAACCGATCAAAGCCCATTTGGAACCCACATAGGCCGAACGCAGCGGAAAGCCGAGGCGCCCGGCGACCGAGGCGATGTTGACGAGCGAGCCGCCTCCGGCACGGCGCAGATGCGGGACCGCGGCACGCGTGCAGAAGAAGCTGCCGTGCACGTTGATGGCGTAGGTGCGCATCCAGTCGTCCGTGGGCGTGAGCTCGATCGGGGACGTGGGTCCGGAGATTCCGGCGTTGTTGACCAGCGCATCGACGCGGCCCAATCGCTCGGCCGCCTCGTCCACCATGCGCACGACTGCCGCCTCGTCCGCTACATCGCACAGGGACACGCCCACCGACGGATGCGCCGCGGCGAAGGCATCGAGCCGGCCGCGATCGATATCGCAGACGTGCACGGCCGCGCCCGCCTCGATCAGGGCTGAAGCGATTTCGGCGCCAATGCCGGAGGCGCCGGCTGTCACCACAACGCGCCGTCCGCTGCATTGGAAATTCATCGGGAAGACCTCTCGCTAGATGCCGGCCAAGGGCCTCTGAGCCGCTGCAGGAGCACTGCGGCAATGACGCGAGGTTCACATGGATTGGATGCAATGTCAATAAATGGATCCAAGATAAATTGCCAAAAATATAAAGTTCATAGGAGATACAGGGGAAACCCTGGATCTGGCCATCCGTAATTGGATACAAAATTGACCGCAGCTACGCGAGCGCCGCTCGTGGGCCCAGGCGCTTCCGGAGTGATGAAACATGGTGTTTGAGATGCGGACGTATTCCTTCCATCCGGGTGCGCTCCCGACCTATCTGCATCTCGCGCAGGTACTCGGCCGCCCGGTGCGGGGCAACGATTTCGGCATCTGCTGCGGCTACTGGATCGCCCAGACCGGCCGGCTCGATCAGGTCTGGCATCTGTGGAGCTACGACAGCCTCGACGAGCGCACGCGGCTTCGCGCTATCCTGATGCAGAACGATCGGTGGACGAAGGAATACGGCGGCGCCGTGCTTCCGCTTCTCCAGCGTCAGGACATCCGGCTCCTGGGTCCGGTGCGCCCGATGAGCGCACCCGAGACGGGCGGTCTGTTCGAGCTGCGCCTGCACCGGGCCCGTCCCGGCCACGCGAAGCCCTGGCTCGACGAAGCCCTGTCGCGCGAAGAGGCTGACACGGCTTCATCGTCGCGGACCGTTGGCCTGTGGACCGGCATTTCCCCGCAGCCGAACGAGGTCGTGCAACTGCTCAGCTTCTCGTCCTGCGACGACTGGCTGCGCGACCGCGCCGCGCATCAATTGCCTCGGGCCGAAGGCTCTTCCGAGCAAGCGCAGGAATCGAAGCTCGTTGAAGTCGAATCGATTCTCCTGAAGCCCACGCTCTTTTCACCCATGCAGTAGGACTGGCCTCAGTCCCGCATCCCCTCCATCGAACCCAACGGAGACATCACAGATGATGAGCTTGAAGAAACTCCTTCGCATCACGGCGACACTGCTGCCCACGCTCGGCGCGATCACGAGCGCCTGGGCGGTCGATCCGGGCACTTACAAGATCGGCTTCGTTGCCGACCGCACCGGCGTGGTGGCCTTCGCCGGCATCTCCTATGCGCAAGGCGCGCAACTGGCCGTCGAACAGATCAATGCCTCCGGCAGCATGGGCCAAGGCGCGAAGCTCGAGATCGTCGAGCGCGAAGGCGGCAGCGACGTAGCCAAGAGCATCCAGGGCTACAACCAGCTCATCGCGGACCGCAGCGTGATCGCCACGAGCTGCTGCATTTTCTCGAACATCGCTGGTGCACTGAAGGCCATCGCCGTGCCCAACAAGGTGCCGCTGGTCTTCTACGGCGCGACGATGCCGAACTTGCCGTCGCTGCCCTGGGCCTACAACGTCACGGGCCTGCCGGGGCTGCAGGAGATCGCGTTGTCGAAACACCTGGTCGAGGTCCTGAAGCCGAAGACCGTGGCCTACTTCGTTCTGTCCGACAACGATGCATTCCAGGCCCGCTACAAGGCCAGCCGGGAAATCTTCGAAGCCTCCGGCGCGAAGACCGTCGGCGTCGTCACCGCGCTCGGCGCGGACACCGACTTCACCGCGCAGGCCACCGAGGTGATCTCGTACAAGCCTGACTTGATCATGGTCTACGTGACGCAGATTCCGGCCTCGAGCTTCATCGCTGCGGTGCGCGCACGCGGCTGGGCCGGGCGCATGGCCACCAATGAAGCGGTCTCGCCGGCCGCGGTGTTCAAGAAGGTCGGTCCGGCCCTCGCGGGCGTCCCCTTCTCGGTCGGGTTCGCGTCCGACGTGGCGGACAGCGATGCCGGCAAGGCCTTCGTCTCCAGCTACAACAAGAAATTCGGGGCCGATCCCGACGTGTACGCCGCGCAGGGCTTCACCGCGATGCAGCTGATCGCGCAAGGCATGCAGACACTCTCCGGCAAGCCGACGCGCGAGCAGCTCGCCGAAGCCATGGCCAAGCTGCCGACGATCCGCGACGACGTCTACGGCGGCGTGAACCTGGTCAATGGCCAGGTCCAGACCAAGCAGAACCTCTTTCTCGCCTGGTCGCCCGAAGGCAAGATCGTGCGCTGGAAGCCCTGATCGATGGAGCTCTTTGCTTCTCAGCTCCTCAACGGCCTCGCACTGGGTTCGCTGTACGGCCTTTTCGGCATCGGCTTCGGGCTCGTGTTCGCCACGCTCGGCATCCTGAATGCAGCGCAGGGCTGCTACGCGAGCTGGGCCGCGATCGCGGGGCTGATCGCGGCCGAGCGCGCGGGTCTGCCCTTTCCGCTCATCATGCTCGCGGGCATGGGCGGCGCCGCTGCGGTGGCGGTGATCGTGGACCAGATGGGCTTCCAGCCGCTGCGCGCACGCGGCGCCGACATGTTGGGCGCATTGATCACGAGCATCGCGTTCTGGATGATCCTCGACAGCTTGGCCGGCTTCGCCACCGGACAACAGAGCCTGAGCTTCCCGCCTCAGAGCTACCCTGGCCAGATGCTGCTGACCCAGCCGGTGCCCCTGCCGGCGATGCAGCTCATCGCAATCCTGGCGCTGGTGGTGGTGGCCGTCGGCACGCATCTGCTCATGACGCGCTCGGCGGTCGGCTCGGCCATCCGCGCCGTCGGCTGGAACCCGGTTTCGGCCGCACTGAGCGGCGTCAACAGCCGCTACGTGATCGTGCTGACGGCTGCGCTCTCGGGCGCCATCTCGGGCACGGCGGGCATCCTGGGCGGCGTGCTCACGGCCAACGTGTCGTTCACGCTCGGGCAGGGGCTGATGCTCAAGGGGTTCGCGGCCGTCGTGGTCGGAGGCTATTCCGATGTGCGCGGCACGGCGATCGCCGGCGTGGTCCTGGGCATCCTCGAAGTGTTCGTCGGCCAGTACTTCTCGGCCAGCTACCGCGATGCCTTCACCTATTCGCTTCTTCTGATCTTCCTGCTGGTCAAGCCACAAGGGCTGTTCGGCAAGGGCAGCTTCGTGAGGGCCTGATCGAATGGACAACCTGAGCGATCTCTGGGCCGCGCATCGCAGCACTGTGGCCTTCGCCATGGTGAACGCGATGTTCGCGCTCAGCACCTACGTGGTCCTGTCCGCGGGATTCCTCAGCTTCAGCACCGTGGTGTTCGGCGCGATGGGCGGCTTCGTCGGCGCGCAGATGGTCATCAAGGGCCTGCCGCTCGCCGTCGTCTTCATCGTCTCGGGACTGGCGGGGCTGATCATTTCGCTGCTGGTCGCGGCCGTGTTCCTGCGGCTCAACAGCCACTGGATGGCGCTCGCCAGCCTGGCACTGGTGCTGATCACGCGCGTGGTCGTGCTGAATGCGACGACGCTGACCGGTGGGGTCAACGGCCTCAGCATTCCGATGGCGCTGCCGCTGGATTGGCTCACAGGCATCCTGGTGCTCACCGTGCTGGCTTTCTATGCGCTGTATCACTCCTGGTTCGGCATCGCCTCGCGCGTGCTGCGCGAGGACCCTTCGGTGGCCGCCTGCATGGGCGTGGACTTGCGCAAAGTGCAATTCATCGCCTTCGGCATCAGCGGCATCGTCGGCGGCGTCGGAGGTGCGGCGATGGCGATGCTGCTGCAGTACATCTCGCCGGACACCTTCTTCCTGGGCATCGCGTTCACGATGATCGCGGCGACCGTCCTTGGCGGCTCCTACCACTGGCTCGGCCCGGTGTTGGGCGCGGCGGTCTACACGGTGCTGCCCAGCGTCATGCAATTCATCGTGCCGAGCCTTCAGGATGTGGCCAACGGCGTCTTCCTGTTGCTGATCATGGTATTCCTGCCGCGCGGCCTGATCGACCCGCGGGCGATGCGAATGCGGCGATCTGCCAAGGGCCGGGCATCGTGAGCGCCATCCTCGAGCTCGACCGGGCGAGCAAGTCCTTCGGCGGCATCGCGGCGGTGAGCGAGCTCTCGTTCGCCGCGGGGCGCGGCAAGGTCACGGGACTGATGGGCCCGAATGGCGCCGGCAAGACGACGGTGATCAATCTCATCAGCGGTCTGCTGAAGTGCGACAGCGGAAGCATCCGTCTCGAGGGCACCGAAGTCAGCCGCGCGAAGCCGCACGATATCGGCGCGCTGGGCCTGGCGCGAACCTATCAGAACGTGCGGTTGATCTCGGGGCTGACGGCGCTCGAACAGGTGATCGCGGGCTCTTTCCTGAAGCGGGACACATCCTTCATCGCGAGCTTCCTGCACACGCCGGCCGCGCGGCGACGCATGCGCGCACTGCGAGACAAGGCCATGCATCTGCTCCAACGCGTGGGCATGGCGCATGCGGCCGACACGCTGGCCGAGACGCTCTCGTACGGCGAGCAGCGGCGCGTCGAGATCGCGCGCGCGCTGGGCGCCGACCCGGTGCTGCTGCTGCTCGACGAGCCGACGGCCGGCATGAATCCGCAGGAGTCCAACGAGATCGGGCAGCTGACCCATCGCCTGCGCGACGAAGGGCTCAGCATCCTGATGGTTGAGCACAACATGAAGCTGGTGGTCGACTTCTGCGATTCGGTCGTGGTGGTGAACTTCGGTCGCCGGATCGCCGTGGGCAAGCCGGTCGATTGCATCAGGGATTCCAAGGTACAGGAAGCTTATTTTGGCAAGCAACGAATCGATGCTGACGGTCTCGGGACTCTCGGCTAGCTACGGGGCGATCAGAGCGGTCGAAGACGTCAGCCTGGAAGTTCCGGTCGGCGGCTTCGCGGCCCTGCTCGGCGCCAACGGCGCAGGCAAGTCCACTACTCTGCGCAGCATCATGGGGCTGCACCGCCCGATCAAGGGCTCGGTCAAGCTGCGCGACGTCGAGCTGTCGCGGTTGTCCCTGCACCGCGTAGTGCGCCTCGGCATGGCCTTCGTACCGGAAGGGCGGATGGTTGCGGCGCCGCTGACGGTGGAGGAGAACCTGCGTCTGTCGGTCTACGCGGGCCGCCACCACATCGCGAAACATCTCGACCGCGTCTACCAGCTCTTCCCGCGTCTGAAGGAACGCCGCACGCAGACGGCGGGCCTGATGAGCGGTGGCGAACAGCAGATGCTCGCCATCGGCCGCGCGATGATGAGCGGGCCCGACGTGCTCGTGCTGGATGAGCCGTCGATGGGTCTGGCACCGGCCATCGTCGATCTCGTCTTCGAAGCCATCGTCGCCCTGCATGCCCAAGGCCAAACGGTGCTCCTGGTCGAGCAGAACGCGGCCGTGGCGATGTCGGTGGTGCAGTACGCCTACTTCCTGAAGCGCGGTCGGATCGTGCTGCAAGGCAAGCCGAGCGAACTGCGGAATTCACCGGAGGTGATGGAGGCGTATTTGGGGTAGCGCTGGCGACGGCTTTGTCACGTTAGCGATGGCGGGTTGAAAAAGGTCTGGAGATGGATCTCTCAGAAGGCGGCGCACGGAGTTTGACGTATTGCGAGCCGCGATCCGAGTGACAAATCAAGCTGCCATCGCGCTCGGGTTGACGCTCGTACAGCGCTTGCTCCAACGCATCGAGCACGAAGTCCGTGCGCATCGAACTGCGGACCCGCCAGCCCACGATGCGCCTGGACGCATCGCCAAGAATTCAGTTGGCGGTGATCTTGCGGTCGCGCACGATTGCGCTCCACTTAGCGTCTTCCTTTTTCATGAAGTCGGTGAGCTCGGCGCGGGTGGTCGGCTGCGGCGTCAGGCCGTGCTTGTTCAGAGCCTCCTTCACGCCGGGATCGGCCAGCACCCTGACGATGGCTTGGTTCCAGCGCTCCAGGATGGCCACAGGCGTCCTGCCGGATGCCACGAAGGCGTACCAGTTAAGGGCTTCGAAGCCCGGGTAACCAGACTCGGCCACCGTCGGGATGTTGGGCATGTAGGCCGGGCGGGTCAGGCCGGTGGTAGCCAGCGGGATCAACTTGCCGGCTTCGATGTGCGGCAGCGCCGTGGGCGGCGCCGAGAAATACGAGGCGATGCGTTCGCCCAGCAAGTCCTGCAGGGCCGGGGCGCCGCCCTTGTAGGGCACGTGCACCATGTCGATGCCGGCGCGCTGGTTAAACAGCTCCCCGGCCAGGTGCGAAGCCGAGCCGGCACCGGTGGAGGCGAAGTCGACGCTGCCCGGTTTCTTCTTCGCCAGGGCCACGAACTCGGCCAGGGTCTTCACGCCCAGGCCTTTGTGCACCACCAGCACATTGGGGAAGTTCACCCCGCCCGAGATCGCGGCCAGGTCCTTGAACGGGTCGTAGCTGACCTTCATCACATGCGGTGCGATGGTCAGCGGGCCGATGGAGCCGAACAACAGCATCGAGCCGTCGGCCGGCCCGTTGGCCACCTGCTGGTGGGCGATGTTGCCGCCGGCGCCGGCCTTGTTTTCGACGATCACGGTCTGGCCAATGTCCTCGCCGAGTTTCCGGGCGATCAGTCGTGCCGCCGCGTCGGCTGCGCCACCGGCGGCGAAGCCCACCACCAGGGTGACGGGTTTCTTCGGCGGGAAATCCTGGGCCTGCGCGTGGCAGGCCAAGCAGAGAGCCGCGCCGGCCAGGGATATGGCGCGCAGAAGTTGTCGTTTGTTCATCGCAGTCTTCTTGGGGTTGTCGTGTTGGGTGGTTCAGTCCGCACCAAGGCCGATAGGGTTGGGCTGGCGCTTCTCCACGGCATGGCGCAGCAGCGCAGCGCTGCGGAAGATGCCATGGCCAAACTTGCCGTAGGGCATCGTGACAAACAGGGCCATCACCGCGCCCAGGTGCAGGCACAGCAGTAGAGTCAGGGCGGGTGTGCCGCGGCCGAGCCACAGGGCCAGGCCGCTGGCGCTGGTGAGGAACAGCAGGGCGATGAAGCCGAGGTCCATCGGCTTTTGGGCTGGGTCCCCATGCAGCGGATGGCGCTTGCGGTTCAGCCGCCACAGGCCGGCGGTGCCGAGCATCAGGCTGATGCCACCGACCACGCCGAGCAGCTTGGGCACGCTGGGCAGGGCGTAGGGCGCGGCCCAGCCGAAGGCGTAGTGGTAGAGCGTAGCCACGCTGGTGGCGGCGAAACACAGTAGGAAGCCATAGAAGGTGAGATGGTGGAAGCGCCTGCGTGCCAGCGTGTAGGCATCGTCTTCGTTGTGGCAGCCGTCGCCATGGCCGCCGTCGAGGTACCTGAGACGCAGCACAGCGTCGCTGGCTTCGGCCGCGGCGTACGCATTCAGCGGCGCGCCGCTGGTGGCGGGCGTGATTTCGCGCCAGAAGCGCCGCACGCCCATGGCCAACGCCAGCGTGGCGAACAGGAACACGGGGGCGAACAGACTCACCAGCAGGTTGTGAGGAAATACGCTGTAGAAGTTGTCGCCTGGCGCCGCGCCCCACAGGCTGCCTTTGAGCAGCGCGGCGAGTGCCAAGAACAACGCCAGCGCCGCGGCGAGGGCTAGCGACAGCGTCAGCCCGTTGCGCTGGTAGAGCACCCCGAGTGCGGGTGGCCAGGCGTAGTCCACATAGGTCTGTCCGCGCACCTCGGACATAGCCTGAGGCACGTTAACGGCAAACTCATGCGGCGGCGCATACTGGCAGGCATGCAGGCAGGCGCCGCAGTTGTGGCAGAGGTTGGCCAGGAAGTGGATGTCGGCCTTGCCGAATTCGAGCCGGCGGGTCATGGCCGGGAACACGGCGCAGAAGCCCTCGCAGTAGCGGCAGGCATTGCAGATTTGCATCTGCCTGCCGACCTCGGTCTCAGCGGCCGAAGGAATGGGAATGACGCGGCGCGGACCACCTGCGAGTGACACGGCCTCGCGTGCCAAGGCTTCAAGCGATTGCATGTTTCTGCTTCAGGACGGCGGCCGCGGCCTGGGTGCCGGCGATGCGGCCAAAGGCGGTGCCGATGCTCATGCCCACGCCGGCGGCGTAGCCCTTGCCGAGCACGTTGCCGGCCATCATTTCGCCGGCCACGAAGAGGTTGGGGCTGGGCCGGCCGCCGAAGCGCACGGCCGTGGTTTCGTCCACCTTCAGGCCGAGGTAGGTGAAGGTGATGCCGGGCCGCAGCGGATACGCGTAGAAGGGTGCGGTGTCGATGGGCCGGGCCCAGTGGGTCTTGGCCGGTGAGAGGCCTTCGGTGTGGCAGTCGTCAAGCGCGGTGTGGTCGAAGCGGCCAACGCGGCAGGCGGCGTTGTAGTCGGCGATGGTGCGCAGGAAAGTCGCCTCGTCCAGTCCGAGCTGGCGTGCCAGGTCGGGCAGCGTATCTGCGATGGTGCCGGGAAACACTGGCGGCATGAAGCGGCCCATGGCCTTCTGGTCGATGATGGAGTAACCCACCTGGCCCGGCTGCTGCGCCACCAGCCGGCCCCAGATGGCGTAGCGCTTGGGCCAGAAGTCTTCGCCTTCGTCGTAAAAGCGGTGGGCCTCGCGGTTGACCACCACGCCCAACGACACGCAATCAATGCGGGTGCAGATGCCGCCGTCGTAGAGCGGGGCGCGGGCGTCGATGGCCACCATGTGGCCCTGCGACGGATCACCAATAGCGTCTGCACCGGCATCAATCATCTGTTTCAGCAACACACCCTGGTTGAAACGTGTGCCGCGGATCAGGAAGTTGTCGGTCGGCCATTCGCCGCGCTCGTTCTGGCCCCAGGCCTCGCGCAGCCATTCGCGGTTTGACTCGAAGCCGCCAGCCGCGAGCACGCAGCTTTTGGCGGTGATACGTTCGCCGGCCTCGGTGCGAACCACTTTGAAGCGGTCGCCGTCGAGTTCCACCGAAGCCACCGGCGTCTCGTAACGAATCTGCACGCCGAGGCGTTCGGCGCTGCGGTAATAGGCATTCACCAGCGCCTTGCCGCCGCCCATGAAGAAGGCGTTGGTGCGGGCCACATGCAGCGCGCCGGAGAGCGGCGGCTGGAAGTGCACACCGTGGCCGCGCATCCAGTCACGGCAGTTTGACGAGGCGCGGATCACCAGCCGGGCCAAATGTTCGTCGGTCAGGCCGCCGGTCACCTTGAGGAGGTCCTGCCAGTATTCTTCCTCTAGGTAGGTCTCGACGAGCACGTCCTGCGGCGCGTTGTGCATGCAGCGCAGGTTGCGGGTGTGCTGTGAATTGCCGCCGCGCCAGGCCTTGGGCGCGGCTTCGAGCAGCAGCACGCTGGCGCCGGCCTCGCGCGCCATCAGCGCGGCGCAAAGCGCGGCATTGCCGCCACCTATGACCAGTACGTCGATCTTTGCCTCGGCTTGTTCATCGCTCACTTCTTGTCTCCTTGTGCGTCAGAAGACTTTAGGCCGGGGGTCCCTCAGGCGAAAGGCCGAATCGGGCAACAGGTGTTCAGTTTTTGAGAAGACTTGCGCCGGCCCAGCGGCCCTCGCGCACCAGCGTGCGCGCGGTGTCGGCCATCACCACCCGGGTGGCCAGCGCGGCCGGCGACAGTTCGTCGTCCGACAGGCTGACCAATAGGTTGCGCCGGCCCACATGGGCGTCGGTGATCTGGCTGCTAAGCACATTGTCCGCCGGCTGGCGTGCGACAGCGGCGCCAGGTTGGATCGTGGCGCCCAAGCCGGCGCGGACGGCGTCCATCAGCAGCGCCAGGCCGTCGATCTCGGCCACAACGTCGGGCACGATGCGCGCGCGGGCAAAGGCGGCGGTGAGGGTGGCGCGCAAGCCATGGCCGGCGCTGGGCATGATCAACGGTACGCCGGCGAGCTGGGACAGACGCACACGCAGGCCAGCAGGCCGCTGCGCCAGCGTGGCGGCGGCGATGAGGAACAGCTTTTCGTCGAGCAAGGGCTCGATGCTCCAGCGGCGCGGTGTGGCGGCTTCGAACAGCACGGCAAGATCGAGTTGGCGTGCCTGCAGCATGCTGGCGAGGTTGCCCGACAGCGACTCCACCAAGTGCAGCCGTACGTCCGGGTAACGGGCACGCATCGCCTGCATCAGCGGCAGGCCGAGCACCGAGGCTGTGGTCGGCGCCAGGCCCACGCTCACATGGCCGGACAAGCGCGCCTGCTGCGCCGCGCGCACCGCCTCGTCAGCATGGCGCAGCGTGAGCTGGGCCTGCTGCAGGAAGGCCACGCCCGCGTCCGTGGGGCTGACGCCGGTGCTGCCACGCTGCAGCAGTCGAGTACTGAGTTCGCTCTCCAGGCGGTTGATCTGCTGGCTCAAGGCCGAAGTCACCACGCCGAGCTCAATGGCGGCGCGGCCCATGCTGCGCAGGTCGCAGACCTTCACGAAATAACGGAGTTGGCGGAGTTCCATAAGTGGCGCGCTGGAGTAGGCGGCAGGCCATCGTAGTGGGTTGTCCCATCGTATACGCAAGGGCAAAGCGCAGACATTCCAAAATGGTCGAGCAGGACCATCGCGGCGTGAAGTCGCGCACCAAGCCCATGCTCGGCTTTCGGCCTGACCGTCGCAACGCACTCAGGAAGTTGTTCGGCCGAGCGGAGAACTTGCAACAGAGCCAGCGCAACGGCGTACAGGCCGTCGCTCATGATTGCTCTCCGTCTTCGTCGTCGTCCCCGGTGGGCGCAGTGTAAGTTCAGCCGTCTGTGACGTCCGACGCCTTCGAGAACCGGGGCACGGGCGCGGTTTGCAGCAACCCCTGCCCCTCAACAAAGCTGCCCCGCGCGATCAGGTGCGGATCGGACGCAAGCTCCGCCAGCGACAGCACGGGCGTCACGCACGCTTCGGTCCCCGCGAAGACGCTTACCCAATGTTGTCGCGGGTGCGATGCGAAGGCTTGCGCGAAAGACTCGTGCAGCTGCGGCCACTGGGCGCGGTCGTTCTGCTCCGGGAGCGTGGCGGCGTCAAGGGTGAGGCCCTTCAGCAGCGCGGCGTAAAAGCGCGGCTCGATCGAGCCCACCGCAACGAATTTGTCGTCGGATGTCCGGTACGTGCGATAAAACGGTGCGCCGCCGTCGACCAAGTTGCTTTCGCGCGCGTCAATCCAGTGGCCCTGCTGGAAGCGGGCGAATGTCGAAGCCATCAGCGCGAGCGTACCGTCCACCATCGCGGCATCGACGACGCTGCCTTCGCCGCCGGGCGCTCGTGCCGGGTTGAGCGCCGAAAGGACGCCGACGAGCAGGAGCATCGCGCCACCGCCGAAGTCGCCGACAAGATTGAGCGGCACCGCGGGCGCATCGCGGGGGCCGATGGCATGCAGCGCGCCCGTGAGCGCAAGAAAGTTGATGTCGTGTCCCACCACCTGTGCGAACGGCCCTGTCTGGCCCCAGCCGGTCATGCGGCCATAGACGAGTCGCGGCTGCTGCGCGAAGCATTCCTTCGGCCCGAGGCCGAGACGTTCCATCACGCCCGGCCGCAGGCCTTCGAGCAGGATGTCGGATTGAGCCACGATGCGCAGCGCGTCGTCGCGCTGCGCTGCATCTTTCAGGTCGGCCGCAACGTTCGTGCGGCCGCGCAGCAGCGGCTCGGCCCGTTGCCCGCCCGACGACGGACGCGCGATGCGCGTGACCTGCGCGCCCAGGTCGGACAGCATCATTCCCGCCCACGTCACCGGCCCGGGTGCTTCGAATTCGACGACGCGAACATCTTGCAGCGGCTTCATGCGGCAAGCTCCAACACGCCTTGGTCGATCGCGACGACGTCGCGCTGCGGCACCCGTACCCGGAACGAACCGTCGTCCCACGCTTCGACGAGCAGCCGATTGCCGGGAAACACAGGCGCGGAAAAACGTAGGCTCACCCGGCGGAATCGGCGAGGCTCGCCTTTCGCGAGCGTGCGCAGCAGCACCTGCATCGCAATTCCCGCCGTGCACATGCCGTGCAGCAAGGGCCGTTCGAAGCCGGCATCGTGCGCGCGTTGCGGGCTGCTGTGTAGCGCAAAGAGATCGCCGTTCAATCGGTAGAGCAGCGCCTGTTCGGGGCGCGTGTCGACGTGCACTTCGACTGCCGGCGCCGCGTCGGGAACATTGCGCGTGACAGGCTTCGGCGGCGGCTCTCCACCAAAGCCTCCGCCCTGGCGCAGCAGGTGCGTTTGCGCAAGCGTTGCCAGCGCCGCTCCCGAGGCGTCGTGCAGCACCCGCTCCGAGCGAATGAAGACGTGACCGCCGGCGCCCTTGTCGTAGATGCCGGTGACGCACGTCGTGCTCGTCACGCGGCCCGACGTGGCGATGGGCGCGTGCCATTCGATCTGTTGCTCGACGTGCATGAGGCGGGCGGGGTCAGCCGTGGTGCCCGGCCGCGCGAGCCAGAAGCCCGGGTACGCCAGCACGAGCGCCATCGAGGGCAGCGCGGCATGGTCTCTGCGTGTTTCGTCGGCAAAGCGAAGCTGCGATTCATCGAGCGGGTCATGGCCCATGCCGCACGAGACGGCATAGAGCGCGCAGTCGCGGGGACACCATTCGTGCTCGACGCGCTCGATGTCGAACCGACGCAGCGCCCCGGGGTCGAATGTGGTCACGGCGCTTCGAGGATCGTTACCGCGCACACGGCTTCTTCGACGCCGTAGAAGCCGCCGCCATTCTCGGCCAGGCCCAGACGCGCGCCACTCACCTGTGCCGCGCCCGCTTCGCCGCGCAACTGGCGGACCAGGTCGTGAATCATCAATGCCCCCGTGGCGCCGATGGGGTGGCCCTTGGACAAGAGGCCGCCCGATACGTTGATCGGCAGGCGCCCGCCGAGGTGTGTCGCGCCGCTTTCCACCAACGCGCCGCCCGAGCCCGTGTCGCAGAAGCCGACATGCTCGATGTGGATGATCTCGGCGATGGCCGATGCGTCGTGCATCTCGGCCAGCGAAATGTCCGATGGCCCCACGCCCGCGCGCTCGTAGGCCTGCATGGCGGCCAGATGGGTGATGTGATGTTCGTCGTCGTCCGGCGCGCGCGCCATACCCGATGCGATCGCGATGCCGCGAATGCGAACCGCCCGCTTCGTGGCGCCCAGGCGCTGGACGGCTTTCTCGCTCGCGACGACCAGTGCGCCCGCACCGTCGCTCATCGGCGCGCACATCGAGCGAGTCATGGGCCAGCTGATCATCTTGTCGGCGAGCACTTCGTCCACCGTCATCGGCGTGCGGTACTGCGCGAGCGGGTTCCACTGCGAATGCCAGTGGTTCTTGGCGGCGACGCTCGCGATCTGCCGTGGCGTGGTGCCGAAGCGCCGCATGTGAAAGCGCGCCTGCGCGGCGTAGATGTCCATGAAGACCGAGCGCTCGGGCGCGGATTCGACACCCGCCGGCACATCCAGGCCTTCGCCGAGCGCCAGCAGCGCGGCGAGGTGTGCGTCGGCGAGGTCGCGGTCCCAGCTGCCCTTGAATGCCTCGAACATCTCCTTGCGGCGCTCGGGGTAGTTCATCTTTTCCGCGCCGACGACGAGCGCGATGTCGGCCAGGCCCGCGCGGACGGCGGCATAGGCCTGGTACAGCCCGGCCGTCGAACTCGCGCAGGCGTTGTCGATGTTGAAGATCGCCAGGCGCTCGAACCCGTCGGCCCGCAGGGAGCACTGGCCCCGGATGCCGTGTTGACCCTCCAGCACGCCCTGGCGCGTGTTGCAGAACCACGCGGCTTCGATGTCGCGGCGCTCGACGCCCGCATCGGCGAGCGCGTCCGCGACAGCCTGCGCGCTCAACGATTTCACCGTGCGGTCCAGGTGTTTGCCCAGCGGCGTCGCCGCCGCGCCGATGACGAATACATCGCCCATCCTTCGCCTTCCTTGCTCTTTAGTTTCGCCCTGCGGTTTCCGCTGCGGGCGCCGTGGCGCGAGGATGCGATGCTGGCCGCCCGCGCGGGAACCGCAGGGCGAAACACAACGGCGAGCAAGCGCCGATTTCACTGGAAGAAGCGATGGACCTGGGGCTGAAGAACAAGGTGGCGCTCGTCACGGGCGCGGGCAACGGCATCGGCGCGGCCATCGCACGGGCGCTGGCGGCTGAAGGTGCCCACGTGGCCGTGGTGGACATCAACATCGAGGCGGCGGAGCGCGTGACAAGTCAGCTGCGCGAGCGCGGCACCGCCATCCGCTGCGACATCACCGATGAGGCGCAGGTCGCCGCAATGGCCGAGTCGGCCGCTTCGCTCGGCCCGGTGGGCATCCTCGTGAACAACGCGGGCTTCACACGCGACACGCGCATCACCAAGATGACGCTGGGCGAGTGGGACGCGGTGGTCGACGTGATCCTCAAAGGCGCGTTCCTGTGCACGCGCGCGCTGATGCCGGCAATGATCGAAGCGGGCTGGGGCCGCGTCATCAATATCTCATCGCGTGCGCACCTGGGCAATCGCGGGCAGGCCAATTACTCGGCGGCCAAGGCGGGCCTGATTGGGTTTACCCGCGCCCTGTCGTTGGAAAACGCGAGACACGGAGTGACGGTAAACGCCGTCGCGCCGGGACTGATCGACACAGAGATGGTGCGAGCGCTTCCCCACTACGAAAGCGTGCGTTCCAGCGTGGAGAAGAATACGCCCATCCCGCGCATGGGCCGGCCCGAGGACGTGGCGGATCTCGTCGTCTTCCTGGCCTCCGAACGCGCGAGTTACGTCACCGGCGACCTGATGCACGTGAGCGGCGGGCGCTATTGAGCGTTTCGATGTGCGGAACCGCCGCGCCTGTGTTGCTGCCTAGGATGGTTGGGAACATCCAACAGGAGACATCGCCATGCTGAATTTCAACGCGCGCCGGCTCGCGCTGGCGTTGCCGGTCATCGCTCTCTCGATGGCGCTTTTCGGGGCGATGCCGGCGACGGCCGCGGGCGAATTCCCCACCAAGCGCATCACCATGCTCGTGGGCTACCCGCCTGGCGGCACGGCGGACCGCACGGCGCGCGTGCTGGGCGAGATGATGGGCAAGGACCTGGGCCAGCCCGTCATCGTGGAGAACAAGTCCGGCGCGAGCCAGACCATCGCGGGCACGGCGCTGCTCGCAGCAGAGCCCGACGGGCACACGATGCTGGTGGTCGCCGAGATCGATTTCGTCTCGGCCGTCGTCACTGCGAAGGGGCTGGCGTACAAGCTGTCCGATTTCAAAACGGTGTGCGGCACAGCCACCACGCCCTACCTCGGCCTCGTCGTGAAGGCCGACTCGCGCTTCAAGACGGTGGACGACGTTGTCGCCGAAGCGAAGGCCAAGCCGGGCTCGCTCTCGTGGGGTACTGCGGGTCTGGGGACGGGCCACTTCTGGACGATGGAGCTGTTTCGCCGTGAAGCCGGCGTGGAGATCCTGCATGTGCCCTACCAGGGCGGCGGCCCCGCCATCACCGCGCTGCTCGGCGGGCAGGTGGACCTGATGGGCGGCTCGTACGCGCTGTGGCGCCCGCAATTGCAGGCGGGCAAGGTGCGCGTACTTTTGATCCAGGGACCGAACCGCCTGGCGGATCTGCCCGGCATCCCCAGCTACAAGGACAAAGGCTGGCTGCCCGCGCTCAAGCAGGGATGGATGCGCGTGCTCGTCTCGAAGCGCACGCCCGATGCGGTGGTGGAGCGCCTGTCGAAATCGTGCGAGCTGATCAAGACCGATGCGCACGCGCAGAAGATTCTTCGCGATGGTGGCGCCGAGCCGGTGTTCTTCAGTGCAGCGGAGGCGACCAAGCTGGCGCAAGAGGACGAGAACGAGATCATCCCGCTCGCGAAAACCGCGCAGATGCAGTGACGGCGGCGCCCATGACGACGAACGATGCAGGCGAAATGCCGTGGGGCTTTCAGTTTCCCGCTGACGTGGAAGCACTGCGCGCGCGCGTTCGCGAATTCGCGCACGCTGAGATCGCGCCCGTCGCGGCTCCCAACGACGCCAAAGAGGTCTTTCCGATCGAGACGCTTCGCAAGATGGCCCGCATCGGGCTTCTGGGCGTGATCTCGCCCAAAGCGCTGGGCGGCCTGGGCACGAGCAATGTCGCGCTCGGCGCGGCGGTCGAGGAGATTGCGAAGGTCGATTTGAGCTGCGCCATCATCTGCTCGATGCAGAACACGCTCGGCAACTTGCTGCACGGCTGGGGCGACGGGCTGCGCGCTTCGGTGAATCGCGCCGAAGACATCATCGGACTTGCAACATCGGAGCCGGACTCGGGCTCGGACATCTCGCAGATCCGCACGACGGCGGTCAAGGACGGCGACGAGCTCGTCATCAACGGCACCAAGCGCCACGTGAGCCTGGTGCCCGGCGCCACGGTGCTGGCGGTGAGCGCGACGATGGAAGTCGAGCCCGGCCGAGATGCCACGACGCTCATCAAGGTGGAGGCGAATCGCCCCGGTGTGAGCTGGGAGGAGATTCCCGAGATGGGTCAGCGTGCCCACCAGCTCGCGGAAGTCTATTTCCGTGACGTGCGCGTGCCGATCTCGAACGTGATGGGCGAAGAAGGCCAAGGCATGGCGATGAACTTCGTGCGCTGGAACGTCTCGCGCGCGGTCAGTGCGTTGATCTCGCTGGGCACCGCCACGGGTGCGCTCGACCTGGCGACCGAATACGCGAAAAAGCGCGTCGTGTTCGGCAAGCCCATCGCGCGCTTCGAGGCCGTGCAGTTCCCAATCGTGGAGCAGTACACACGCATCGAAGCGGGCCGGTGGCTGGCGTACCGCGCGCTCTGGGGCGCGGACAACGGCATCGCTTCGGCCAAGGAAGCCTCGATGGCCAAGCTGTATGGCGCGCGCACGGCCTTCGAGGCTTGCGACGTGGCGCTGCAGACGCACGGCGCCGACGGCTACACGCGCGAGCTGCCGCTGGAGCGCATGCTGCGCGACGTGCGCGGCATGTATTTCTCGGGCGGCACGCCGCAGATCCACTCGATCAACATCGGGCGCGAAATCTTCGGCAAAGGCTACGCGCCGCACAGGAACTGACCGGGTGCACGCGCAGGCGCTTTCGCTCTCGCCCGATGCGCTGCACGAGCTGCGCATGCGCAAGCTGCAAAAGCAGATTGCCTATTGCTGGGAGCGTTCGCCCCTCTATCGCGCGAGCTTGCAGGCAGCGGGCGCGCAGCCCGGCGACATCCGCGAGTGGAGCGACTTCCGGTGCCTGCCGGTGCTGATGAACAAGCAGATCGAGCGCGAGAGCCAGGAAGAATCGCAAGCGAAGCTCGGGCATCCGCTGGGCATGCACCTGTGCGCCGACCCGGCGGATGTCGCGTGCATCTGCGGCACCTCGGGCTCCACCGGGCAGCCGACTTTCACTTACCTCTACACGCGCGAGGACCTGAAGGATGTGCGCATGCTGTGGGGCCGCATGCTCGCGTGGATGGGCATGAAGCCCGGCGAGCGCGTGCTGCACGGCTTCGGCATGAGCATGTGGGCCATGGGTGCACCGCTGACGAGTGCCCTCCTGGACAACGGCTACAACCTCATTCCCGCAGGAGCCGAAGCAGGCGCCGAGCGCATGTTGAAATTCGCCGAGCTCTTTCGCCCGCGCCTTCTCATGGGCACGCCGTCGCTGGTGGAGCACCTGATCGAGCGCGCACCGCAGGTGCTCGGCAAACCCGTGAGCGAGCTGGGTATCGAACGCATCTACTGCAGCGGCGAGCCGGGCGCGAGCATCCCGGCCGTGCGCAAACGCGTGCAGGACGCGTATGGCGCGCAGCTTTTCGACGGCATGGGCGGCGGGTGGGCGCGCGCGGCGATCTCCTGCGCGGGCGAGCATTCGCACGGCCTGCACGAGCTCACGCCCGACTACATGATCTGGGGCGACGACCTCGTCGATCCGCAGACGCACGCGCCGATGGAGGTGACCGAAGGCGCCATCGGCAAGGTGCTGACCACGGCGCTGGAGCACCGCGCGCGGCCCGTGCTGAAGTACGACACGGGCGATGTCGCGCAGGTGTACACCGCGCGCTGCGAATGCGGCTTCGAAGGTCGGCGCGTGCGCATCATCGGCCGAGCGGACGACATGGTGATCGTGCGCGGCGTGAACGTGTACCCGGCGGCGGTGCGCAGCGTGGTTGCCTCGTTCGTGCCGCGCTGCACGGGGATGATGCGCATCGTGCTCAAGGAGCCGCCGCCCCGCGCCGCGTCGCCGCTGGACATCAAGGTGGAGCACGACGCGGCGCTCGGCGAGGGCGAGCTCATCGCGCTGAAGGAAGAGCTGGCTACCGAGATCCGCTCGCGCCTGCGTTTCACGGCCAATGTGCTGCTGGTGAAACCTGGCGAACTGAAAGTCACCGACAAGGGCAAGAGCCCGCTGGTCGAACGCGCCTACTGAACTTGTCGAACAAAAGCCCATGGCCTTCCCACGCTCCATCACCGCGCCGGAACTGAAGGCGCTCACGATCGACCACGCCTTGCTGGACATTCGCGACCTTGGCGAATACGAGAAAGCGCATCTGGGCGGCGCGACGCCGCTGCCGCGCGCGCGCATCGAGAGCGATCTGGCGGCGATCGTGCCGGACACGTCGGCCTGCGTGGTTCTGTACGGCGAGGACGATGCGCGCGCACGCCTGGCCGCCCAGACGGCGCAGTCGCTCGGCTACACGGACGTGCGCGTGCTCGAAGGTGGCATCGCGGCATGGCAGACGGCGGGCGGCGCGGTGCACAGCGGCACCAACGTGCCCAGCAAGGTGTTCGGCGAAAGCCTGTTGCATGAAGATGGTGTGCCCGAAGTGACGGCGCAGGAACTGGCGCGCGAGCTGGAAGACGCGGGCCTTGTGCCGCTCGTCATCGACGTGCGCACTGGCGCGGAATTCCTGCGCGGGTGCATTCCGGGCGCGGTGAACCTGCCGGGCGGCGACCTCGTGCGTGCCGCCAGCGAATTGAAGGCCACGGGCCGCCCCATCGTCACGCATTGCGCGGGCCGCACGCGCAGCCTGGTGGCGGCCGCCACGCTGCGCAAGCTCGGGGTCGACAACGTGCGCGCGCTGCGCAACGGCACGATGGGCTGGCTGCTCGATGGCAAACAGGTGGAGACGCCTGCGAAGCTGCGCCGCTTCGAGTGGCGGGACGTTCCGTCCACCGATGCGGCCACGCCGTCGCCGTTCGAATCGGCCGGTGCCACGTCACACGAGCTGCATGAACGGATGGCGCACCTGCCGCGCGACTTCTATCTATTCGACGTGCGCGGCACCGCCGAATTCGAGGCGGCGCACGTGCCAGGCGCGAAGCACGTGCCCGGCGGGCAGCTCGTGCAATGCGCCGACGACCACATCGCGCTGCACCGTGCCGACATCATCGTCGTCAGCCTGCGCGCAGAGCGCGCTGCTGTGACGGCTTCCTGGCTGCGCCGCATGGGTTACTCGCGGGCGCAGGTGTTGCAAGGGGGCATCGCCGCATGGCAAGCAGCGGGCTATGGCGTGGAAAAAGGCGCGGCCGCGACGCTGCACGTGCCCGATCGCGCGCCGTACGTCGATGCCGCAACGCTCGCGCGTGAAATCGAAAGCGACGCGCAGCCCGTCGTCCTCGACCTGGGCTCCAGCATCCGGTTCGACAAGCGCCACATCCCCGGTGCGCACTGGATCAGCCGCGGCTGGCTCGAGATCGAGATGCCCCAGCGCATTGCCGTTCGCGGCACGCCCATCGTGGTCAGCGGCACGTCGCACGAGCAGGCGCAACTAGCCGCGCGGACGCTGCAGGGCCTGGGTTACACGCACATCCGCGTGCTGCACGAATCCATCGATGAATGGCGCGAGGCGAAGCATCCGCTCGAAGCCGGCCGTACCAGCGCCTGGAGCCGCGTGAAGGACCTGGCCAATCTCGCGATCCTCAATCGCGACGTCGAGGCCATGCAGCACTACCTGGATTGGGAAGTGGCGCTGGCGGGCAAGCACCGCGGCTGAATCGCGAAAAGCCGCAGTGAGTTTCAACGTGCGGAACCGCATCCGCACACCGCCTGCCTACGATGGACTCACATCAAGGTACACGCCACAAGGAGAGCCATCTTGGATTTCAGTTTCACTCCCCAGCAGCAGAAGGTCTACGATACCGTGGGGGCCCTGGGCCGCGAACGTTTCGCGCCACGCGCGGCGGAACATGACCAGGCCGCGACGCTGCCGGTCGAGAACATGACCGACCTGAAGGACGCGGGCCTGCTCAAGCTCACCGTGTCGGAAGACCTGGGCGGCATGGGCAGTGGCACGGCCGGCACCGACCCGCTGATGTACCTGGTGGCGGTCGAGCAGACCGCGCGCTATTGCATGTCGACCGCGCAGTGCCTGCACATCCACTGCCACGGGTCGCACTTCATCGACAAGGCAGGCAGCAAGTACCTGCGCGAGCTCGTGGGCAACGACGTGGTTAAAAAGGGCGCGACGGTGAGTTTCACCGGCAGCGAGCCTGGGCGCACCTCGCGCGGCCTGTACACGCTGCTGACCACAGCCGAGCGCGTGCCCGGCGGCTTCAAGGTGAACGGCGTCAAGAACTACGCGACGCTCGTCGACATGGCCGACTACAACATCGTCGCGGCAGGCATCCCCGACGTGCCGCCGGCCGAAGGCCACGTGAACCTCGTGATCCCCAAGCGCACCGAGGGCCTGTCGATCGTGAAGGGTTCGTGGAACCCGATCGGCATGCGCGGCGCGGTGAGCCCCGTCATGCAGCTGCAGGACTGTTTCGTGCCGGACGAAATGTTGCTGGGCGATCCCGGCATCTTCCCGCGCGAGCGCTGGCAGGCACGCTTTCACCTCAGTTTCGCGGCGCAATACCTGGGCGGCTGCGAAGGCATCTTCGACCTGCTCAAGGAATACATCCCGCATCGCGGCACTGCGGACGATCCGTACGCGCAGCTGCGCATGGGAGAGATCCGCGTGGGCATCGACTCGGTGCGCTGGCTCATCTACCGCGCTGCGTGGCTCTGGACGCAGGGCGACCGCGTGAAGGCCGAACTGGAGTCGATGGGCGCCAAGCACCGGGCAATCGAAAACGCCGTGATGGTGATGGACAAGGCCGCGCAGATCGCGGGCTCCAGCGCCTTCTGGGCCGACAGCGTGCTCTCGCGCTTCGTGCGCGACCTGCGCATCCACACGCTGCACGAAAACCTCGACAAGAGCGCTGCGACACTGGGCAAGTTCAACCTGGGCCAGGCATTCGACACCACGGCGCGCCTGTAAGGACCGCAACGTGAAAGGCCGCGTCGTCTGGATCGTCGGCGCCACGGGCGTGGTGGGGGCGGCGCTTGCGCCATTGCTCGCCTCGCGCGGTGCGGTGCTCGCGCTGACCGGCCGCAAGCAAGAGCAGTTGGCCGAGATCGCCAAGGCCGTCGCGGATGCGGGTGGCACCGCGCACACCTATGCGCTGGACATTTCAGACGACAAGGCGATCCGCGAGATCGCCGAGCGCATCGCAGCGGACTGCGGCGGCATCGACGCGCTGGTCAACACGGTCGCCGCGCGCACCTTCGGCGACTTCATGAAACTCACCGACAGCGACTGGCAAGAGGTGCTGGATACCAAGCTCATGGGCTACATCCGCACCATGCGCGCTTCGATCCCGCACATGCAGCGGCGCGGCGGCGGCAGCATCGTCAACGTGTCCGGGCGTGGTGGGCGCCAGCCCACGCCCGCGCACCTGCCGGGCGGATGCGCGAACGCGGCGGTCAATCTTCTGTCGAAAGGCGTGGCCGACGTCGTGCGCGCCGACGGCATCCGCATCAACGTCGTTGCGCCGGGTCCCATCGAGTCCGACCGGTTCAAGCTCATCGAGCGCAGCAATGTCGCGGCCTGGGGCGGCGACAACAAGCGCGCGGCCATGGACCACATGGCGCAGCCGCTGGATATCGCGAACGCCATCGCCTTTCTTCTGGGCGATGCGGCGCGCCACATCACCGGGACCGTGCTCGCGGTCGATGGGGGCGGAACTGCAACGGTCTAAACTGGCGGACGCGCCGTCTGCTGGGTCTGTGTTCCGGCACCTGAGCGCCTTCGCCATGGATACGCCGGATGCCCCCGACGCGGCGGCAGAGGACAAGGACCGCCAGTTCGCCACCTCGCTTGCACGCGGCCTCGACGTGCTGCGCTGCTTCAGCGCGCGCCAGCCCGTGCTGGGCAACGGCGAAATCGCGGAGATCACGGGCCTGTACAAGTCCACCGTCTCGCGCCTGACCTACACGCTGACGCAGCTGGGTTACTTGCGCAAAGTGGCCGACAGCGCCAAGTACGAGCTGGGCCCCGCCGTCGTGTCGCTGGCCTATCCGCTGGTCGCAAGCATCCAGATCTACCGCGTGGCCGTGCCGCAAATGCGCGAGCTCGCCGACTACGCGCGCGGATGGGTCTCGATCGGCGTGCGCGAACGCACCAACATCGTCTACATGGAGACGGTGAGCTTCGATGCGCAAGCGCTTTCCAAGCGCGACATCGGCCTCACCTTCCCGATCATCTCGTCGGCCATCGGGCATGCCTATTTGGCCGCGCTGGACGAAGGCGAGCGTACGAAGCTCTTGAACCAGATTCGCCTCAAGACGCCGCAGGACTGGACGCGCTATTCGCAAGGCGCGGCCGATGCGCTGGCCGAATTCGCGCATCGCGGCTTCTGCCTGCGCCGCGGCGGCTACAACCCCGACGTGCACACGGTGGCCGTGCCGCTGCGGCTGCAGGACGAGACCGTGGTGTTCAACTGCGCGGTGCCCGCGCGGTCGCTGTCACCGGGCCAGCTGGAGATGGACATCGGTCTGCGCCTGGTGGAGCTGGTGCGCAGCGTGCACGAGCGGCTGTCGTCCGATCCGGAAGCGGCCTGAGGCCGGCCGCTTCTTTCGCGCTTTATTGCACCTGCACCTTCGCGGCCTTCGCCACGTGGGTCCACTTCTCCGTCTCCGCCGCCAGGTACTGCTCGAACGCATCGGGCGTGCTGCCCACGGGGATCAGCGAGTTCTTCTCGAACTTCTCGACGACCTCAGGCATGCGGATCACTTCGGCGATCACCGTGCTCAGTTTGTCGACGGTGGCCTTGGGCGTGCCGGCGGGCGCGACCACGCCATACCACGAGCGCAAATCGAAGTTGTCCAGTCCGGCTTCGGTCAAGGTCGGCACGTCGGGGCTCGTCGCGAGCCGCTTGACACCGCCGTAGGCGAGCATGCGGATGCGGCCGCTTTGCACCTGCGGGCCCGCGCTGGCGACGGTGTCGAACATCGCGCTCACGTTGCCGCTCAGAAGGTCGGTCATCGCGGCCGAGCTGCCCTTGTAGACGACGGTGGGCATGTCGACGCCGGTGCGCTGCTTGAAGAGCTCGGTGGCCAGATGCCCTACGCTCGCCAGTGCATTCACACCGAGCGCGTAGCGCCCGGGCGATGCTTTCGCGGTGTCGATCAGCTCCTTCACGTTGCGCGCGGGCACGGCCGCGTTCACGTACAAACCCATGGGCACGTCGGCCACGAGCGAGACGGTGGCCAGCTCGCGCAAGGTGTCGAACGGCATCTTCTGCATCACCGCCGGATTGACCGCGAGGCCTGAGTACGCCATCGCCAGTGTGTAGCCGTCGGCCGGCGCGCGTGCGGCCGCGAGATTCGCGATGTTGCCGCCCGCGCCGGGACGGTTCTCGACGACGACAGCCTGCCCGAGCTTCTTCGTGAGTTCGGTCGCGACGATGCGCGCGACCAGGTCCGAGCCGCCGCCGGCGGTGGCGCCGACGAGCAGGTGAATCGGCCGGCTCGGGTATGCGTCCTGCGCTTGGGCAGTGGGTACGACGGCCGCCACCGATGCGATGGCGGAAAAGAGGATCGAAGCGAATTTCATGTCATTTCTTCTTCAGTCTGCTTTCACGCCGGTCTTCTTGACGATCTCTGCCCAGCGCACGGTTTCGCTGCGGATCTTGTCGGCGGCCTGCTGCGGCGTGCCCGGCACGGCGTTGGCGCCTTGCTTGGCGAGCCATTCCTTCGCATCGGGCTCGGCGAGCGATGCGTTCACGGCCTGGTTCAACTTGCCGACGATGGCAGCGGGCGTGTTCGCGGGCGCGACCAGGGCGAACCACGGCGCGGCGACGAACTCCGGGTAGCCGAGCTCCTTGAACGTGGGCACGTCGGGCAGCTGCGGGGCACGCTCGGCACCCAGGGTTGCAATGGCGCGCAGCTTGCCCAGCTTCACGTATTCGGCCACAGCCGGCAGGTTCTCCACGTCGAGGTCGATGTGGCCGGCGAGCATGTCCATGATCGCGGGGCCCGAGCCGCGGTAGGGCACCATCGTGAACTTCGTGCCGTTGTGCGTGGCGAACATCTCGGTCATCAGGTGGTGCATCGAGCCGGTCGCGTTGATGGCGGCGCGCACTTCCATCGGCTTGGCCTTCGACAGATCAACCAGTTCCTTCAGCGTATGCGCCTTGAATTCGGGGTTGCTCACCAGCACCATCTGCGCTTCGGCCACCACGGCGACCGGGGCGAAATCCTTCAGGATGTCGTAGGGCACTTTCGGATACAGCGCCAGCGCCACGCCCAGCGGTCCAGCCGAGGACATGAGCAACGTGTAGCCGTCGGGCGCTGCCTTGGCGACGAAGTCGGCGCCGATCAGGCCGCCCGCGCCGCTCTTGTTTTCGACCACCACGGCCTTGCCCAGGTGCGTGGACAGGCTCTGCGCCAGGAAGCGACCCAGGATGTCGGCCGTGCCGCCGGGCGGGAAGGGCACGATCATCTTGACGGGGCGGTCGGGCCACGAGCTCGCCTGCGCGAGGGCCGCGGGCAGGGTCAGGGCGAACACGGCCGCGGCGAGCAGGCCCTTCAAATAGCGCATCGCTTGTCTCCTGTGTACTTCTGATCAGAAAGCCAAGGCCAGTCTAGGAGCAGGCGCGCGCGCGAAGAATTCGCTCTGCGAAACATTGGGCCGTGCCGCGCTGCCACCATTGCATGGCATCAAGGAGAGCACCCCGATGGCACTGGATTATTCGTTTTCGCAAGAGCATGAGTCGTTTCGCGCTTTCGTCCGTGGCTTCGCGCGGGAGGCGATCCAGCCTTACGTGGTGGAGTGCGACGAGAAGGAACGGTTTCCGGTGGAGGCCATCCGCCACATGGGCAAGACGGGCCTTCTGGGCATCATCGCGCCCAAGCGCCTGGGCGGCATGGAAGGCGACTACATCATGCTGGGCATCGCGGTCGAGGAGATCGCGCGCGTGGACAACAGCTGCGCCATGATCTGCTCGATGCAGAACACGCTGCCCAACCTCGTGCCCGGGTGGGGCGAGGAGGCCGCGCGCGGCGTGATCAGCGGCGAGCGGCTGGTGTGCATCGCAACATCCGAGACGGAAGCGGGCTCGGACCTGTCGAACATGTCGACCACCGCGTGCGTGGAAGACGGCCACTTCGTCATCAATGGCGAGAAGATCCACGTGAGCCTCATGCCCGGCGCCGCGCTGATGGGCGTCACCGCGAAGGTGCAGCAGCCCGACGGCAGCTCGCGCATCACGTTCATCCGCGTGCCGGCCGACGCGCCCGGCGTGAGCTGCGAGCTCATGCCCGAGATGGGGCTGCGCTCGCACCAGCTCGGCATCGTGCGCCTGAAGGACGTGCGCGTGCCGGTGGAACACACGCTCGGCGGCGAAGGGCAGGGCAAAGCCGTGCTCTATGCGCGGTGGAACGTGTCGCGGTGCCTGTCCGCGCTCAACGCACTGGGCGCCGCGCAGCAGGTGCTCGACGACACGATCGAGTTCGTCAAGAAAAAAGAGGTGTACGGCAAGGCCATCGGCCACTACCAGGCGATCAGCTTTCCGCTGGTGGAGCACTCCACGCGTGTGGAGGCGGGCCGCATGCTGGCCTACCGCGGGCTGTGGATGAACACGCGCGGCGAAAACGCGGCGCGCATCGCCGGCATGGCCAAGTGGAGCGGCATCACTGATTCGATCGCCGCCATCCAGGACTGCCTGCAGATGTTCGGCGCCAGCGGCTACCTCAAGGCACTGCCGCTGGAGCGGCGGCTGCGCGACGTCCTGGGGCTTACGTTCACCGGCGGCACGATCAACGTGATGAAGCTCACCGTGGTCAAGGAGCTCCTGGGCGCGAGCTTCATGGACATTTCCGGCTGACCGGCTTCGGGTAAATCCCCGGTCCCGCAGCCGCTGGGTTTCACTCCGCAGAAATGCACGCTGCGGCGCGGGGACGTACGATGGCGCGTGACCCGAAACCCGCCCGATCTTCCGGAAGAGCCGTTCGACGAGGCCGGCGGCGCGCATGTGGGCGACCGCCAGTTCGCCATCACGCTCGCGCGCGGCCTGGACGTGCTGCGCGCGTTCAGCGCCGAAGCGCCCGTGCTCGGCAACAAGGAAATCAGCCAGCGCACGGGCCTGCCCAAGGCCACCGTCTCGCGGCTGACCTACACGCTCACCAGCCTGGGTTTCCTGCATTTCCTGCCCGAGGCGGGCAAGTACGGCAAGTACGTGCTCGGCCGTGCGGTCCTGTCGATGGCGCATCCGCTTCTGGCCAACATCAAGCTGCGGCAGGCGGCCCGCACACCGATGCGCGAACTGGCCGACGCGGTGGGCGGCGCGGTGTCGCTCGGCGTGCGCGACGGCCTGAACATGGTCTACGTGCACACGGCCAAGCGCGTCGAATCGGCAGGCTGGATCTCGGACATCGGCAAGACGTTCGCGCTCGGGCGCTCGTGCATGGGCGATGCGTTCCTTGCCGCGTTGCCGCAGGGCACGCGCGAGTCGCTGCTGTCGGACATCCGCACATCGATGCCCGACGAATGGGAGGCGACGGCGAGCCGCATCGAGCGCTCGCGCGAACAGGTCGCGCGCCTGGGCTTTTGCGTGCACGAAGGGCTCGTGCGACCCAGCGTGCATGTGGTGGCCGCACCCATCCACTTGCCCGACCAGGGCGAGCCCTACGTCTTCAATTGCGCGATCACCGCGGAAGCGTCGTCGCACGCTCGCTTGTTCGACGACATCGGCCCGCGCCTGGCGGAGCTGGTGGCGCAGATGAAAGAGCGGCTGGCCAACGCCGAGGCCGAGCCCCCGCAGCCGCTGCCCGACGCGTGGGCGCGGCGGCACTGAACGCGGCTTGCCCGCAGTTCAGGACTCCACGACGATCAGCTTCGCCTTGCTTTCCGTGCGGTCGAGCGAGCAGGTCGCGACGCATTCCACGCGCACGCGCACATTGAGCTGCTCGCGGCATGCGTTCTCGAAGGCCGCTTTCAATGTCTCGAGGCTGGCGCCGTCGATGCCCGCGCTCACCTCGGCGCGCACGTGCAGCGGTGGCTCCACTTTCGGCCCTTTGGCTTTCAACACGATTTGCATCGGCCCCGCCAGCTGTGGCTCGAACTGGTTGACGACCGCCTGCACCGCGGACGGATAGAGGTTCACGCCGCGCACGATCAGCATGTCGTCGGTGCGGCCGACGATGTCCATTCGAAAGCCCGTGCGCCCGCAGGCGCAATCGCCCACGCGCACCTTCAGCACGTCCCCGCTGCGGTAGCGCACCAGCCCGCAGGCGTGGCGGCTGAGGTGCGTGAAGATGTACTCGCCCTCGGCGCCGTCTTCCAGGGGCAGCAGCGTGCCGGCTGCAGGATCGATGAGTTGCACCAGCGCCATGTCGGGCGTGGTCTGGTGCTTGCCCTCGCGCACGTGGCAGTGCGAGAAGTTGTTGGGCTGCGCATCCGACGACGAGGCGAAGTCGTACACGTGCGGCGTGCCCCAGGCCTCCTCGATGCGGCGGCGAAACTCCGGCACCTCGAAACCCGACTCGCCCCCGCCGCAGATCACGCGCACGCCGAGATCGGCCGGGTCCATGCCCAGCACGTCGCGGCAACGCTCGGTCAGGTAGGCCATGAACGAGGGCGTTCCGATCCACGCCGTGGCGCGGATCTCCTTCATCATCCTCAGCATGCCTTCGGCGCGCTTTTCTGCGCCCACCGGAATGCTGTTGGCGCCCAGATGTTCGATCGACGTGCAGATCGGCACGCCCGCGTTGAACATGCTCAGCGCAAAGCCGTTGACCACGCGGTCGCCGGGCCGGACCCCGAAGGACCACAGCGCCCGCGCGATGCTCTCGCTTCGCATCAGCACGTCGTGGCGCGTGTACGCCTGGAACACCGGCTTGCCCGTGGTGCCTGACGTGGCAGTGGTGCGGATGATCTCGCTGTCGGCCGCGGCCTGGTGCAGGCCGAACGGCGGGTGCGATTCCTGCCCCGCGCGCAACTCGGCCTTCGTGGTGAAGGGCAACTGCGCGAGTTCGTCGATGGTCTGGAGGTCCTTCGCACGAAAGCCCGCCTGCGCGAACTTGCGCTGGTACAGGGCCGAGTGGCTTTCCAGGTAGTCGAGCTGCACGCGCAGCTTTTGCAACTGCACTTCGCGCATGAGCCCGGCGGGCATGGCCTCGCGCTTGGTATTCCAGTAGGGGCGCCCCAGGTCGTCGCCGGGCTGTGCGAAGTGAACGTCGGGCCCGAAACCGGCACCAGGATCGATTGGCATGGACCGACGATAGCGTGCGGTGCGCCGCTTGCGGTTTCGCAGGGCGGAACGCGCGCGGGCAGGCGCTGGTTACGATGGCGAGGATCAGGACCGGACATGACCGACACACTCGCCCAGGCCCTCTCGCGGCACGTCGCCATGCGGCGATTCGAGGACTTGCCACCGGACGCCATCCAGGCCACGCGCCTGCTGCTGCGCGACACGCTGGCCGTCGGCTGGGCGGGCTCGGCGTTTGCCGGGCTGGAGGCGATGCGGGGCGGCACGCTGGGCGGCGCTGCCCTGGGTCCATGCGATGTCTGGGGAACGGGCGGGCGGGCTCGCGCGCTCGACGCCGTCTTCCTCAACGGTGTGGCCGCTGCCGCGCTGGAATTCGATTCGCTGCACGACGCCGGGCTGGTGCATGCGGACCTGGTGTGTGTGCCGGCGGTCTTCGCATTCGCGCAGGAGCGCCACGCCAGCGGCCGCGAGCTCATTGCGGCAACGGCGCTCGCCTGCGATGTGACCTGCCGCCTCGCACTCGGCGCAGCGGAGCACACGGGCTGGTGGCACAGCTCGATCTATGGCGTGTTCGGCGCTGCCGCCGGTTGCGCACGCCTTCTCGGGCTGGACGAACACGGCATTGCGCAATCGCTGGGCATTGCGCTCGGACACACGGGCGGCACGCAGCAGGCGATCGTCGAGCAGACGGGGCTCAAGCGCGTGCAGTCCGCCATCGCCGCGCGCGGTGGGGCGCATTCGGCGCTCCTTGCCGCGTGGGGTGTTAGCGCGCCGACCGAACCTTTCGCGGGGCGCCACGGCCTGTACGCGCGCTTCGAACGCGGCGGCGACGAAAAAATCGTGCTCGATGGACTGGGCAGGCGCTTCGAAGGCATGCTGTCGAGCTACAAGAAATTCCCCACCTGCGGCTGCGGCCACGCGGCCACGGAAGCGGCGCTGCAACTGGCAGTCGAGCATGCGCTGGACGAGTCGATGATCGAAAGCGCGGTGATCCGCATCTCGCCCTACATGAACGGCATCGTCGGCGCGCCGTATTCGCCCGCGGACAACCCTACCGTCGCCGCGCAGTTCAGCGTGCGCTATTGCGTGGCGAGCGCCGTGGCCCGCAAGCGCGTGGGGCTGCAAGAGATCGAGCCGGCCAGTGCACTCGATCCAAGGCTCCTTGCGTTCGCGAACCGCATCGCCATCGAGGTGGACGAGACGAACTCCGGCAAGCTCGCGCCCGCCGAAGTGCGTCTCACCCTGCGGGACGGCCGCGTGCTCGCCCGCCGCGTGGAGGAGGTGCCCGGTACCCGCGCGAACCCCATGACCGAATCGGACTTGCGGGCCAAAGCGCGCGACTGCCTCGTACGCGGCACACGGCCCCTCGATGCCGCGCAGTGCGATGAGTGGCTGGGGCGCCTCGATGCGCTGGAGATCTGCGCCGACGCGGCGGATCTTTTCGCTCCGTTTCACTCTGCCGAACCGGGCGGCATCCGGCAGGAATAGGATGGCCCCATGGACATGAAGGCGCTGCGCAACTCCCTCGGGCGTGTGCCCACGTGCGTGTGCGTGGTGACGACGGTCGCTGTCGATGGCACGCCCGTGTGCATGACTGCCAACTCGGTGCTGCCGGTGATGTCGGCACAGCCCTGCATCATCTGGAGCCTGGGCCGCTCATCGCGGTCGCGACCGGCTTTCGAAGCCGCGGGACGCTTCGGCGTGTCGCTGCTTGCCGAACACCAGCAGGCGATTTCGACGCAAATGGCGTCGCCAGTGGCGGACCGGCTTGCCGGCGTCGACTGGCATCGCGGCGCTGCAATCGGCATGCCGCTCATTGTGGGCAGCATGGCGCGATTCGAATGCTCGAACATCATCGTGCGCGAGATCGGCGATCACGTCGCGTTCATCGGCGACGTGGTGGCGTGGGACGCGGACGCGAACTTGCGGCCGCTGCTCTACGTGGATGGCCGCTACGCCGCGATCGAGCGCATGGCGTTGGATGCGCAGGCCTCGCGCGCCGCCTTGGCCGAGGGCCTCGCCGCATGAACGCCATGCCCATCCTTGCGCCTTGCCCGCCGCTGCCGCAGGGCCTTTTCGCCACGGGCCGGGTTCTGATCTCGCTGCGCGGCGACAACGGGCGGCCGCGCGCGACGCAGGCGCTTGCCTTCAACTCCGTGTCGCTCACGCCTGCCATCGTCGTGTGGGTGCTGGGCAAGGACGAGGAACTGCACTTCAGCCTCGACCAGGCGTGCGGTGTGAGCGTGCTCGCGGGCAGACAGCCGCCCAGCCTGCTGCACTGGCAGCCGGGCGAGGAACTCGGCGCGCCACTGGCGACAGATTCGCTCGCAAGCTTCGAGGCGGTGGTGTTCGACCGCATCGACTGCGGTGACGAGGTCGTGCATTTCGCGCAGCTCGCAAGCTTCCGCCGTGGTACCGGCGAGACCGGTGACGTGGCCTTGCGCGGGCAGGTGCACGGCTGCCGTGCGCTCTGAGCCCGTCGCTGGGCCATGTATCGCCGCCACGCGGCGGCGAAGGCGGGCGCAGCCCTCTCGGCTTTGTCACGTTAGCGATGGCGGGTTGAAAAAGGTCTGGAGATGGATCTCTCAGAAGGCGGCGCACGGCGTTTGGGCGACGTCGGTGAAAGGGCGCTAGGCGTCGAAGCGCGCGGCCAGTTGTTTGCGGTAGAGCGAGGCGCGCAACAGATGGTGCTTGAGCGCGAAGTGCTGGTGGATAGAACCGAAGCTCGATAGAAAGTTCTGCGAGCGCTCGGGCCGGCGAAAGCCTCCCATGCGCCGCTCGCGCTCGCGAGGGCTGATGGCTGTTTTCGGCGCGGTTGTTCACGCGCGCACAGGCCTTCACGAACACGTGCCGCACGGCCGCAAGCTCAGGAATCTCGGCCTTGGCAGCTGGACAGCTTTGCAGCTGGTTGGGACGATCTTGCGTGGCGCCTCTGGGCAAGTGGCGAGCACGCGCTTCGCGGCTTGGCCCGCAGGGCGCAGTCGACCGGGCTTGAACTGACCTTTGCGAATGCGATGCAGCAGCTCGATGCCAGCGATTGTTACCGCCGCGCGATCGAAGACCTTGAAGCCGAGCATGGGCTTGGTGCGCGACTTCACGTCTCGACTCGATCGGCAGCCCGGTATACGGTATAGATAGGTCCATCTGCCGCGGATTCTCACGTAGGTTTCGTCGACGCGCCGCGAACGACCGGCCTTGCGAGCAAATCGATTCCAGCGCTTCTCGAACTCGGGCACGAATCGTTGCACCCCGCGCATGATCGGGGTGTGGGCCAATACCAGGCCGCGCTCGGTCATCATCTCCACGAGGTCGCGAAGGCTCAGCTTGAAGCGCTGGTACCAGCGAACGCACAACACGTGATCTCTCTCTCGAAGTGCCGCCCTTTGAACAGCTCGCCCACGCTTTGCAGCCTCTGCGCCATCGCGATCCTCCCTCGGTTCAAAGACCCCCAGCTCGTGAGCGGATCGCCGGCCGGAGGCTGCCGGGCACCTGCCTACGGCTTACCTCGAGCAGCGGATGGCCCCAGCAGCGCGAAGCCCAGAGGCGTGCGGCATTTGTCGAGGCACCGGTACTTGAGCCGGCTGAACTGGAAGGCGCCGGCCAGCGCGATGACGGCCGCGCCGATCAGCCAGCCATGCCAGGCCAGCGTGGGTGATTTCGCGAGCACGGACAGCAGCGCCGTGTGCAGCCCATGGGCCAGCAGCCCGAAGGCGCCCCACGCCGCCATGTAGCCGAGACCGAGCAGCAGCATCAGGCGGCGATGGTCCGCGCGCCGCGCGGTCATCCGGTCGAACACGTCGAACAGGGGCAAGGTGGTGGGCAGCATCATGGCAGCGGTCATCAGTACCCAGGCAAGGGCATAGAGCAATCCGGGCAGCCACCATTCGCCGGCGGGCAGGGCGCGGCACAGGAAGGCGGCCGGGCCTGAGGCCATCCAGTCCCCGTGCTCGAGGTAGCGTCCCCAGGGGCTGCGCGCCCAGGCCCACAGCACCACCCACGCCAGCACGACCAGCGCAGCCAGCAGCGGCAGAAACACTCGGCGGTGGCGCGCGGGGCCGGCCAGCGGTACCGCACGCGCGGCGGCGGGCATGGCGGGGCGCTCAAGCGTCGAACACGAAGGTGCTTTGCAGCGCGTTGTGGTTCTTGATGTCCAGGTCGATGCCCAGGGCGGCGTTCTTCGAGCGGTAGGTCGGCGCCTTGCCGACGAAGACCGGCGCGCCCGGCACGGTCGAGAACACGGTGTCGGACAGCACGGTCTGGCCGCCGGTCGCGCCGCGGTAGGGCTCCAGTTCGGCGTAGTAGTCGCTGCCGATCGACAGCTTGCCGCTGCCCTCGTTCACGTGAAAGTCGATCTTGGCGCGCTCCACCGACACCACGGTGCCGATCAGCTTGGCGAGATCGGCGATCGGCCCGCCGGCCTGGCCGGTGTAGACCTTGAGCAGCATCTCTTCCTGCTCCTTGGAGGCGTTGTCGTCCACGAAGATCGCGGCCGTCCAGTTGCCCTGCAGGATGTTGCCGGGCACATGGGCCACGGCGGCGATGGTGTTGCCGCCGACGTCGAGGCCATCGACCGTGCCCTTGTCGATGCGCCAGGCGACGATGGTGTCGCAGGTCCCGTTGTCCGGATCCTCTCCGATCCAGCACGGACACAGGACATTGCAGTTGCAGACCTCCAGCAGACGACCTTCCAGGTGATAGCTCATAGCAAGCTCCTTGTGCGTTGAATGGCCAGCCTCACTGACTCGGAACTTGTCGCCGCGGCTGAGGCGGCAAGGAGAAAAATGCTACGCCGCCGCGCGGGGCGCGTCCATGTGCCAGATGGCCGAGGCCCCCGGGGCTCAGCGCCGCCCGAGCAGCCGCGTCAGCAGCTCCTCGGGCATCCTGCCTGCATGAGTGCTGCGCGATGTCTATGAGCGCCTGGCACCGGGAAGCAAGGCCTTTGCGGCTTCTATCCGCAAAGCCAGAGGCGCCGTCTCGTCGTTCATGACGCCTCTCAGAAAACGTACCGGATCGGCGTCCGTTTGCTCGCACGCCCGCACTTCGGTCGGCCCGGGTGCCGTCGAGGCAGCGGGTGCGCCGGACTCGCCCCCTTCGATGGCACCCAGCTGGCTCAACGCGGCTTCGAACGCACCCTGTTGCATGGGTTCGAGCGCGCGCAGAAGCGTCGCCTGGCCTTCGCCGTTGGGAGGAAAGTCCAGCCACGGCGTATCGCTGAATACCGATGCCAGATCGGGGGCGACGAAAGCCGACCAGCGATCCGGGCTGATCTCGACCGGCGGCGCAGCAGGGAATTCGGCCGTGTCGGCCATCAAATGGACGTGCGCCGACCCGAGGTCCGACAGGTACCGTGCACGGAGGCCCTGCAGAAAGCGTTCGCCCGCGCGCGGCGAAATCGGCGAAGCCAGGGAGAACCACAGCTGCAGTCCGTCGACGCCCGAGACCGCGATGGCAGGGGCGGGAAGGCCGAGATCCGATTGGACACCCTGCCAGACCGAGGAGATCTGTCGCCCACCCGCCGGTAGCGCCAACTCCAGCACCAGGGCCCGGACGCCGCGCTGGCGCCCTTCATCTCCAGCGCCCGGGGCGGCGCCATCCGCGGCGCTCGCGCCCAGGCCATACAGGCGATCGAGTTCGAACTGCAACAGGTTCATGCCGACCATGCTAGTCGACGATGAACGCCACGTTTGGCGATGGTCGGACAGGGTCAGTTGAGTCGTCCGCCGCTGGCCGCGTCGAACAGGTGCGCGCGCGCGGCCAGCGGTCGCAGCGAGAGCCGGTCGCCGGGACGTGCTGCGATGCGGTCGCGGAATGCGGCAATCACGGTCTGCCCGGCCAGTTGCACGGCGACCTGGGTCTCCGAGCCGGTCGGCTCCACCACGACGACCTCGGCCGCCAGGCCGCGCCCCTCGTCGATCGCGAAGTCTTCCGGCCGCGTGCCGTAGATCACCCGGTCGCCGTGCGCGCCGTGAGGGGTGCGCGCCAGCGGCAGATGAAGGCCGTCGTCGGTCACCACGTGCGGCACGCCATCGAGCTGCAACCGGCCCGGCACGAAGTTCATCGCCGGCGAGCCGATGAAGCCGGCGACGAAGGCGTTGCGGGGCTGGTCGTAGAGTTCGAGCGGCGCGCCGATCTGCTCTACGAGGCCGTCCTTCAGCACGACGATGCGGTCGGCCATGGTCATCGCCTCGACCTGGTCGTGCGTCACGTAGACCGTGGTGGTGCCCAGGCGCTGGTGCAGGGCCTTGATCTCGGTGCGCATCTGCACGCGCAGCTTGGCATCGAGATTGGACAGCGGCTCGTCGAACAGGAAGGCTTGCGGCTGCCGCATGATCGCGCGCCCCATCGCGACGCGCTGGCGCTGGCCGCCGGAGAGTTGGCGCGGATAGCGGTGCAGCAGCTGCTCGAGGCCGAGCGTCTCGGCCGCCTGCCGCACGCGGCGGTCGATCTCCTGCCGGTCGCTGCGCCGGACCTGCAGCGCGAAGCCAAGGTTCTGCGCGACGGTCATGTGCGGATAAAGGGCGTAGTTCTGGAACACCATCGCGACGTTGCGATCGCGCGGCGCGAGCTCGTTGATGCGCCGGCCGTCGAGCTGGATCTCGCCGTCGGTCACCGATTCGAGCCCGGCGATCATGCGCAGCAGCGTCGACTTGCCGCAGCCCGAGGGCCCGACCAGCGCGAGGAATTCGCCGTCGCGGATGTCGATGTCGATGCCGCGGATGACCGGCGTGGACGCGAAGTTCTTGACGAGTTGACGAACGGCGATGGCAGCCATGGCAAATCACTTTCTGCCCCGCGGGGCGAGGTACTTGTCAGTCCTTGATGCCGCCGGCACTGAGGCCCCGGACCAGGTAGGTGCGCACGAGCACGGTGAAGATGACGACCGGGAACATCACCAGCGTGCCGCTGGCGGCGATCTTGGCCCACTCCCAGCCTTCGTATTGCAGGAAGTTGACGATCGCGACGGGCGCCGTGATCGCGTTCGTGCGCGTGAGGATCAGGGCGTAGAAGAAGTCGTTCCACGAAAAGATGAAGCACAGCACGGCGGTGGCCGCCAGCCCCGGCGCGCTGAGCGGCAGCGTGATGCGCCAGAAGGCACGCCAGACCCCGCAACCGTCGATCCATGCCGCCTCTTCGAGCGAGGCGGGCACGGCCTCGAAGAAGGTCTGCATCAGCCAGATCACGATCGCGAGGTTGAAGGTCAGGTAGACGATCGCCAGGCCGAGGATGGTGTCCTGAAGACCGAGCCACTGGTAGGCCAGGAAGAAGGGAATGGTGAAGGCGATCGGCGGCGCCATGCGCGTCACGAGGATCCACAGCGCGACGTGCCGGCGGCCCTTGAATTTCCAGCGCGTCAGCGCATAGGCCGCGGGCACGCCGATCAGCAGCGAGAACGTGGTCGAGAGCGTGCTGACCGCCAGGCTGTTCCAGAACGACTTCAGGAAGTTGCCCTGCAGCAGGCTCGCGAAGCCTTCGAGCGTGGGCCTGAACAGCAGTCCGTCGTCGAACATCTCGACCGCTGGCCGGAAGGCCAGCTGCACCAGCCACAGGAAGGGCGACAGCACGACGACGAGCAGCAGGATGGCGGCGATCGGCCGTGCATGTGCGGCCAGCCATGACGGCCTGGTGCGCGCGCGGGGACGCGCGGCCGCCGCATCGCGCAGCGGGACACCGTGCGGATGCGTGGCGCCGACGGCGGCGTTCTCGATGGTCTGGCTAGCGCTCGTCATGGTCGTTGCTCCATCCCAGTTTGCCCACCAGCCAGCTCAGCACGAACACGCCGGCCAGGATCACCGTCGCGATGGCGCTGCCGTAGCCCCAGTAGGAGAAGTTGAAGGCTTCGATGAAGCCGTAGTAGTTGGTGACCTCGGTCACGCTGCCCGGGCCGCCGTTGGTCAGCACGTAGATCAGCGGAAAGGCCTTGAAGCTGTCGATGAGCCGGAACAGGCCGCACACCACGAGCACCGGCCGGATGTAGGGGAACACGATGTAGCGCAGCACCTGCCAGCGGTTCGCGCCGTCCAGGCGCGCGGCTTCGAGCGGATCGTCCGGAATCATCTGCAGCGATGCCAGCACCATCAGCATCGTGAAGGGAAACCACTGCCAGGTGTCGGCCAGCGCGATGGCCCACAGCGCCGTCCGGGGATTGGAGATCAGCGAATGGACGGGCAGTCCGATGGCTTCGAGCGCCTGATGGATCGGACTCACGTCGGGGCTGTACATGATCTTCCAGATCAGCGCGACGACGATCGGCGGCAGCACCATCGGGATCAGGAAGGCGGTGCGCACGCCGTCGAGCACGAGCGACTTGCCGTTGAGCAGCAGCGCGAGGCCGAGGCCCATCAGCAGCTGGAGCACGACGCTCACCACCGACAGCTTGAGCTGCACGTCGATCGACGAGAGAAAGCGGCCGTCGTGCAGCAGCTGCCGGTAGTTGACCAGCGGATCGTCGAAGCGGAAAGTGCCGGCCGGGTCGGTCAGGCTGAGCGGCGTGAGGCTCGCCACCAGCAGGGCCAGCGCCGGCAGCAGCGTGATGACGAGCAGCACCGCGAGCGCGGGCGAGAGCCCGAACAGGAACGCACGGCTGCGTTCGGCCTGCCAGTCGGCGGCGTGAATCGCGAACGTCATGTGCGCCGGGTCTCAGAGTTTGGTGCCCGCGCGCTTGAGCTCGGCGATCGATGCGGCCTGGGCCTGCTGGAACGCCTGCTTCGCCGACAGCTGACCGGTCGCGATCGATTCGATCGCCTTGTTGAGCTGCTGGTCGATCTGCGGGTAGACCGACACGGTGCGGTACTTCATGTGGCCTGTCTTTGCCGCGATCTCGAACGACGCCAGCGCCAGCTGCGTCAGGTCACTGCCGTTGATCAGCTGGCGAGCGCGATACTCCTTCGAGTCGATGTCGGAGCGCCGGGCCGGCGAGCCGTAGCCCGCGAGCACCGCGCGCCGCGTGGTGGGCTTGGACAGCGCCCATTGGATGAAGGCCCATGCCGCCTCCTTGTTCTTCGAGCCGGCGGGAATGCCCAGTCCGTGCACGGAGGTGCCGGGGAAGCAGCCCGCGGGGCCCTTGGGCACGAGGCCGAACTTCACGGTCTTCAAGGTCTTGCTGGTGGCCGGGTCGCCCAGTTGCGCCAGATACAGTTGGCCGATGTCGGTGAAGTTCACGCGGCCGAGCTTGAGCGACTGGATCACCTGGTCGGGCTGGTACGTCACCGCGCCATCGGGGCCGAACTCGCGCAGCAGGCCGGCGTAGTACTCGCCGGCGGCGATCACCTCGGGCGTGTCGAGGGTGGGGAACAGATCGTCCGGCGCCTTGCGGAAGATGTCGCCGCCGAAGGCCTGCAGGTAGGGCACGAAGGTCCAGCCGTAGTGGTTGTCGGCCACGAAGCCGGCCACGCGCTCCTTCTTGTTGACGGCGCGCAGCACCTTCACGAGATCGTCGGTGGTGTCGGGGAATTGCAGGCCGGCCTTCTCCACCAGGTCGAAGCGCGAGGAGGCCGTGAGCAGCGCCTCGGCGTTCCATGGAATGCCGTAGAGCTTGCCGTCGCGGCCGGACTCCGCCGTGCGGGCGCCGGGAAGAAAGTCGTCGAGGTCGAAGTCCGCGGGCGTGAGCTGCGGGTTCTTGATGAAATCATCGAGCGGCGTGAACCAGCCGGAGTTGATCCAGCGGCTGCTGTAGATGAAGGTGACGTTGAGCACGTCGTAGGCCGAGCCCTTGGTCGAGAGTTCCAGATCCGCGCGCTGGTTGTAGACCGGGAACGAGGGCGCGTCGTAGTTCACCTTGGCGCCGGTCAGCGCTTCGAATTCGGGCAGCCACTGCTGCAGCAGCTTGGAGTACGTGGAGCCGAAGGTCGAGACGTTCAGCGTCACGCCGGCGAACTTCTTCGCGCCGCCCTGGGCCCTCGCGAGAGGGGGAAGGGACGCGGCCGTGCCGAGCGCGGTGATCGTCTTGAGCAGCCGGCGGCGCTGGCCGTCGGCTGGAGGAGTCGGGTTCATGGTGTGTCCGTATGAATTGCGAGGGCGGTCAGGCGGTCGCCGCGATGACCGCATCGATCTGTGCATCGTTGGTCGCCTCGGGGCGGCTGCGCGTGATGCTGCGGCGGCCGTCGACCGACACGGCGGCCTCGCCCTGCACCGTCACGCGGCGCACCAGGCGCGGCTGGTTGCCGTAGTCGTTGATCGCGAAATGCTGCGTCGCGCGGTTGTCCCAGATCGCCACGTCGTCCTGCTTCCAGCGCCAGCGCACCGTGTTCTCGAGCCGCGTCACGCGGTTCTGCAGGATCTCGAAGATGCGTGCCGATTCGCTGCTCGACAGGCCGACGATCTTCTTGACGAAGTGGCCCAGCAGCAGCGCGCGCTCGCCCGACACCGGATGCACGTGCACGATCGGATGTTCGGCCTCGTAGATCGAGGAGATGAACACCTGCTGGTGGTGCCGCAGGCGCTGCGCGTCGACCTGCACGCGCTCGGCGCCGTAGTCGTAGTCGTTGCTGTGGACCGCCCAGAGCCGGTCGGCCAGGCGCTTGAGATCCTCGGGCAGCCGTTCGTAGGCGATGGCGGTGTTGGCCCACACCGTGTCGCCGCCGTAGGCCGGGATCTTCACGCCGCGCAGTACCGAGAACTTCGGAAAGGCGTCGAGAAAGGTGACGTCGGTGTGCCATGCATCCGCGCGGCCACCGCCCTTCGAAGCGTCGAGTTCGAACAGGCGCGTGCCCTGCGGCGAGGGCACGGTCGGGTGCGGGACGATCCGGCCGAGCCGGGCGCCGAATTTCTGGTGCTCGTCGTCGTCGAGGTGGTCCTGGCGGCGGAAGAACAGCACCTTGTGCCTGACCAGCGCTCGGGTCAGCTGCGCGATGGCGTCCTCGTCCAGGCTGCTGCGCAGCCTGAAGTCCAGCACCTCGCCGCCGATGTGGCCGGCCAAGCGCCGGATGCGCAGGTTGCCGATGCTGTCGTCGATATCGACGTCGGTGGATGAAACGGTGTCATGGCTCATCGGGAAAATCTCCTGTCGGTGTGGAAGTCGTGAATCGGAACGGGCGCCGTCGTCGAGCGAAGGCGGCCGCCACGGGCCGTCCGCGGTGGGCGGCGCGACCCGGCTGCTCAGTGCCGGGCAGCGGACGCGCCGCCAGCGTTCGGCGCGTGCGCGAGCAGCTGGGCCAGCGCCGAGTCGGGGAGCGGATCGCTCGCCTCGGCAGCGCCGCCGCCGAGCGCTTCTTCCACGGCCGGGCGTGTCAGGGTCGGCGCGAAGGCTTCGATGAAGGCGTAGACGTACGCGCGCAGATAGGCGCCGCGCCGCACGGCCAGCTTCGTCAGGTTGATGCCGAAGAGCTGCCCCGCATCGACGGCGCGCAGCCGGGTGTCGCGCTCCGCTTCGAAGGCGATGCCGGCGACGATCCCCACGCCCATGCCGAGCTCGACATAGGTCTTGATGACGTCGGCGTCCATCGCGGTGATGGCCAGGTCGGGCTGGAGGCCGGCTTCGGCAAAGGCCTGGTCGATGCGCGTGCGTCCGGTGAAGCCGCTGTCGTAGGTGACGAGCGGATAACCGGCGAGCCGCTCGATCGTCAGCGGTCCGTCGAGCAGGGGATGGCCCGGCGGCGCGATCACCGAATGGGTCCAGCGAAAGCAGGGCAGCGCCACGAGCTGCGGATAGTCGCCGAGCGCTTCGGTGGCGATGCCGACATCGGCCTCGCCGTCGAGCAGCATCTGGGCGATCTGCTTGGGCGAGCCCTGGCGCAGGTGCAGCTGCACATGCGGAAACCGGGTGCGGAATTCCTGCACGGCGATCGGCAGCGCGTAGCGTGCCTGCGAGTGCGTCGCGGCGATGGAGAGCAGCCCGTTCTCCTGGGCCAGGAACTCCTGCCCGGCCTGGCGCAGGTTGCGGCTTTCGAGCAGCACGCGTTCGATGATCGGCAGCAGGTGATCGCCCGGCGCCGTCAGGCCTGTCAGCCGCTTGCCGGCGCGCGCGAACAGCGCGATGCCGAGTTCGTCTTCGAGCTCGCGGATCTGCCGGCTGACGCCCGGCTGCGAAGTGTGCAGCGCATGCGCGGCTTCGGTGAGGTTGAAGCCGCATCGAACGGCTTCGCGCACGGAGCGCAACTGTTGGAAATTCATGGAGCCCAAACGAGAAAGCAGTGCCAGTCGGCACTCGGCAACCGATTCTGCGAGCGGGCTCTTGAATTGCGAACTACCGAATCGTTGCTTTCAAATAAGGGAATGATCTGAGCGCGGCGGGAAGAACCGGTTGGCCGGCCGCGAGAGGCCGAGGTTCTCGCGCAGCGTCGCGCCTTCGTACTCGCGCCGGAAGATGCCGCGCCGCTGCAGCTCGGGCACCACCTTGTCGGCGAAGGCATCGAGCCCGCCGGGCAGCCACGGGAACATGATGTTGAAGCCGTCCGAGCCTTCGGTGGCTAGCCATTCCTGCATCTCGTCGGCGATGGTCCGTGCGGTGCCGACGAAGGCCAGTCCGCCGTAGCCGCCGAGGCGCTGCGCGAGCTGCCGCACGGTGAAGCCTTCGCGCCGCGCCAGCGCGATCACGCGCTCGCGGCTGCTCTTGCTGGCGTTGGTTTCGGGCACTTCGGGCAAGGGCTTGTCGGGATCGAAGCGCGATGCGTCATGGCCCAGTGCGATGGACAGCGACGCGATCGCGCTCTCGTAGTGCACCAGACTGTCGAGCCGGGCGCGAATGGCCTGCGCTTCTTCCACCGTGTCGCCGACCACGACGAAGGCCGCCGGCAGGATCTTCAGATGGTCGCGCTCACGCCCGAGTGCGGCGAGGCGTCCCTTCACGTCGGCATAGAAGCGCTGGCCTTCGGCCAGGGTTCCATGCGCGGCGAAGATCACTTCGGCCGTCTCGGCGGCCAGCTGGCGCCCCGGCTCGGATGCGCCGGCCTGCACGATCACGGGCCAGCCCTGCACCGGCCGTGCGATGTGCAGCGGGCCGCGCACCGAGAGGTAGCTGCCCTTGTGGTCGAGCACATGCAGTTTCGTCGGATCGAAATAGAGGCCGCTGCCGGCATCGCGAACGAAGGCATCGTCGGCCCAGCTGTCCCACAGTCCGGTGACCACATCGTAGAACTCGCGTGCGCGGGCGTAGCGCTCGTCGTGCGGCATGTGGTCCTCGCGGCCGAAGTTGAGCGCCGCGTCGGGGTTGGAGGTGGTCACGATGTTCCAGCCCGCGCGGCCATGGCTGAGGTGGTCGAGCGAGGCGAAGCGCCGTGCGATGTGGAAGGGTTCGTCGAAGGTGGTCGATGCCGTCGCGACCAGCCCGATGTGTTCGGTGGCCTGGCTCAGGGCCGACAGCAGCGTGAAGGGCTCGAAGGAACTGACGGTGTGGCTGCGCTTCAATGCCTCGATCGGCATGTTGAGCACCGCGAGGTGATCGGCCATGAAGAAGGCGTCGAAGCGCGCGCGCTCCAGCGTCTGCGCGAAGCGCTTGAGGTGCGCGAAGTTGAAGTTGGCGTCGGCGAAGGCACCGGGATAGCGCCAGGCGCCGGTGTGGATGCTGACGGGGCGCATGAAGGCGCCCAGCTTGAGTTGGCGGGTCGAGGACATGGCCGTTCTTGTACGCCATTGCCGCTACCGCCGCCAAAGACCGATTGCTTCGATGCTTATGCAGCGGCCTCGGATCCAACGCAAAACGCATCAGCAAACTCGTATTCCTTCGTTGGCTGCCGGGCGGTGTGTCCGCAGAATCCGCCGGGTCGGCGCAGTGCGCCCCGTTTCCTTGACCCTCCCGGAATCCCCGATGTCTCCCTTTCTCACCGATCACTTCGATCCCGATCCGCCGGGCCGATCCTTCTGGCAGGCCCTGCGCGACCTCGCGCTCGGCGCGGTGGTCGTAGGTGCCGTTGCGCTGTGAAGCCGGTCACGCCCGCCGTGGCAGCCGAGCAGCAGAAGATCGCCGACACTTTCTTCGAACTCAAGCTCATTCCCAAGAAGATCAAGGTGCTCGACGCTCTCGCGGCGGGTGCCCCTTGAGGCTGAGGTTCGCGATGGCACGCATTGCCGAAGGGACACCCGCCGAACAGGCCCGGCGCGTGATCGCACGAACGACCTCGGTCTGGCAGATCGCACCGGCCTCGCCGCGCGAAGTGGCTCGCCGTGCGCCGCATGGCTATGTGCCGGCCCGGGTCATGCGGCGCATCCGCACGGCGGCACTTGCCTGGGCTGTCTGACAGCGCCTTCCAAACCCAATCTCTCTTCGGTAACCAACGATGTCGAACAACTGGAAATTCGAAACCCTGTCGGTCCATGCCGGCTATTCGCCCGAGCCCACCACGCGCGCCGTCGCGCCGCCGATCTACCAGACGGTGGCCTATGCCTTCGACAGCGCGCAGCATGGTGCGGATCTGTTCGACCTGAAGGTGCCGGGCAACATCTACACCCGCATCAACAACCCGACGCAGGATGTGCTGGAGCAGCGCGTGGCGGCGCTCGAAGGCGGTATCGCCGCACTCGCGCTCGCCTCGGGCCAGGCGGCCGTGACCTATGCGATCCAGACCATCGCCGAGGCGGGCGACAACATCGTCAGCAGCACCGCGCTCTACGGCGGCACCTACAACCTGTTCGCGCACACGCTGCCGCAGTTCGGCATCACCACGCGCTTCGCCGACCACCGAGCCCCGCAGAGCTTCGAGCCGCTGATCGATGCGAAGACCAAGGCGGTGTTCGTCGAATCGCTCGGCAACCCGGCCGGCAACATCACCGACATTGCAGCCATTGCCGAGATCGCACACCGCCATGGCGTGCCGCTGATCGTCGACAACACGGTGCCGTCGCCCTATCTCAGCCGGCCGATCGAGCACGGCGCGGACATCGTCGTGCATTCGCTCACCAAGTACCTCGGCGGCCATGGCACCAGCATCGGCGGCGCGATCGTCGACTCTGGCAAGTTTCCGTGGGCCGAACACAGGCAGCGCTTCCGGCGCCTGAATGAACCCGACGTGAGTTACCACGGCGTGGTCTACACCGAGGCGCTGGGCCCGGCCGCCTACATCGGCCGTGCGCGTGTCGTGCCGTTGCGCAACACGGGTGCGGCCATTTCACCGTTCAATGCCTTCCTGATCCTGCAGGGCATCGAGACGCTGGCGCTGCGCGTGGACCGCATCAGCAGCAACGCGCTGGCGGTGGCGCGGCACCTGAAGAAGAGCGAGGCCGTGAAGTGGGTCAACTACGCGGCGCTCGAAGACCACCCCGACCATGCGCTGGCGCAGAAGTACCTCGGCGGCAAGGCCAGCGGCGTGCTGACCTTCGGCATCGGCAGCGGCCGCGAGGGCGGCGCGAAGTTCCTCGATGCGCTGAAGCTGTTCACGCGCCTGGTCAACATCGGCGACGTGCGCTCGCTGGCCACGCACCCGGCCTCGACCACGCATCGGCAGCTGTCGCCGGACGAACTCGCGCGTGCGGGCGTGACCGAGGACACGGTGCGCCTGTCGGTCGGCATCGAGCACATCGACGATCTGCTGGCCGATCTCGATCAGGCACTTGCGGCCGCATGAAGGAAGAGACATGGGCGCCCTTGCGATTTCATCGAACGCACCGGGTACGTTGAATGCGTGGCCCGGGGCCGCGAACGTCTCGGCCGTGATGGCGGAGCTCAATTACCTGGCGCCGGGCGTGAGTCGCCCGGTGAGCTACACCTTCGAGCCACCCGCCGGCGTGCCGTGGAACACCGGCGAGCTGGCGCCCGAGTGGGTGATGATCCACGATGGCCGCGCACTGGCTGCGTTGGGCGAACTGTCGCTCGACCGCAGCGGCTTCGCGCAGCTCTCCCATCGCAGCGCCCTGAGCGACTTCTCCGACGACGCGGCCATCCGCGATGTGTACTACGCCGAATCGGCGCAGCTGCTGCGTGCCGCCACGGGGGCCGAGAAGGTCGTCGTGTTCGATCACACCCTGCGCGACAGCGCGAAGGGCTCGCGCGCCACGAAGACGCTGCGGGAGCCGGTGCGACGCGTGCACAACGACCAGACCTTCGTCTCGGCCCCGCGCCGCGTGCGCGACCATCTGCCGCCCGGGGAGGCGGCCGACCGGCTGAAGCATCGCTTCGCGATCATCAACCTCTGGCGGCCGCTGGCGACCGTGGAGCAGCTGCCGCTGGCGATGTGCGATGCGCGCTCCATCGCGCCCGGGGATCTCGTGCCCAGCGACCTGGTCTACCCCGACAAGGTCGGCGAGACCTGCTCGTTCCTGCACAACCCCGAGCACCGCTGGTACTGGTTTCCGCGCCTGCGCAGCGACGAGCCGCTGCTGCTGAAGATCTACGACTCGCGCGCGGACGGCACGGCGCGGCTGACGGCGCACAGCGCCTTCGTTCATCCGGACACCTCGCCCGAGGCGCCGCCGCGGCGCAGCATCGAACTGCGTGCGCTGGTGTTCTGGCCGGCTTCCTGACGTGCCCGGCGCATAGATCAAATGGTTGTTAGGAATTGACTTATCGGTCGTTGGTGCTGGCCGTCGTCCGGCCTAAAGTGGGCTATCGCCATCAGGGCGAGATGGGCAATCCCTCAAACCACGGAGCATTTCTTTCATGTCATCTGACGTCGAGACCCTCGCACTCCCGCGAGCGCTGGAGCAGGCACAAGCCGCAGCGGCGCAACAGCATCTGCCCTATGCCGGCGGTGTCGCGCCTCCGGTCGCGTGGCAGCTCGTCCAACAGCGCGAAGCGGTTCTGGTCGACGTGCGCTCGGGCGAAGAGCGCAAGTTCGTGGGCCATGTGCCCGACAGCCTGCACGTGCCGTGGGCCACGGGCACGGCGCTCACGCGCAACCCCCGCTTCGTGCGCGAACTGGAAGCCAGGCTGGCCAGGGACGGTGGCAAGGACGCGGTGGTGCTGCTGCTGTGCCGCAGCGGCAAGCGTTCGGCGCTTGCGGCCGAAGCGGCGACCAAGGCCGGCTTCAGCCATGTCTTCAACGTGCTGGAAGGTTTCGAAGGCGAGATCGATGCCGCGCAGCATCGTGGTGCCGCCGACGGTTGGCGCTTCCACCAGCTGCCCTGGGTTCAGGACTGACGCGGGACGCGCACCACGAAAAAAACGAGAAGAGCGCGCGCCCGGGCACGCCGCATCAAGGAGGAAAAATCATGAGCGGATTCGACGTCGGCCAGTGGGTCGGCGAGCTGCGCGGTGTGCGCAATGAATGGCGCGAGGCGCAGAAGCGCCAGCGCGAGCCCGCGGGCCGGGAGTTTCCGTCACGCGAGGCATTGGCCGGCGTGGCCGAGCAACTCAAGGGCGTGCTCTTTCCGATGCGCCTCGGCCCCTTCGATCTGCGCCAGGACAGCGAGGACTTCTATGTCGCGCACACGCTGGACGCTGCCTTGCATGCGCTGCTGGCGCAGGCGCGGCTGGAACTTCACTACGTGGCACGGCATGCGCCGCGCCCGGCGGCAGAGATCGATGCCGAGGCGCGCGAGGCCGTGCGCGCTTTCGGCGCAGCCTTGCCGGGCATTCGCCGGCTGCTCGACAGCGACGTCGTCGCGGCCTACCAGGGCGACCCGGCCGCGCACAGCGTCGACGAGGTGCTGTTGTGCTATCCGGGCGTGCTGGCCATGATCTACCACCGGCTTGCGCACCGGCTCTATCGATTGCAGTTGCCGCTGCTCGCGCGCATCGTGGCCGAGCTGGCCCACGGGCAGACCGGCATCGACATCCACCCCGGCGCGCAGATCGGCCGTGGCTTCTTCATCGACCATGGCACGGGCGTCGTGATCGGCGAGACCGCGGTCATCGGCCAGCGCGTGCGGATCTACCAGGCCGTGACGCTCGGTGCCAAGCGCTTCCCCGTCGACGGCCACGGCCTGCTTCAGAAAGGCCTGCCGCGCCATCCGGTCGTCGAGGACGAGGTGGTGATCTATGCCGGCGCCACGATCCTGGGCCGCGTCACGATCGGCCGCGGCGCGGTCATCGGCGGCAACGTCTGGCTGACGGCCGATGTGCCGCCCGGCGCCAGCGTCACGCAGGCCGGCGTGCAGAACGCGGCGGCGTCCGGCGAGGTGCTGTCGGCGGCTGCGCAGTGATGACGGGACTGGTGGAATGCTTCGGCGTGGCAGTGCGCCAGCTGCGCGTGCGCAACGGCTGGTCGCAGGGCCAGTTGGCCGAACGCTCGGACCTCGATCGTTCCTACGTCGGCGAGATCGAGCGCGGGCGCGTCATCGCCTCGATCGTCACGGCCGAGAAGCTCGCGCTCGCGCTGCAGCTCGACGTGGCCGCGCTGCTCGCGCACTGCGAGCAGCTTGCCGAGCGGCGTGCCGGCCAGCTCATCAACTTGGCGGCTATAGCCCGTTGAGGGGAAACCCGAAGCCTTCGACACTTCCCGCAGTCCCTCTTCCCGAACCACGGAGTCTCCCCTCATGACAGCCACAGTCGGCGGAACGCACGCCCTCGGCGACAGCGCCGCGCGCCAGCTAGCCAATGCCACCAAGACGGTTCCCCAGCTCGAAACCATCAGTCCACGCTGGTTGACGCACCTGCTGCAGTGGGTGCCCGTGGAGGCCGGCATCTACCGCCTCAACAAGGTGAAGAATCCGGAGTCGATCCAGGTCACGTGCACCGCGCGCGAAAGCGAGAACCAGTTGCCGCGCACCTGGGTCGACTACGAGGAGCAGCCGCGCGAGTATTTCCTCAACGCCGTGAGCACCGTGCTGGACGTGCATACGCGCATCTCCGACCTCTACAGCAGTCCGCACGACCAGATCAAGGAGCAATTGCGCCTCACGATCGAGACGATCAAGGAGAACCAGGAAAGCGAGCTCATCAACAATCCGGACTACGGCCTGCTGTCGCAGGTGACGGACGAGCAGCGCATCTTCCCGCTGACCGGCGCGCCGACGCCGGACGATCTCGACGAACTCCTGACCAAGGTCTGGAAAGAGCCCGCGTTCTTCCTCACCCATCCGCTGGCCATCGCTGCCTTCGGCCGCGAAGCCACCCGCCGCGGTGTGCCGCCGCCCACCGTGAGCCTGTTCGGCTCGCAGTTCATCACCTGGCGCGGCATCCCGCTGATCCCGTCCAACAAGGTGCCGCTGGCCGATGGCAAGAGCAAGATCCTGCTGCTGCGCGTGGGCGACAAGCGCCAGGGCGTGGTCGGCCTGTTCCAGCCGGGCCTGACCGGTGAACAGAGCCCGGGGCTGTCGGTGCGCTTCATGGGAATCAACAACCACGCGATCGCCTCCTACCTGATTTCGCTGTATTGCTCGCTGGCGGTCCTGACGCCGGATGCGCTGGCCGTGCTCGACGATGTCGAGATCGGCAAGTACCACGACTACCCCGACACCTACAAGTAAGACGCCGAGCGTGAGCACGTCTCTTTCTCCACCTGGCCTGCCGTCGATCCCGCAGCAGGCCGAGGCGCCGTTCGACCCGGTCGTGCTCGCGCGCATGGCGAGCCAGCTTTTCGCCGCGCTGCCGGGCCAGGCCCTGCCGCCCGGCGTGCAGGCGCCTTCGCAGTTGGCGCCGCCCGGCTCGCCGCTGGTGAGCCCGGCCGGCTTCGGCCCCAGCGTGCCGGGCACGCCGATCCCGCAAGGACAGGTGCCGGGCGCCAATCTCATTCCCGCGTCGCCGACCCAGGTGCTGTCGATCGGCAACCGGGCCCCATCCCTGCTGCCGCATGCGGTGGCAGGCAATGGCGTGCCTGACTCGCTGCAGAGCGCCTTGCCTGCGCACGAGCCGCGGCTCGGTGACGCGGTGCTCGGCGTGCACGACGGGTTTGCGAGCTATCCCTTCGCGCAGCCCGAAGGCGGCGATGTCCGGCGCCTGCTGACGAAGCCGCCCGAACAGGCCCCGGACCTTGCGCCTTCGACCGAGCCGCAGTACTACTTCGTCGACTCGGTGCGATTGACCAGCGGCTACGTCACGCCCGCCAAGCCATCACCGCATGGCGACGTGCCGGTGGCCACCGCAGGCCAGCGGCAGCCCTTCGACGTGCATGCCGTGCGGCGCGATTTCCCGATCCTGCAGGAGCGTGTGAACGGTCGGTCGCTGGTCTGGTTCGACAACGCCGCCACCACCCACAAGCCGCAGCCGGTGATCGACCGCGTCTCGTACTTCTACGAACACGAGAACTCGAACATCCACCGCGCCGCGCACGAACTCGCCGCGCGCGCCACCGATGCCTACGAGGGCGCGCGCGAACGCGTGCGCTTGTTTCTCAACGCGCCCGACGTGAACGAGGTGATCTTCGTGCGCGGCACCACCGAGGCGATCAACCTGGTCGCCAAGAGCTGGGGCGGCCAGCACGTGGGCGAGGGCGACGAGATCATCGTCTCGCATCTCGAGCATCACGCCAACATCGTGCCCTGGCAGCAGCTCGCCTCGGCCAGGGGCGCGACGCTGCGCGTGATCCCGGTCGACGATTCGGGCCAGGTGCTGCTCGACGAGTACCGCAAGCTGCTGAACGACCGCACGAAGATCGTCGCCGTCACGCAGGTCTCGAACGCCCTCGGCACGGTGGTGCCGGTGAAGGAGATCGTCGCGCTCGCACACCGCGCCGGCGCTCGGGCGTTGGTCGACGGCGCGCAGTCGGTCTCGCACATGCGGGTCGACGTGCAGGACATCGGCGCCGACTTTTTCGTGTTCTCCGGCCACAAGGTGTTCGGACCGACCGGCATCGGCGTGGTCTGGGGCAAGCGCGAAGTGCTGGAGGACATGCCGCCCTGGCAGGGCGGCGGCAACATGATCGCCGATGTCACTTTCGAGAAGACGGTGTTCCAGCCGATCCCGAACAAGTTCGAAGCCGGCACCGGCAACATCGCCGACGCGGTGGGCCTCGGTGCCGCGATCGACTACGTGAACCAGATCGGCATCGAGACCATCGCGCGCTACGAGCACGAGCTGCTGGTCTACGGCATGCAGCAACTGGGCGCGGTCCAAGGCGTGCGGCTGATCGGTACCGCCGCCGACAAGGCCAGCGTGATGTCCTTCGTTCTCGACGGCTACAGCACCGAGGAAGTGGGCCACGCACTCAACGACGAAGGCATCGCGGTGCGCACCGGACACCATTGCGCGCAACCGATCCTGCGCCGCTTCGGCGTCGAGACGACGGTGCGGCCGTCGCTGGCCTTCTACAACACCTTCGACGAGATCGACCGGCTGGTGGCGGTGGTGCGCCGGCTCGCGGGGCAGCGCCGCGCGGGTTGAGCGTCGTCAGGCGGCGAGCCGTTGCGCCGGTTCGGCGTTTGCGGTGTCGCGTGTGCGTCTGGCTTCGTAGCTGCGCAGCTGGGCATAGGCCAGGGGCAGCAGCACCGTGTCGGCGGTCGACCAGCGTCCGCGGCGCAGCAAGTCGCCGAGGATGTGATCGCCTTCGGTCGGTGCGCCGCGCTCGATGTCCGTCAGCAGGGAGGCGGTGAGGGACGAACCCGGCGCTGTCACGGCCGCGCGGGTTCGGCCCAGCGCTTCGGGACTTGGCGCGAAGCCGTTGTGCGCGGCGATGCGGCTGCACTCGTTGAGCAGCTCGAGGGCCACGCCCTGCGCCCCGGCGCGGACGATGTCGCCCACGCTCGCGCGCATCAGGCTGGTGGCGCCGGCCAGCGTCGCGACGTGCACCCACTTCTCCCACAGGGCCTGCATGATCCGGTCGCTCGGCTGGCTGTCGAAGCGGGCCGATGCGAACGCGGCGGCGATCGCATCGACCCGCGGGCTGTGCACGCCATCGAGTTCACCGAAGGCCAGCGTGTGCTCGCGGCCGAGGTGCAGCACGGCGCCGCTCTCATCGAGCGCAGCGGAGATCGCGCCGAGTCCGCCGAGCACCTTGCGAAAGCCGAAGCGCTCCGTCAGCCGGTCGATATGGCGCAGTCCGTTCTGCAGCGGCAGGATCGTGGTCTCGGGACCGACCGCGGGGGCGAATGCAGCGATCGTTCCTTCGAGGTCGTAGGCCTTGCAGGCCACGATGACGAGGTCGGCGGGCGCTTTGAACTGATGCGCGAGCACGGTCGGCGCCGACGCCAGATGCGCATCGCCCCACGGGCTGTGGATGACCAGGCCGCTCGCCGCCAGTTGGGCCGCGCGCGAGGGGCGCGCCAGGAAGGTCACGTCCTGCCCGGCCTGCAGCAGCCTGCCGCCGAAGTAGCCGCCCAGGGCGCCAGCGCCCGCCACGAGAATTTTCATGGATCGTTCTTTCAGGTTCGTCGCAGCGTAGGCTGTCGCGCGCCGCTTGACCACGAAGCTTTCGGCATGTGCTCATGCGAAAACCGAAGTCTTCGTGGCCGGCCTGCACGGGCAGGCCGAGTTCGCTGCCTTCTACGCCCGCGGCCTGGCGCGCGCGAACGGCCCGACCCGCCTGCTCGAAGCAGTCGCTGCCGAAGCCGCGCAAGCCGCTGCACACGGTCCGTACGGCCGCTTTCCCGTGGGCCCGTTGAGCATCGAGGACGCGCCCGGACCTGTTCATGCGATTGGCGACGCGCACCGTGCCGTGCTCGGTGCGCGGCTGTCGGCCGCGCTGGTGCATGCCCACCTGCTGGTGCTGCATCCGCGCGACGCGAAGGCCGCGGACCTGCAGGCGCTGCTTGATGCGGGCTGGTCCACCACCGACATCGTCACGCTGTCGCAGCTGGTGGCCTTCCTGTCCTTCCAGATCCGCGTGGTCGCCGGCCTGCGTGCGCTCGCGGCCCGCCCTGCATCTTCCGTCACTGCCTGATCGGGTCACCTCATGAGCCATCCAACCCTCTCGCATCCCGACAACGTCCCGCCCGACGCGTTCACCCAGGCGGTGCTCGACTGGCTGCCCTGGCTCGAGCCGCTGCCCGAGTCCGAGCTGACGGAGCGCCATCGGACGGGCCTGGTCGACGCGTCGCGCGCCAAGTCGCCGTACTTCATGCTTCTCGCGCGTGACCCCGACATCCTCGGCGCGCGCACTCGCACCGACAAGGACATCTTCTACAACCCCGATGCCGGCCTGCCGCGTGCCGAGCGTGAACTCTCGGCCGCAGCGACCTCGCGCTACAACGGCTGCATCTATTGCGCGTCGGTGCATGCGCGCTTCGCCTCGCATTTCTCGCCGTGGGCCTCGACGATCTCGCGATCGCCGACGTGATCCATGGCGCGGCCTTCTTCAACTGGGCCAACCGGTTGATGCTGTCACTGGGCGAGCCGCACGCGCCGGCGCAGGCCTGAGCGACCGGGTCGGCGCGAGCGAAACCAGCGTTCAGAAGAGCCGAAAGCGCACCGTGGGATCGCGCACCACGCGTGCGCTCAGGCCGCGCTCCCACACGAGGTAGTCGGTCCATGCGCGGTCGCGATGCGAGGCCGGCACCCGCATCACCGAACCCCAGTCGTCCTCGAAGGGCGTGAGGCGTTGGGCGGGTTCCCAAACCTGCTCGGTCGGCCGCCCGGCGGCCCGCCATGCATCGGTGCCGCCCTGAAGCCACTCGGCATGGCAGTCGGGCCAGCGTTCGCGGACCTCGGCCGTGACCCACCGGGCGGCCCGGCCGTCGGGCGAAGTGAAGACGATGGCGAGGCCGGGCCGTTGCAGTGCGGCGACCGGCTCGAGCGTGTAGGGCAACAGGTAGTCCGCGCCTGGAAGGTGTGCGCGCTCGAAATCGGCGCTCGGACCGACGTCGATCACGCGGATGCGCGCCGGCGCGGAACGCAACAGCGCGGCCAGTTGGGCTGGCGAGAGCCCTTCGCCGGCGGATGCCGTCAGGTCTTCGCCGCTGTCGCGCCCTGCGATCCACGAAGCGGGCAATTCGCCGTCCAGGATGAACACCTCGGCCTGGTTCAATTGCAGCAGCCAGAAGGCAGTGACGGCTGCGCGAAGGCGATGCGGTTCATCCAGCAGCACGATGCGCGCGCCGCGAGTGCCGATCAGGTTCTCGAAGTGCATGAGCAACTGGCCACCGGCAACGGCGCCCACACCGGGCGGGGTGCCGTCGACGACGGCGCCCGGCCGCAGATCGAAAAGGTAGAGCGTCCTGTCGGCCTCGGCCTGCCGGCGCAAGAGCAGGTCCGGGTGCAGCAGCGGCAGGTCGTGGCGCGCGATCAGGTCGTCGGCCCGGCGGCGAAGGGCTTCATCGGACGCTGCAGGCAGATCGACAGCCGGCAAAGCGTCCTGCAAGACGGGCGCGCCTTCGAGCGCCCACTGCATGACGCCGTCCTCGAGGAAGTGCACATCGGGATGACCGAGCAGGCGCAAGCTGGTGCTGCCGATGATGCCGCGCGTGCGGCTGAAGCAGTGGACGACCCAGGGGCCGGCTTGCGCATCGACGGGCCATTGGCGCAGCGCGAGTTCGCAGCCCGGGTGATTGCCGGCGCCTGGAAGCGACAGGAACGCATATTCGTCTGCGGGCCGCGCGTCGATCAGGGTCACCGGCGTACCGGCCGTCCGGTGCGCCCGCAATGCATCGCCCTGCCAGGTGGGCGTCGCATGGTGGGCCAGCACCTGGCCTCCGAATGCCTTGACGAGCGTGCCATAGCCGTCGATCAGCGCAAAGCCCGCCGCCTGCCAGGCGACCGTGCCGCCGGCCAGCGTGCGCACATCGGTGTAGCCGAGCCGGGCCAGCAGCTTTGCCGCACGCGGCGCCGGGCCGTGCGGGTCGCCGGCATCGACGAGCACCACCGGCGTGCCGAGACGCGGCACCAGCGCGCGCACGTCGAGCGGCAGGCAGGAGAGCGGGGCGAGCCGCGCGAGGTTCAGATGGCCGCCCACATACGCGCGTGCCTCGCGCACGTCGAGAAGGGCGAGTTCCTGGTCGTCCAGCAGCAGGCCGTGAAGCGCCTGGGGCGTGATGGACGATGGCAAGGACGGACGGGCCATGAAGGAAGGACTGTAGGCGCATGGGCCGCTGTGACCGGAAAGATTTTGTGCATGTGCTCATGCGCAATGGGAGCAAGCGAATGCCTCGGCCCCAGGCAAGATTCCTTGTCGTTCCCTCGACATGCCCGCATGACCACGCTCGCTCGCACCCTCTCGTCGAACGCCGCCGCTGCGCCGCGCTGGTGGCGGCGTTGCGAAGCCCCGACCTGGGTTCTCGCGATATTCGTCTATCTGGCCTGGGCGGCGCTGGTCCTCGCACATGCGGCCGTCCCTGGCGTGCTGTTGTTCGTGCTGGGCGGTTGCATCGGGCAACTGCACGCTTCGCTGCAGCACGAAGCCATCCACGCCATGCGCCGCATTCCGAAGCTCGTTCGATGGGCACTGGTCTGGCCCCCGCTCAATCTCTGGCTTCCCTATCCGCTCTATCACCGCAGCCACAGCGCCCACCACGTCAACTTCCATCTCACCCATCCGCAGAAGGATTCGGAGAGCGTCTACCACTCGGCCGCCGCATGGGATGGCTACGGCCCGGTGCAGCGGGCGGTCATCGCTGCCAACCAGACGCTCGCGTTCCGGCTGATCGGGGGGCCCTGCCTTTGTCTTGGCAACATGCTGCGCGCGGAGCTGGGCCGACTGGCCGCAGGCGACTTCTCGCACGTTGGCATCTGGCTCGTGCACGCGTTGAGCGCCGCGCCCGTCCTCTGGTACGTGACCCGGGTTTCGGGCATGGGCCTGGGCGAGTACCTGCTGTGCTTCGTCTACCCGGGCATGATGCTGGGCGCCCTGCGTTCCTTCACCGAACACCGCTGGGACGATTCGCCCCACGAGCGGGTCGCGATCGTCGAGTCGAATGCCGTGTTCGGGCTGCTCTTCCTCAACAACAACCTGCACCATGTGCACCATCGGTGCCCGACGATGCCGTGGTACGAGATGCCCGGGTATTTCCACCGCAACCGTCGCGCGGTGCTCGAGGCCAACGGCAACTTCTACTACAGCGGCTACGGCCAGATCGCCAGACGGTATCTGTGGCGGCCGATCTTCCGGCCGGTTCATCCCCACTGGTGACTTCGCGGCCGCGCGCAGGAGGGGGCTGCGCGCCTCGTGCGCGCTTCAGCCAGACATCGCGAGACGACGCCGGGCGGTAGTCTGTCAGCCGCCCGCGATGCATTTCCTTTTGGCCCCTGCGTTTGCCATTCGAGAAAGCGAGAATCGTGTCCGCGCGCATGGGGAAGGCACCTACAGCTGGAAGCCGCCGAACGACGCGATTGCTCGTCATGGCACGACCTGCGTCGTTCGGATGCCGCTGTACACCGCGCGCTGGAGCTGATGCCCCGATTCGCCCCGGTTCAGTCGCGTGTGGATCTCGCGCCGGAAGTCCTCGATGGCGATGTAGTCGCACAGGAAGACAGTGCGCAGCAGCCGTCCCAAGGTTCAGCTGCCCGATGCAGGGGTCGCCTTGCGCGGCCGAGCCGAAGCGCTGTAGGGCCGGAGTGGCTGACACACGCCCGGATCGAATGGACGCCGCCAAGCGCAGGAGCTCGTCCCAGCCGCACTCGATTGCGCTCAGCGAGACGCTTCTCGCGGTGACTGCTTCGAGGCCTTTCGGAACTTGGAAGACGCGCGGCAGATGCAGCTTTCGCTCCGCCAAGTAGTCATCACACCGCCGCACGTTCGAAGAACTTGAAGCCGAGCATGGGCCTGATGCGCGACTTCACGCCTCGGCGGTCCGGTTCTGGTGCGAACTTTCCGCGCAGCCGAACGTCTTCCTGCGACCCTCGTGAGAAATGGCTGGCCGCTGCGTGCGTCAGACGCACGCAGCGCTGCCGATCAGAGTGCCGCGTCCTTCAGTTTCTTCAGCGCGCGGGCTTTGATGCGCACCGTGGCGGGCTTGGCAGGGAACTCGCGCTCGACTTTCGTGAACGGGTCAATGCCACGCCGCTTCTTCTTGGCGGGCACCTTCAGCACACCGATCTTGAGCAGACCCGGCAGCGTGAATTCGCCCGCGCCCTTCTTGTTGATCGAGCCAAGAATGGCTGTTTCCAACGCGGCGAGTACGGCCTTCACGGCCTTGGGTTCGACGCCGGACTGTTCGGCCAGATGGCTCGCCAGTCCCGATTTCGTGAACGTTTCCTTGACCGGCTTGACAGCGGCGGGTGCGGTCTTCGCGGCCGGGACGGCCTTCTTGAGAGGTGCCGTCTTTGCGGTCTTCTTTGCAGTTGCCATGATTCTTCTATGTTGATGGATGAAGGGGAAGGGCGAATGCCCGGCGCATTGCGCGCCCCTCGATTCTATTTGAGGACCTTGAGCTGGCCTCATGGCGTCCGCCGCAAGGCGGGAGAAGGGCGACGCCAGACTCGCGATAAACGAAGTCGACGCGCCGATTCCTCGCTCTGGTTTCTTCGTCGCCGCCGAGCAGGCCGCCATCTGAACGTGCCCCGCCAAGCCTTCGCATGCCACGCGCACGGAGCGGTGCATCAAAGTCGTTCGAATGCGCTCAACAGTGCCGCGCCCGCGACATCGAGTGTGCCGTCGTTGCGAATCACGATCGCGTGTGCCGGCGCCTGATAGGCGAGCGCGCGCCGCACGCGTGCTTCGACCGCCTCGGGTGTTTCGCGACTGCGCGTGAGCAGGCGGTGGCGCAGCGTCTCGACGCTCGCCGTGATCTGCACCACCGCCAGCTCCGGAAACCTGTCCAGCGCCTGCGGCAGGTAGGCCCGCGAGCCGCTGACGATGACCCGGTGGCCGGCCGCGAGCGGCGCGAGCTCGACGTGCTGCACGCCGTAATGCAGTCCGTTGGCCTGCCAGTGGAACGCGAAGGCCTGCGCGTCGCGCAAACGCCGGAACGCATCGGCATCCACGCTGTGATGCTGCTCGTCGCCGGGCCGCACCGGTCGCGTGATCGTGCGGCGCGCCCAATGCACATCGGCCTGCGGCGGCAGCTTTGCCTTCAGCCAGGCCAGCAGGCTGTCCTTGCCGGCACCCGAAGGACCCATCACGTAGATGAGCCGACCCTTTCCCTTGCCGCCGTTCATGCGCCGAGCCGGAAGTGCTCGACCAGCACGAAGTCCGCGCCGGGCTGCGCCTCCGCGAAGAGCGCGATCGATTGGAAGCGGCATGCCGGCATGTCGCCGAACCATGCCGAGGCCGTGCGCTCCAGCGCCTCGGTGATGGACGGCTCGGCGTCGCCCAACGCGCCGGTCAGCGACAGGTGGAAGCGAAAGCGCTCGAGCACGAACGGGTAGCCCCAGCGCAGCAGCAGCGCATCCTCGAGCGGTGTGAGGCCCGCGGCGCGGCGGCGCGCCAGCTCGGCCGGCGGCAGCGGCGCGGCCAGCGGCTGCAGGCCCTTCACGCACGCAGCGGCGATCGCATCGATCGCCGGGTTCATCGGCCTGGGCACCAGCGCCAGAAAGTCGTCGAGCCGGCAGACCTCGAGCGGCGGCAAGGTGAAAGGCTCGAAGCCGGCGGCAAGCGCTCGCATGCGCTCGCGCAACGCGCCCGCGTCGACGCCGGGCGCCAGCCTGAACGGTGCCTTCAGCGTGGCATGCCAGCCATAGCGCCGCGGCGCCTGCGTGAGCCGAGCCTGCACCGCGTCGGCAATGCCGGGCACCGGAGGCTGCGGCAGCGCGTGGCGTTGCGCCGCATCGCGGCCCAGCCATCGGCTGCCCGCGCGCCACCACGCATCGTCGACCGCCGGCGCGAAGTACGCCGCATAGCGATGGTTGTCACGCATCGTGCGCCACCGTGAGCGTGACGCGGTCGCCCGCGAACCAGGCCAGCGCGAATTCGATCGGCACGCCGGCCGTGTCGACATTGATGCTCTCGACCGCGAGCACCGGCCGCGTCGCGGTCTGCCGCAGATGGGCCGCCACCGCGGCCTCGGGCATCTGCGCCGTGATGCGACTTTCCAGCCGCGTGTAGTCCGCCACGCCGCGCGCTTCGAAGCCCGCGGTGATCGAGCCGGTCTCGCGCACCACATCGTCGAGACCCGCGAAGCGCGGCAGCGGAAAGCAGCGCTCGCCGACATGCAGCGGCTGGCCCTCCGCCTCGCCGAGCACGTGCAGGCACAGCACCGGGCTTCGCGCCGGCACACGCAGCGCACGCGCCTGCGCCGCGGTGGCACGCACGTTGCGCGCGTCGAGCACGCGCAACGCGCCGCGCAGTCCTGCCTGCGCCATGTTCTGGTGATGGCGCGTGCGCCTGGTGAGCACGAGGTCGACCGCAAAGTCCTCGACATAGGTGCCGCTGCCCTGGGTCGCGCGCAGCAGGCCCTGGCTGCACAGGCTCGCGAGCGAACGGCGAATGGTGTGGCGGTTGACGCCGAACTGCTCGGCCAGCGCATGTTCCGAAGGCAGCCGCTGGCCCGGCGGATAGATGCCGCGTGCGATTGATTCGGCCAGCTCGGCCGCGATGCGGATCCAGAAGCTGTCGCGCACGGCGGGCGCGGAAAGGGCGGCGGAAGAAGATGCGGAGAGTGAGGTGATGGCTGTCATGAAAGCTACATGGCCCGGTTCTAAGCTCGCGGCTGTTGTTCGATTTGTCTATACAACTTTCGCAGAGTACCACCTCCATGTTTCATGCCTTTGACAGCCATCCGGCCGACCGGCCGCCGCAGCGCGCGCAGTGGATGGCCTTGCTGGCGCGCGCGCCGATGGCGCTGCTCGAACCCGCGCTCTGCGCGCACGCACGCAAGACGCCGCGCTGGCTGCGCGCGCCGGAGACCGGGCTGATGATGGTCCAGGGCCGCGCCGGCGGCACCGGCGAGCGCTTCAATCTCGGCGAAGTCACCGTCACGCGCTGCGCGCTCCGGCTGGCCGAGCCCTTGCAGCACGAGGCGCCGGTCGGCGTTGCCTATGTGCTCGGCCGCTCGCACCGGCATGCCCAACTGGCCGCGACGGCCGATGCGCTGCTGCAGGATCCGGCACAGCATGCCGTGCTCGACGCCAGTCTGCTGGCGCCGGTGCGCGCGCACCTGGCCCGCGAACGCATGGCGCGACGTGCGCGCGCCCAGGCCAGCAAGGTCGAGTTCTTCACCGTGGCGCGCGAATCCGGCAGCGCGGGCGAGGACGAGGAGGAGGGCGCATGACCCCCAGCGAACTCGCCGCCATCGGCGCCGGTTTCTCCGACCCGGCGCTCGGCAGCCAGGCCGTGTTCCGCGCGGCGTTGCAGGCGCTGTCGCATCCTGGCCGGCCGGTCGACGTGCCGCACGATGCCGAGGTGCCCGCGCGCGGTCATGCGGCGGCCGCGGCCCTGCTGCTGGCGCTGCTCGATCCCGATTGCAGGCTCTGGCTGTCGCCTTCGCTGGCCGGCAGCGACGCGGCGGCGTGGCTGCGCTTTCACTGCGGCTGCGTGCTGGTCGACGAACCGGCGCAGGCGCAGTTCGCGTGGGTCGCAGCCGGTGACGAGATGCCCGCGCTCGACGGCTTCGCCCAGGGCAGCGACACCTACCCCGACCAATCGGCGACCTGCGTGCTCGAAGTGCCGGCCTTCGCCGACGCGGCGGCCGGCGGCGCGGCCTGGCAACTGCATGGCCCCGGCATCCGCGGCCAGGTGCGGCTGACGGTCGGCCTCGCGCCGCAGGCCGCCCACGCGCTGGTGGCGCAGCGCGCCGCCGAGCACGCGGCCTTCCCGTGCGGCATCGACCTGTTCCTCGCCACCGAGCGGCAGATCGTCGGGCTCCCGCGCACCACGCGCATCCGGATGGAGAACTGAGATGTACGTTGCCGTCAAGGGCGGAGAAGCCGCCATCCTCGCCAGCTACCGCCTGCTCGCCGAACAGCGCCGCGGTGCCGGCACGACGCCCGAGCTCGGCGTCGCGCAGATCCGCGAGCAGCTCAAGCTCGCGGTCGACCGCGTGATGACCGAGGGCTCGGTGTACGACCCCGAACTCGCGGCACTGGCGATCAAGCAGGCCGCGGGCGATCTGGTCGAGGCGATCTTCCTGCTGCGCGCCTACCGCGCCACGCTGCCGCGCCTGGGCACCAGCGTGCCGCTGGCCACCGCGCGCATGGAACTGGACCGCCGCATCTCCGCCACCTTCAAGGACCTGCCGGGCGGACAGGTGCTCGGCCCGACCTACGACTACACGCAGCGGCTGCTCGACTTCTCGCTGCTGGCCGCCGGCCAGGAGCCCGCGCGCAAAGATCAGATGCACGCGGCCAACGACGCCGCGCCTGCCGAGGTGCCGCGCGTGGTCGACCTGCTCGACCACGAAGGCCTGATCGAGAAGCGGCCCGTGCCGCCCGGCGATCCGGCGCCGGTGGACCTCACACGCGAACCGCTGCGCTTTCCGGCCGACCGCGCGACGCGGCTGCAGAACCTCGCGCGCGGCGACGAGGGCTTCCTGCTCGCGATGGCCTATTCGACGCAGCGCGGCTACGCGGGCAGCCATCCCTTCGTCGGGGAGATCCGCTTCGGCAGTGCGGCGCTCGAGATCGAGCCCGAAGAGCTCGGCTTCGCGATCTCGATCGGCGACATGGAGATCACCGAGTGCGAGATGGTCAACCAGTTCGCCGGCAGCAAGACCGAGCCGCCGCAGTTCACGCGCGGCTACGGGCTCACGTTCGGCCATTGCGAGCGCAAGGCGATGGCGATGAGCCTGGTCGACCGCGCACTGCGCGCCGACGAACTCGGCGAGGCGGTCAAGGCGCCGGCGCAGATGCAGGAGTTCGTGCTCTCGCACAGCGACAGCCTCGAGGCCTCGGGCTTCGTGCAGCACCTGAAGCTGCCGCACTACGTGGACTTCCAGGCCGAGCTCGAACTGGTGCGCCGCATGCGCGCCGCGACGCCCGCTGCCGTCGGAGATGAAGAATGAATGACGAGAATTTCAACTTCGCCTACCTTGACGAGCGCACCAAGCGCATGATCCGCCGCGCCATCCTCAAGGCAGTCGCGATCCCCGGCTACCAGGTGCCCTTCGGCTCGCGCGAGATGCCGCTGCCCTATGGCTGGGGCACCGGCGGGATCCAGGTGACGGCCGCGGTGATCGGTCCGCGCGAGGTGCTCAAGGTGATCGACCAGGGCTCGGACGACACCGTCAATGCGGTCAACATCCGCCGCTTCTTCGAGCGGACCACCGGCGTGCGCACCACCACGCGCACCACCGAGGCGACGTTGATCCAGACCCGCCACCGCATTCCCGAGGCGCCGCTCGCCGAGGGCCAGGTGCTGGTCTACCAGGTGCCGGTGCCCGAGCCGATGCAGCGCCTGGAGCCGCGCGAGCGAAGCACCCGCACGCTGCACGCACTGGCCGAGTACGGGCTGATGCACGTGAAGCTCTACGAGGACATCGCACGCTTCGGCCACATCGCGACCACCTACGACTACCCGGTGCTGGTCAACGGCCGCTACGTGATGTCGCCGTCGCCGATCCCGAAATTCGACAACCCGAAGATGCACATGAACCCTGCACTGCAACTCTTCGGCGCCGGCCGCGAGAAACGCATCTATGCCGTGCCGCCCTACACGCCGGTCGAAAGCCTGAGCTTCGAGGACCATCCCTTCGAGGTGCAGCGCTGGGATGCGCCGTGCGCGCTGTGCGGCGCGACCGACAGCTTCCTCGACGAGATCATCACCGACGACCGCGGCACGCGCATGCACGTGTGCTCCGACTCCGACCATTGCCGAACGCGCCAGGCCGAGGCGGCCGTCGAGGTCGGTCCGCTGGAGGAGGTCGCGTCATGAGCCGCCCGGCCGTTCCGAAGGCGAATACCGCAGCGCTGCTGCGCGAAGGTACTCCAGTGAGCCATCCCCTCTTGCGCGTGCGCGGCATCGGCAAGCGCTATGGCGAGCGCGTCGCGGTCGAGAACGCCTCTTTCGATCTCTGGCCCGGCGAGGTGCTCGCGGTGGTCGGCGAATCGGGTTCCGGCAAGACCACGCTGCTCGATGCGGTCGCGGCGCGCAGCCGGCCCGACAGCGGCAGCGTCGAATTCCTCACGCGCGACGGCCGCCTCGAGGACGTGTTCGCGATGAGCGAAGCTTCGCAGCGGCTGCTCGCGCGCACCGACTGGGGCTTCGTGCACCAGAACGCGGCCGACGGCCTGCGCATGGACGTCTCGGCCGGCGCCAACGTCGGCGAGCGCCTGATGGGCCTCGGCCATCGGCACTACGGGCGCCTGCGCGCAACGGCCGGCGAATGGCTGCAGCGCGTGGAGATCGACCCGCGCCGCATCGACGATGCGCCGCGCACCTTCTCCGGCGGCATGCGCCAGCGGCTGCAGATCGCGCGCAACCTGGTCACCGCACCGCGCCTGATGTTCATGGACGAACCGACCTCGGGCCTCGACGTGTCGGTGCAGGCGCGCCTGCTCGACCTGCTGCGCCAGCTCACGCGGCAGATGCAGCTCGCGGCCATCGTCGTCACCCACGACCTCGCGGTGGCGCGGCTGCTCGCGCACCGCATGATGGTGATGCACAAGGGCCGCGTGGTCGAAGCCGGCCTCACCGACCAGCTGCTCGACGATCCGCAGCATCCCTACACCCAGCTTCTCGTTTCCTCGGTGCTCCAGCCATGAACCCGCCCCTGCTGCAACTGCGCGGCGTCGCCAAGCGCTTCACCCTGCATCATCAGAACCGGCTCGAACTCTCGGTGTTCGACGGCATCGACCTCGATGTCGCGGCCGGCGAATGCGTGGTGCTCGACGGCGCCTCCGGCCTCGGCAAGAGCACGCTGCTCAAGCTCGTCTATGCGAACTACCGTGCGAGCGCGGGCCGCATCACGGTGCGGCCCGCGGGCGGCGAAGCGGTCGAAGTGACCGAGGTCGCGCCGCGCGAGCTGGTGCGCCTGCGGCGCGACACCATCGGCTACGTGAGCCAGTTCCTGCGCGTGATCCCGCGCGTGGCGGCGCTCGACGTGGTGGCCGAGCCGCTGGCCGAGGACGCGGGCGACGACGCCGGCGCGATCGAGGCCGCGCGCGAGACCGCGCGCGCCTGGCTCGCGCGCCTTCGCATCCCCGAGCGCCTGTGGGAGCTGCCGCCGGCCACCTTCTCGGGCGGCGAACAGCAACGCATCAACATCGCGCGCAACATGATCAAGCCCAAGCCGCTGCTGCTGCTGGACGAACCCACGGCCTCGCTCGATGCCGCCAACACGCAGACCGTGATCGAACTGATCCGCGAGGCGACTGCGCGCGGCGCGGCCATGGTCGGCATCTTCCACGACGCGGAGGTCGGCGCCGCCGTCGCCACGCGCCGCGTCAACGTCGCAGACTTCAAGAGGATCCGATGAACGCCAACGCAGTTTTCAGCAACGCCTGCATCGTGCTGCCGCAGGAGATGGTCCGGGGCAGTGTGTCGGTGGTCGACGGCCGCATCGCGCGGCTCGACCACGGCCACACCGCCGTCGCGTCGGCGATCGACATGGAGGGCGACTACTTGCTGCCCGGACTGGTCGAGGTCCACACCGACAACTTCGAGCGCCACCTGATGCCGCGGCCGAAGGTGCAGTGGGCCGAGCTGCCGGCGCTGCTCGCGCACGATGCCGAGGTCGCCGCGGCCGGCATCACGACCGTGTTCGACGCGCTGGGCGTCGGCGAGGCCGATACCGAAAGCCTGCGCGGCAGCACCTGGGACAAGGTGCTCGGCACGCTCGACACCTGCATCGTGCAGGACCTGCTGCGCGCCGACCACCGGCTGCACGTGCGCTGCGAGCTGCCGGCGCCCAACACGGTCGCGCTGTTCGAGCCCTTCCATGCGCACCCGCGGCTGTCGATGCTCTCGCTGATGGACCATACGCCGGGCCAGCGCCAGTGGGAGAACATCGACATCGCGCGCATCTACTACACCGGCAAGAAGGGCTGGAGCCACGAGAAATTCGAGCGCCGCGTGGCTGAGGCCGGGGAGCAGCAGGCGCGCTATGCCGAGCCGCACCGCCGCCACTTCGTCGATTACTGCCGCACGCACGGTATCGCGCTCGCGAGCCACGACGACACCACGGTCGCGCATGTCGAGCAGGCGCATGCGGAAGGCGCCAGCATGTCGGAATTCCCGACCACGATGGCGGCCGCGCGGGCGGCGCGCGAGCGCGGGCTCTCGACCATCATGGGCGGGCCGAACGTGGTGCGCGGCGGCTCGCATTCGGGCAACGTCGCGGCCGCCGAACTGGCACGCCACGGATTGCTCGACATCCTGTCCTCCGACTACGTGCCGAGCAGCCTGCTGAGCGCGGTGATGCGGCTGGTGGACGACGGCATCTACACACTGCCGCAGGCGGTGGCGACAGTCACGAGCGCGCCGGCGCGCGCCACCGGCCTGCCCGACCGCGGCGCGATCGCGCCCGGCCTGCGCGCCGACCTCGTGCAGGTGCGCATGACCGAGCTTCCGGGCGGCGCGCGCCACGCCGTGGTGCGCAGCGTCTGGCGCGAAGGGCGGCGCGTGCTCTGAGCGCCGCGCGCTGACATCTGCACGTCGCCGTCCTGTCAACGGGCGGTCATGCCTTTTCTTCAGACTCCTGTTGTCTAGACGACTTGGGAATTCCATGGAAACCATCCTGCGCATCCGCCAGCTCAACAAGCATTTCGCCAACGGCCGGCACGCACTGCGCGACGTCAATCTCAATGTGCAGCGTGGCGAGATGGTGGCGCTGATCGGCGCCTCGGGCTCCGGCAAGTCCACGCTGCTGCGCCATCTCGCCGGCCTGGTGACCGCGGACGGCGGGAGCGAGTCGCTGGTCGAGATCGACGGCCGCCGCGTGCAGCAGGGCGGGCGCATCCACCGCGACATCCGCAAGGTGCGCGCGCAGGTCGGCTTCGTGTTCCAGCAGTTCAACCTGGTGGCGCGGCTGCCGGTGCTGGTGAACGTGCTGGTCGGCTCGCTGCACCGCACGCCGTGGTGGCGCGGCTGGCTGCGCGCGTTCACGGCCGAGGAGCGCGTCCGCGCGCTCGAAGCGCTGACGCGTGTCGGCATCGCCGACTGCCATGCGCAGCGCGCCTCGACGCTGTCGGGCGGACAGCAGCAGCGCGCCGCGATCGCCCGCGCGCTGGTGCAGGGCGCCCGGGTGGTGCTGGCCGACGAGCCGATCGCTTCGCTCGACCCCGAGTCCTCGCGCAACGTGATGGAGATCCTCGCGCGCATCAACCGCGAAGACCGCTGCACCGTGATCGTCTCGCTGCACCAGGTCGACATGGCGATGAAGTACTGCCCGCGCGTCGTCGCACTCAACCAGGGCCAGGTGGTGTTCGACGGGGCCTCCTCGGCGCTGACGCCGGCGCTGCTGCACAAGCTCTACGGCGTGCAGGCCGAAGAACTGCTCGCGCCGCCGATGCGGCCGCAGGACGGCGCCAATGTGCACGTGCTGCCGTCGGCACTGCGCCCGATGCCCGCGGCCCAGGCCGCCTGATTTTTCCTACCCAACCTTCGGAGTTTTCCATGATCAAGAAACTGTGCGCGGCCGTGGCCATCGGCTTTTGCATGACAGGCGCTTTCGCGCAGGCCGACAGCATCAACTTCAGCATCATCTCGACCGAGACCTCGCAAAGCCTCAAGCAGGTCTGGCAGCCGCTGCTCGACGACATGAGCAGGCAGACCGGCCTGAAGGTCACGCCCTTCTTCGCATCGGACTATGCCGGCGTGATCGAGGCGATGCGTTTCAACAAGGTGCAGCTCGGCTGGTTCGGCAACAAGTCGGCCATGGAAGCGGTGGACCGCGCCAATGGCGAGGTGTTCGCGCAGATGGTCAATGCCGACGGCACCGAGGGCTACTACTCGCACCTGATCGTCAACCGCGACAGCCCGCTCAACACGCTCGACGACGTGCTCAAGAACGCCAAGAACCTGAGCTTCGGCAACGGCGATCCGAACTCGACCTCGGGCTACCTCGTTCCGGGCTACTACGTGTTCGCCAAGAACCACCTCGACGCCAAGACCCTCTTCAAGGTCACGCGCAGCTCCAACCACGAAGCCAACGCGCTGGCCGTGGCCAACAAGCAGGTCGACGTGGCGACCAACAACAGCGAGAACATGGAGAAGATCAAGGAGCACTTCCCCGAGAAGTTCAAGGACATCAAGATCGTCTGGACCTCGCCGCTGATCCCCCTGGACCCGCTGGTCATGCGCAAGGATGTGCCCGAGGCGACCAAGACCAAGATCAAGAACTTCTTCTACAACTACGGCAAGACCGACGCGCATGAGAAGGAAGTGCTGATGAAACTGTCGAAGCTCTCGGGCTTCAAGGCTTCCAGCGACAAGCAACTGCTGCCGATCCGCCAGCTCGACCTGTTCGGCCAGCGCACCAAGCTCGAAGTCGACGCGGCCGTGAGCGAGGACGACAAGAAGGCGCGCATCGCCGAGATCGACAAGAAGCTCGCCGCCCTGAACTGAGCCACGCACGCCGCACCGCACGACCGCAGCCATCGCCATGCAACCGACCGTTCTCACCCCGCGTCCCGCGCTCGCGGTCATGGCGGCGCCGCGGCGCAGCCTGGCCGCGCAGTTCGGCTGGGCCATCCTGCTGGCGCTGCTGGTTGCATCGTGGAAGGGCGCCGACATGCGGCCGCTCGACCTCTGGCGCGACTCGGGCAACATGGCGACCTACGCGGCCGAGTTCTTTCCGCCCAACTTCACGCAGTGGCGGATGTACGTGGAAGAGATGGTGGTCACGCTGGAGATCGCGCTCTGGGGCACGGCGCTCGCGGTCGTCACCGCGGTGCCGATGGCGCTGCTGGCCTCGGCCAACATCGTGCCGTGGTGGGTCTACCAGCCGATGCGCCGCCTGATGGACAACTGCCGCGCCATCAACGAGATGGTGTTCGCGATGCTGTTCGTGGTCGCCGTCGGCCTGGGCCCGTTCGCCGGCGTGCTGGCGCTGTGGGTGCACACCACCGGCGTGCTGGCCAAGCTCTTCGCCGAGGCCGTGGAGGCGATCGATCCGCAGCCGGTCGAGGGCATCCGCTCGACCGGCGCCAGCGCGCTGCACGAGATCATCTACGGCGTGATCCCGCAGGTGATTCCGCTGTGGATCTCGTATGCGCTGTACCGCTTCGAGTCGAACGTGCGCTCGGCCACCGTGGTGGGCATGGTCGGCGCGGGCGGCATCGGTGTCGTGCTGTGGGAAATCATCCGCGGCTTCCAGTACGCCGAAACCTGCGCGGTGATGATCATCGTGGTCGTCACCGTGAGCGCGATCGACCTCGTGTCCGCGCGCATCCGAAAGCTTTTCATCTGAGAGAGATCCGCCCGTGCCTTTGACCGTCGACGAAATCGCCAGCCTGCTCGGCACACGCGGCCAGCGCCAGTACGGCCGCGAAGCGGTCAGCCAGCTCGACCATGCGCTGCAGTGCGCGCAGCTCGCCGAGGCGAACGGCGAAACGCCCGAGACCGTCGTCGCGGCCTTGCTGCATGACCTCGGCCATCTGCTGGCGGCCGAGCCGGATCGGCCCGCGCCGCCGGCGCGCGACGACCTGCACCAGTACATCGCGCTGCCTTTTCTTCGCCACCTGCTGCCGGCCGCGGTGCTGGAGCCGATCGGCCTGCACGTCGACGCCAAGCGCTACCTTTGCGCGGTGGATCCCGGCTACCACGGCACGCTGTCGCCCGCCTCGCAGCGCAGCCTCGAACTGCAGGGCGGCGTCTATTCGGCCGAGGAAGCGGTCCGCTTCATCGAGAAGCCCTTTGCCGCCGAGGCGGTGCGGCTGCGGCGCTACGACGACGGGGCCAAGGTGCCGCGCAGGCCGACGCCGGAACTACCGCACTTCATCCGAACCCTGGCGCGCGTCTCGTTGCGCTGACACGGCGAATCCGGGCCGCCGTGCCCGAGAGTAGTGGGCCGAAAAAGATGGCATGTCATCAATTGATGTACCATCCAATGCATGGCGCTGCGCCCCGACCAGGTCCGAAACTCCTTCCCCACCGCCGTCTCTCAACTGGCACGCCTGTGGCGCCGCGCGCTGGATGTCGAGCTGCAGCCGCTCGGCATGACCGAGGCCACCTGGCTCGCATTGCTGCATGTCTCGCGGGCGAAAGAGCCGCTGCGCCAGAAGGACCTGGCCCTGTCGCTCGGGCTGGACAGTTCCTCGGTCGTGCGCCTGCTGGATCTCCTGCAGACGGCCGCCTACATCGAGCGGCAGGAGGGCGCGGATCGCCGTGCCAAGACGATCACGCTGACGCCGCGCGGCAAGGTGGTGGTGGCGCAAGTGGAGAAGGTCGCCATTGACGCGCGCCGGCGGCTGCTCAGTGTCATTCCGGCTGCGGAACTCGAAGCGGCGCTCGCGGTGATCGTGCGGATTTCCGAGGCGGTCTCGGAGTCGATAGAGGCGTCGGTATGACCTTCGCCCCGGCGAAGCGCCCGCCGCTCTGGCTTCTGGTCATCATCACCATCAGCGGGACGATGGCCATGCACATGTTCGTGCCGGCGCTGCCCTACGCAACGGCAGACCTTCGCGCGCCGGTCGGCCAGATGCAGATGACGGTCAGCTTCTACATCATCGGACTGGCCGTCGGACAGCTCTTCTACGGCCCGATGTCCGACAGCCTCGGCAGGCGGCCGATGCTGATCGCGGGGCTCGCGCTGTACACGGCCGGCGGCCTGGCCGCGGCGCTGGCGCCCGGCGTCTACACGCTGGTGGGCGCGCGGCTGGTCCAGGCGTTCGGGGGCTGCGCGGGCCTGGCGCTGGGCCGGGCGATCGTGCGCGATTCGACGCACTCGGAGGACATGGTGCGCCAGCTGGCGCTCATGAATCTGATGATCATGGTCAGTCCCGGACTGTCGCCGATGGTCGGCGGCGTCGTCTCGACGGCGCTGGGATGGCGCGCCATCTTCTGGCTCACTGCGGCGCTGGGCGCAGCGACACTGGTCATCACCTGGAAGCTGCTGCCGGAAACTGCGCCGCCCGGGCGCTCGCTGAGCATCGGAACGCTGGCGAGCGACTACCGCGCGCTGCTGCGCTCGCGCCGCTTCGTCGGCCTCGCGCTCGGAGGAGGGTGCGCGACGACGGCCGTCTATGCCTTCATCGCCGCGGCACCTTTCATCTTCGTCACCGACCTGCATCGGCCGGTGCACGAGGTCGGCCTGTACCTCGGCCTGCTCATCTTCGGGATGAGCTTCGGCAACGCGTTCACCGGTCGCATGGTCGGAAAGATCGGGGTCGAGCGCCTGATGCTGGCCGGCAATGTGCTGAGCATCGTCAGCGCTGCCGGGTTGCTGGCCACGGTCCTGCTGGGGCGGCTCGACGTGGCCGGCACCCTGGTGTGGATGTTCCTGTTCACGTTGGGAACCGGGATCACCAGCCCGGCTGCATTGACCAAGGCCATCAGCGTGAACCCGCAGCTGACGGGATCGGCGGCCGGCCTCTACGGCTTCGCGCAGATGGCGACCGGCGCCGTCTGCACCTTGCTGGTCGCGTTGGGCGACGATCCGGCGCGCTCGGCCACGACCGTGCTGCTGGCGGCCGCGCTGACGGCGTTCGTGGCGTTCAGGGTGGCCCTGGGCGGCAAGTCCGAGCTGGTCTCGACGTAGGCGGGCGCACCCGCGCCTAGCGCCCTCTACTCGGCTTCGATGCCCGCGGCCGTCACGATGCGGCCCCACTTCTGCGATTCGGCGGTCTGGAACTTCGCCAGTTCTTCGGGCGAGGTGGTGTACACCTCGGTGCCGGTCGGCTCGTAGAAGCCGGTCCGGGCGGCGTCGCTCCTTGCGGCCTTGACCAGCAGCTCGTTCAGCCGCTTCACCATCGCGGGCGGCGTCCGCGCAGGCGCGTAGGCGGCGAACCAGTAGCCCATCTCGTAGCCCTTGACGCCGGCCTCCGAGATCGTCGGCACGTCGGGCGCGAGCGGCGATCGCCTGGCGCTGGACATGCCGAGCGCGCGCAGCTTGCCGGCCTTGACCTGCGGCAGGCCGGTCGCGGTGTCGGTGATCATCATGCTGATCTGGCCGCCCAGCAGGTCGGTCACGGCCAGCGTGTTGCTCTTGTACGGGACGTGCAGCAGCTTGATGCCGGCCATCTGCTGCAGCAGTTCGCCCGCCATCCGGCTCGATGAGCTGCCGCTGCCGAAGCTGTACTTGCCCGGCTCCTTCTTCGCGAGCGCGACGAACTCGGCCACGGTCTTTGCCGGAAACGATGGGCTCACCACCATGATCTGCCCGCCCTTGCCGAGCGCCGTGATCGGTGCGAAATCCTTCACCGGATCGTAGGGCAGCTTCTTGAACAGGTGCTCGTTCGCCGCGTGCGTGGTGTTGGTCGTGATGAGCACCGTGTAGCCGTCGGGCGCGGCCTTGGCGACGTTCTGCGAGGCGATGAAGCCGCTGGCCCCGGCCTTGTTGTCGACGATGACCGGCTGCCTGGTCTCGGCCCCGACGCCGTTGGCCAGGGTGCGCGCGATCTGGTCGGTCGCGGTGCCGGCTGCGAAGGGCACCACGAAGGTGATGGCCTTGTCGGGAAAGCCCTGTGCCTGCACCAGCAGGGGTCCTGCGGATGCCAGGATGGCGGTGGCCATTGCCAGCGAGCGGTAGCGGATCATGGGGGTGTCTCCTGATGGAATGAGGCAAGAAAAGAATCAGCGCCCGGCGGGTCCGGCGAGCAGGTGTTCGAGATCGCGCGGCACATCGATCGGCAGATCGAGCAGCAGGAAGGACAGCGCCTTGCCGTGCGTGTCGAGGTTGAGCGCGTCGTTGACGCCGCCGTCGAGCACCGCATCGAGAACGAAGTTCATGGCGTGCAGCTTCGGCAGCAGGAAGCGCTGCACCCGGCTGGGCATGCGGTAGCGGAACTGGTCGGCGACGACGTCGGGCGTCAGTTGCGCGACCAGCAGCGGATAGAGCGCCGGATGCCAGGCGATCACGCTGATGTTGGAGCGATCGCCCTTGTCGCCGGTGCGTCCGTGCGCGGCGCGAAAGAGCGGGACGGTGTGGGCCATGGTCATCCCTCCACCATCTCGAAACGCGCCGGCACCGCGTCGCGCGGCAGCAGGCACGAGATCGTGCTGAGCCGGGGCGTGAGCATGCTGCGCACACCGCCGCCGCCGGCGGGCCCGCAGGTGTAGAGCGCCGTGACTTCGCGCCCGAGCCGTTCGGCCTCGCCGCGGTCGGCATGCGTCGCGGCAACGCGCAGCCGCACGTCGCGCGCGCCCGAGTCCGGCATCGCCGCCAGCGCGCGCCCGGCATCGTCGCCGAAGAGGCTGAGCGCGCCGACCAGGTCCACGCGCAAGCGGAAGCCGGGCAGGCGGCTGCGCAGGATGTCGGCCGCGAGCCTCGCGCGCGCTTCGGCGCGGGCGCCGGCATAGGAGATCTCGCTCTCCGCGAGCCAGCCGCCTTCGTGGCAGACGTTCACCTTGTAGTGGCTCGGCCTGGCATGCCCCTGCACCCCGGCGAGGCGAACGCGATCGTCGCCTTGCGTCTGCACCTCGGCCTCGCTGATGTCGGCCACCACGTCGGGCGTCAGGTAGGCGGCCGGGTCGTGCACCTCGTACAGCAGTTGTTCCTTGACCGTCGCGGCGCTGACCAGACCGCCGGTGCCGTCGGCCTTGCCGATCACGCACTGGCCGTCGGCCTCGATCTCGGCGATGGGGAAGCCCACGCGCGCCAGGCCCGGCACGTCCTTGAAGCCGGGGTCCGCGAAATAGCCGCCGCACACCTGCACACCGCATTCGAGCAGGTGGCCCGCCATGGTGGCGCGGCCGAGCGAGGTCCAGTCGTCGCTTCGCCAGCCGAAGTGCGACATCGCCGGGCCGACCGTGAGCGACGGGTCGGCCACGCGGCCGCACACCACGATCTGCGCGCCGGCGTCCAGTGCGGCCGCGATCGGCTCGGCGCCGATGTACGCGTTGGCGCTCACGATGCGCAAGCCGTCGAGCCGATCGCCGAGCTGATCGTGCAGCAGTGCGCGCTGCGCCGGCGACGCGAGGTCGTCGCCTTCGACGACGGCGATCCGGGGCACGGCATGCCCGAGCTCGCGAGCGATGCGCGCGATGTGGCGCGCCGCGGCGCGCGGATGGGCGGCGCCGAAGTTGCTCACGATGCGGATGCCGTGCGCCAGGCAGCGCCCGAGCACCGGCCGCAGCATGTCGTCGAGCAGGGGCTCGTAGCCCGATTCGGGATCGGCGCGCCGGCGCAACTGCGCCAGCGCCAGCGTGCGCTCGGCCAGCGTCTCGAAGATGAGAAAGGCGCGTTGTGCGGCGGGGCCTTGGGCCAGCCGCGCGATCAGCGTGTCGACCACCGGGCCGGCGGCGTCGGTCCGGTCGCCGGAGAAGCCGGCCGCGCAGCCGATGAGCAACGGGGGTCGCTGGGGCGTGTTCATGCGCGGACTGTAGGCGCCCGAGGCCGATCCGTAAAATCGAAACTTCGGATCGACTGATCCAAAGCACGGATAAGCAACCACGACCGCCATGAAGCATCCCGACCTCTCCGCCCGGCAGCTTCGCGCCTTCGTTGCACTGGCCGATCAGCGCAGCTTCACGCGCGCCGCACAGACCTGCCACCTGTCGCAGCCCGCGTTCAGCGCGCTCATTCGGGCCCTCGAGGAAACGATGGGCGCCCGCCTGTTCGACCGCGACACGCGCAGCGTGCACCTCACGCCGGAGGGTTCCCTGTTCGAGGATTCCGCGCGCCGGCTGCTGGAGGACATGGGCAGCGCATTCGAAAGCCTGGCGAGCCACGTCGAACTTCGCAAGGGCCGCGTGCGGGTGGCGGCCTTGCCCTCGCTGGCAGCCGGCTGGCTGCCGGCGGTGTTCGCCGAGTTCATGACGGCGTGGCCGGGCATCACGCTCGACCTGCGCGACGCGCTGTCCGACGCCTGCGTCGCCATGGTGCGCAACGGCGAGGTGGACTTTGCGCTGGCCGCGTCGGGCGCCACTGCGGCGGCCAGCGATCTGCGCAGCCGCAAGCTGTGCTCGGACCGCTTTCATCTGGTTTGCCGGGTCGACCATCCGCTGGCGAAAGAGACGCGCCTCACGATGAAGAAGATCGCGCCCTGGCCGTTCATCCAGATGGCGCGCCACAGCAGCGTGCGCCAGTCGCTGGATGCCGCGCTGCATCCGCTGCGGCTCAACGCGGTGTTCGAAGTCGAGCATCTGGCGACGGTCATGGGCCTGGTCGAAGCGGGCCTCGGCATCAGCGTGGTGCCGGCCCTGACGCTGTTTCACTTCCGTCGCGAAACGTTGGCGACGCGGCCGCTTCCGCTGCCCTCGCTCACCCGCACCGTGCACCTGGTGAGGCGGCGGGATGGCAGCCTCTCGCTGGCGGCGCAGGCACTGCACGACCTGATCGTTGCGCGCATCGGCAAGCTGGCATTGGGCTGAACGCCCGGCCTCGTTGGCGAACCCGCCGCTGCCGCGTTCGCCGAGAATCCTGCCATGAAAAAACCCACTTCACCGGCTCTTGCGGACGCGACGGCCAGCCCGCCGGGTTCTGCGCATTCGAGCCTGTCGCTGGCGCGCAGGCTTCGCCTGCAGCAGCTGGTGCTGTTCGAAAGGGTCGTGGAGACAGGCTCCATTCTCGCGGCGTCGCGCGAGCTGGCATTGACGCAGCCGGCCGTCAGCAAATCCATCCATCAGCTCGAGCAGCAACTGAACGGGCTTCTGTTCGTGCGCAGCAAGCGCGGCGTGGTGCTGACGGAGTTCGGCAGCCTGTTCGAGCGCCACACGAAGACCGTGCTGGCCGAGCTGCGCTACATGGCACAGGACCTGAACGGCTGGCAGACGGGAAGCTCGGGCCACGTCGTCGTCGGAACGCTGATCGTCGCTTCGGCGACGCTGCTGCCCGAGGCGATCACGCGGCTGCGGAAAGCGGTGCCCGACGTGGTGATCACGGTGCGCGTCGGACCGAACTCGACCCTGTTTCCGGCGCTGGCGCGCGGCGAACTGGACGTCGTGGTCGGCGTGCTGCCCGACGGCGCGTCCACCTTGCTGCGCGACGAGATCGAACGCACGCGACTCACGCATGTACCGCTCTACGAGGAAGCCATGTGCGTGGTGGTCGGAAAGGGCAACGCGCTGATGCGCCGGCGCAAGCTGCGCCTGGCCGACCTGCACGCGCTCGAATGGATCGTGCCGACGCAGGAGTCGGTGGCCTATGCGTCCGTCCGGTCCTTCTTCGAGAAAGAAGGGCTGGCCATGCCGCGGCGCGTGGTCGAGTCGGTGTCGATCCTGACCAACCTCGGGCTCCTCGCGAGCAGCTCGGTGGTCGCGCTGATGCCGCAATCGGCCGCCGAGCGCTTCGCGCAGGCCGGGCTGCTCGGCATCCTGCCGCTGGAGGGTCCGGGTCCGTTCTGCGAAGTCGGCTACACGATCCGCTCCGACCGTGCGCCGAGCGCGGCCACGCAGCGCCTCCTGGCCGTGCTGCACGATGCCGGCCAGCGATTCCATCGCTCGCACTGAGCCGGACTGGCTTCGCGGGCAAAGGGCCCATGTATTCCGGACGGCTATATCGGAGGAAGAACAAATCATTATTCAAGAATAGATCGACTGCCTAGACTTCGGCGACCTGCTTGTCGGAGTCTGTCGTGACCACACCCTTTTCCCTGCCACCTGCGCTGAGTTCCCTGCGCAACTACGTCGATGGCGAATTCGTTTCCACCGGCAAGCGCTTCGACAACGTCAGTCCCCTGCACGGCAAGGTGCTGGCCCAGGTGCACGAGGCCGATGCGGCGCTGGTCGATCGGGCGGTCAGGGCCGCGCGCAAGGCGCTGGCCGGCCCCTGGGGCCGCATGAGCGTCGAGGAGCGCGCCGGGATGCTGCATCGCGTGGCCGATGTCATCGAGCGGCGCTTCGACGAGTTCGTCGCCGCCGAGGTGGCCGACACCGGGCGGCCGGTCGAGCAGGCCAGGGCGCTGGATGTCTACCGGGGCGTCGCCAACCTGCGCACCTTCGCCGACCTCGGCAAGGTGGCGCATGGCGACTACTTCGAAACCCGTCTCGCCAGCGGCCAGAACCTGATGAACTACACCGTGCGCAAGCCGCTCGGCGTGATCGCCAGCATCTGCCCGTGGAACCTGCCGCTGCTGTCGATGACCTGGAAGGCAGGCCCGGCGCTCATCTGCGGCAACACCATGGTCGTCAAGCCGTCGGAAGAAACGCCTTCGTCGGCGACCCTGCTGGCCGAGGCCTTCCACGAAGCCGGCATGCCGCCCGGCGTCTTCAATCTCGTGCACGGCTTCGGCCCCGGTTCGGCCGGCGAGGCGATGACCCGGCATCCCGATGTCGATGCAGTCACCTTCACCGGCGAGTCGCGCACCGGTGCCGCCATCATGAAGGCGGTGGCCGATGGCGTGAAGGACATCTCCTTCGAGCTCGGCGGCAAGAACGCCGCGGTGGTGTTTGCCGACGCCGACTTCGACGCCGCCGTGGAGGGCGTCGTGCGCTCGAGCTTCTCCAACTCGGGCCAGGTGTGCCTGTGCTCGGAACGCGTCTATGTCGAGCGCCCGATCTTCGAGAAGTTCGTCGCCGCGATGAAGGCCCGGACCGAGGCGCTGAAGATCGGCTGGCCCGACGAGCCCGGCGTCTTCATGGGTTCGCTGATCTCGCACGAGCACCGCGACAAGGTGCTCTCGTACTACGCGCTGGCGGTGCGGGAAGGCGCGACGGTGGTGACCGGCGGCGGTGTGCCGAAGTTCGGCGACGAGCGCGACAACGGCGCCTTCGTGCAGCCGACGATCTGGACCGGCCTGGCCGACGACGCGCGCTGCGTGCGCGAGGAAGTGTTCGGGCCGGTGTGCCACATCGCGCCCTTCGACAGCGAGGACGAGGTGATCGGCCGGGTCAACGGTACGCCGTACGGACTCGCGGGCTGCGTGTGGACCACCGACCTGTCGCGTGCGCACCGCGTCTCGCGCCGCTTCCATGTCGGCATCGTGTGGATCAACACCTGGTTCTCGCGCGACCTGCGCACGCCGTTCGGCGGCTCCAAGCTGTCGGGCATCGGGCGCGAAGGCGGACGCCACTCGCTCGACTTCTATTCCGAGACGACCAACATCTGCGTGGCGGTCTGAGCCGCGCCCGGATCGAGATTCTTTCATTCATGCCCCGAGGAGTTGTGCCGTGGACCCGCATCTGACATCGATCGCCGACCAGCTCTGGCAGGCGGAACTCACCCGCGAACCCATCGCGCCGGTGCGCGACCGGCTCGCGGAACTGGCGGCGGGCGCGGACCTGCTCACGGCTGCCTACCAGGTCCAGCAATTCAACACGCAGCGCCGCATCGAGGGCGGCGCGCGGCTGGTGGGTCGCAAGATCGGCCTGACCTCCGTCGCGGTGCAGCGCCAGCTCGGCGTCGATTCGCCCGACTTCGGCGCGCTGTTCGCCGACATGGCGGTGGGCGACGGCGAGGAGATCGCGGCGTCGCGGCTGATGCAGCCCAAGGCGGAGGCCGAGATCGCGCTGGTGCTCGAACGCGATCTGCCGCACGGCAAGCACACGGTGGCCGACCTGATCGCCGCGACGGCCTATGCGCTGCCGGCCATCGAGGTGGTGGGCAGCCGCATCGCCAACTGGGACATCCGGCTGGCCGACACCGTGGCGGACAACGCGTCGTCGGGCCTGTTCGTCCTCGGCACGCGGCCGGTGTCGCTCGGCCGGCTCGATCTGGCCGGCTGCGGCATGACGATGGAGCGCCGCGGCGAACCGGTGTCGGTCGGTGCCGGCGCGGCCTGCCTGGGCAACCCGTTGAACGCCGCCGTCTGGCTCGCGGACACCCTGGCGCGGCTCGGCACGCCCCTGCGTGCGGGCGACGTGCTGATGACCGGCGCGCTGGGCCCGATGGTGGCCGTGCAGCCCGGCGATGTCTTCACGGCGCAGATCGAAGGCCTCGGCGCGGTCAGCGCGGTCTTCGGCCACTGATTCGCAACTTCCGGACGCTTCCATGAACCCCGACTCCCGCATCCCGGTCGCCATCATCGGCTCCGGCAACATCGGCACCGATCTGATGATCAAGGTGCTGCGCAACGCACGCCATCTGTCCATGCAGGCCATGGTCGGCATCGACCCGCAGTCCGACGGCCTGGCGCGCGCGCAGCGCATGGGCGTGGCCACCACCGCCGAAGGCCTGGACGGCCTGCTGAAGCTGCCCGGCTTCAAGGACATCGGCATCGTCTTCGACGCCACCAGCGCCGGCGCGCATGCGCGCCACGATGCTGCGCTGCAGTCGCACGGCGTGCAGGTGATCGACCTCACGCCCGCCGCCATCGGCCCCTATGTCGTGCCGGTGGTCAATCTCGAGCAGCACCTGGACGCGCCCAACGTCAACATGGTCACCTGCGGCGGCCAGGCGACCATCCCGGTGGTGCGCGCGGTCTCGCGCGTCGCGCCCGTGCACTACGCCGAGATCGTCGCTTCCATCGCCAGCAAGTCCGCCGGCCCCGGCACGCGCGCCAACATCGACGAGTTCACCGAGACCACGTCCAGGGCGATCGTCGAAGTCGGCGGCGCGGCGCACGGCAAGGCCATCATCGTGCTCAACCCCGCCGAGCCGCCGCTGATGATGCGCGACACGGTGTACTGCCTGACCGATCTGGCCGCGGACGAGGACGCCATCGCGGCGTCGGTGCGGCAGATGGTGGCCGACGTGGCCGCCTACGTGCCCGGCTACCGGCTCAAGCAGCACGTGCAGTTCGAACGCATCGACGGCGATCGCCGCATCAACGTGCCCGGCCTCGGCCTCTCGCAAGGCCTCAAGGTCACGGTGCTGCTCGAAGTCGAGGGCGCCGCCCACTACCTGCCGGCCTATTCCGGCAACCTGGACATCATGACCAGCGCCGCGCTGGCCACCGCCGAACGCATGGCGGCCCGCCGGCTGGCCGCACACGTCGCCGCATGAAGAAGGGGAACACCATGAGCACATCCGACAAGAAAATCTACGTGTCCGACGTCACGCTGCGCGACGGCATGCACGCGATCCGCCACCAGTACTCGCTGGAGCAGGCGCGCCGCATCGCGCGCGCGCTCGACGAAGCCCGCGTCGACAGCATCGAGGTGGCGCACGGCGACGGCCTGCGCGGCTCGAGCTTCAACTACGGCTTCGGCGCCCACAGCGACATCGAGTGGATCGAGGCGGTCGCCGGCGTGCTCAGGCATGCGAAGGTCGCGACGCTGCTGCTGCCGGGCATCGGCACCTTGCACGACCTGCGCGCCGCCTACGACGCCGGTGCGCGCATCGTGCGCGTGGCCACGCACTGCACCGAGGCCGACATCTCGAGGCAGCACATCGCCTACGCCCGCGAACTCGGCATGGACACGGTCGGCTTCCTGATGATGAGCCACATGAACACGCCGGCCGGCCTCGCGCAGCAAGCCAAGCTGATGGAGAGCTACGGCGCGCAGTGCGTGTACGTGGTCGACTCCGGCGGTGCGATGAACATGAACGACATCGCCGAGCGCTTCAAGGCCTTCAAGGACGTGCTGAAGCCCGAGACACAGACCGGCATCCATGCGCACCACAACCTGAGCCTGGGCGTCGCCAACAGCATGGTGGCGCTGGAACACGGCTGCGACCGCGTCGATGCCAGCCTCACCGGCATGGGCGCGGGCGCGGGCAATGCGCCGCTGGAGGTGTTCATCGCCGCGGTGGACCGCATGGGCCTGAACCATGGCTGCGATGTGCGCCGGCTGATCGACGCGGCCGAGGACATCGTGCGCCCGCTGCAGGTGCGGCCGGTGCGGGTGGACCGCGAGACGCTGGCGCTCGGCTACGCGGGCGTGTACTCGAGCTTCCTGCTGCACAGCGAGGCGGCGGCGCAGCGCTATGGCCTGTCGGCCTTCGACATCCTGGTGGAGCTCGGTCGGCGCCGCATGGTGGGCGGGCAGGAAGACATGATCGTCGACGTGGCGCTGGACCTGCTCGACAAGGCTGCGCACCAGCACACGCATGCAGAACCCACAATGAGCGAGGCGGCATGATGACCACCGTCCAGGAAGCGGCCGCGTTGCTCGATGGCGCCGCGCATGCGCGGCACGATGTCGAACAGTTTCCGTCCGGGCAATTCACGCTGGCCCGCGCCTACGAGATCCAGCGCGCCTCGATCCAGCGGCGCATCGAGCGCGGCGAGCGCCACAAGGGCATCAAGCTCGGCTTCACGAGCCGCGCCAAGATGATCCAGATGGGCGTCGACAGCCTCATCTGGGGTCTGCTCACGGACGCGATGGTCGAGGAGGACGGCGGCGTCGTGGACCTCGGCCGCTACATCCATCCGCGGGTCGAACCCGAAGTGTGCTTCGTGACCCGCAGGACCATCGACGCGCCGCTCACCGCGCTGGAGGCGGCCGATTGCATCGAGGCCGTCGCGCCGGCGATGGAGATCATCGACTCGCGCTATCGCAACTTCAAGTTCAGCCTCGAGGACGTGGTGGCGGACAACTGTTCGTCGGCCGGCCTCGTGGTCGGCGCCTGGTCGCGCAACTTCGACGCCCTGGCCAATGCGGGCGTGCGCATGCAGTTCGACGGCCGCGATGTGCAGGTGGGTTCGACCGCGGCCATCCTCGGCCATCCGCTGCGCTCGATCGTGCAGGCCTCGCGCCTGCTGCATGGCGCGCAGATGAGCCTGCCCGCAGGCTCGCTGATCATGGCCGGCGCCGCCACCGCGGCCGAGGCGCTGCGGCCCGGCGTTCATGTGCAGTGCCGCATCGGCAGCGGCACCGGCGCGCTCGCAAGCGTGGCTTTCCATGTGGCCGGCTGAGCCGGCTCCTCTCCCCCATTCATTGAAGGTTCTCTCATGACATCGTTCTCGATATCGCGTCGTCGCGCACTCGTGGTGGCCGGGCTGGCCGCGGCGCTGGCCACCAGCGCGCTGGCCGAAACCTATCCCGCCCGCCCGCTCACCCTGATCGTCCCCGGTCCGGCCGGCGGCACGCCGGACATCGTCGCGCGGCAGGTCGGCCAGCAGCTTCGAAGCGCGCTGGGACAGAGCGTCATCGTCGAGAACCGCGCCGGCGCGAGCGGCAACATCGGCGTCAGCGCGGCGGCGCGGGCGGCGCCGGACGGCTATACGCTGCTGATGGGCTTTGCCCAGACCATGGCGATGAATCCGGTGGTGTTCAAGAAGCTGCCCTACGACCCGGTGGCCGACTTCGTGCCCATCGCACGGCTGGTCGAGTTCGAACTGGCGCTGACGGTGCCGGCATCGGTGCCGGCAACGAACATGGCCGAGCTGCTGGCCTGGCTGAAGGCCCACGCGGACAAGTCGGCCTTCGGATCCTTCGGTGCCGGCACGCCGTCGCAGTTCGCCGGCGAGATGTTCAACCGCAAGGCCGGGCTGAAGATGGTGCACGTGCCTTACAAGGGATCGGCGCCGCTGGTGACCGACCTCATCGGCGGGCAGGTGCAGCTCGGCTTCGTGGTGCCGCAGGTCGCGATGCCGCACGTGAAGAACGGCACGCTGCGCATCATCGCGGTGACCGGCGCGCATCGCGACCCGAGCATGCCGTCGGTGCCGACCATGAAGGAGCTGGGATACGAGAACGTCGTCGCCGGCGGCTGGTACGGCCTGTTCGCTCCCAAGGGGACGCCGGCCGATGTCGTCGCTCGCCTCGAGAAGGCCGTTGCCCAGGCGATGAAGTCGCCCGAGCTGACCAAGTTCATGGCCGAGCAGGACCTCAGCCCCGCCTACCAGGGCGGGCGCGACTTCGCTGCATTCCAGCAGTCGGAGATCGCACGCTGGCGCGCGGTGGCGGCCCAGACCCACTTCAAGGCCGAAGAGTGAACCCGCTGACCCAGGAGACGCCATGACATCCCAGGACAAGCCCGCCGGCGAAGCCCGCGTCGTGGCCGGCAAGGCCACCCCGCGCGGGCGCTTTCCGCACCTCAAGCGCGCAGGCGACTTCCTGTTCGTCTCCGGCACCAGCTCGCGCCGGCCCGACAACAGCTTTGCCGGCGTCGCGGTCGACGCGATGGGCGTGACCGCGCTCGACATCCGGGCGCAGGCGCGCGCCGTGATCGAGAACATCCGCGACATCCTGCAGAGCGCCGGCGCGGACCTGTCCGATCTGGTCGAGACCCAGGCCTTCCTCGTCAACATGAACGACTTCGGCGGCTACAACGAAGTGTGGGCCGAGTTCTTCGACTACGACGGCCCGACCCGCACCACGGTGGCCGTGCATCAGCTGCCGCATCCCCATCTGCTGATCGAGATCAAGGGCGTGGCCTACAAGCCGCAGAAAGCCCGGGATTGACGATCACCGCTGTCAAAGGAGTTCCTCATGCTCAAGTACGGATACCCACTCAACTTCCAGCGCTGGCTGGACGACAACGCGCACCTGCTGAAGCCGCCGGTGGGCAACCAGCAGATCTGGAAGGACGGCGACTTCATGGTCACCGTGGTCGGCGGCCCCAACGGCCGCAGCGACTTCCATGACGATCCGGTCGAGGAGTTCTTCTACCAGTTCAAGGGCAACGCCTATCTGCTGCTCTGGGACCAGGACCGCTACGAACGCGTCGATCTCAGGGAAGGCGACATCTTCCTCATGCCGCCGCACACCCTTCATTCGCCGCAGCGGCCCGAGGCCGGCAGCCTGTGCCTGGTCGTCGAGCGCCAGCGTCCGGCGGGCGAAGTCGACGCCTTTCAGTGGAGCTGCGCGCACTGCGGGCACCTGATCCAGCGCCACGAGGTGCTGCTGCAGAGCATCGTCGACGACCTGCCGCCGCTGTACGAGCGCTTCTACGCCAGCAGCGAGGCAGCGCGCCGCTGCACGCATTGCGGCGAGGTGCACCCCGGCCGCGATTTCCAGGCCTGGCACCGTGGCCTGCCATCGATGGGAAGCGCGTCATGATCGACATGCACTCGCACTTCCTTCCCGCGATCAGGCGGGAAGAGGCCCACGCGTTCGATGCCGAGCGCGCGCCCTGGCTCGCCGTCGAGGCGGGCAGTTCGCAAGGGCAGATCATGGTCGGGGACCGGCCCTTCAGGCCGGTCTACCAGGCCTTGTGGGATCCGGACTTTCGCGTCGCCGAACTGGACCAGCAGGGCGTCGAGACGCAGATCGTCTGCGCGACCCCGGTGATGTTCGGCTACGCCTGGGAGGCCCGCAAGGCCGCCGATTGGGCGGCGCGCATGAACGACCGCGCGATCGCTTTCTGCGCCGCGCATCCGCAGCGCCTCAAGGCGCTGGCCCAGGTGCCGTTGCAGGATCTGGCGCTCGCCTGCGCCGAGGCTTCGCGTGCCAAGGCCGCGGGCTGCATCGGCGTGCAGATCGGCAACCACCTCGGCGACAAGGACCTGGACCACGAGCAGCTGGTCGACTTCCTGATCCATTGCGCCGAACAATCGATCCCGGTGCTGGTGCATCCGTGGGACATGATGGGCGGCAACCGCATGAAAAAGTGGATGCTGCCGTGGCTGGTGGCGATGCCCGCGGAGACGCAGCTGGGCATGCTGTCGCTGATCCTGTCGGGTGCGATGGAGCGCATCCCCGAATCGCTCAGGATCTGCTTCGCGCACGGCGGCGGCGGGTTCGCGTTCCTGCTCGGGCGCGTCGACAACGCATGGCGGCATCGCGACATCGTGCGCCAGGATTGCCCGCGCTTGCCGTCCGAATACGCGCGCCGCTTCCATGTCGATTGCGCGGTGTTCGATCCGGGCGCACTGCGCCTCTTGACCGACGTGATGGGCACCGACCGCGTGATGCTGGGCTCGGACTATCCGTTCCCGCTCGGCGAACAGCGCATCGGCCAGCTGATTCGCGACGCCGACTTCCTTGGCGAGGACGACCGGCAGCGTCTGCTGCGGGGCAACGCGCAGGCGTTCTTCGGCATCTGACGGCGGCGCCTCCGGCGCGTGCCTGTTCCCTGCGTGACGGTGTCGCCCGGGTTTCTACCTATGCCTGCCCCGGGCAGCCCGGCGAATCATGCCCCTTGGCGTTCCGCTGGTGAACGCGCCGAAGGCTTCGCATGGTTTCCATCCAATCGCGTCACATCGACAACGTCTACGCCGTCGCCACGCAGACGGCGCAGCAGGCGTCGCCGGACAGCCTGGTTCATCGATCGTGGGCCCGGTGCGTGCGCGACCACGGACTGGACCCCTCCAGGCCGACGCCGGCGCGGATCCTTCCGGCCCCGGAGCTGCGCGCGCACCAGGAGCAGCTCGCGCATTTCCTGCGCGCCGCGCGTGCGGGCATGGAAGATATCTACCGGCGCGTCGCCGACCTCGGCTACATGGTGCTGCTGACCGACGCCGAAGGCATCACGGTCGACTACATCGGCCATCCTGCATGGGACGACCAGCTGCGCAAGGCCGGCCTGTACCTCGGCGCCGACTGGAACGAAGCCCACGCGGGCACCTGCGGCGTCGGCACCTGCCTGATCGAGCAGGTGCCGCTGACCTGCCACCAGACCGAGCATTTCGACGCGACGCATATCGCACTGACCTGCACCACGGCGCCGCTGTTCGACCACAGCGGCCGGCTGACCGCGATCCTCGACGTGTCCGCGCTGCGCTCGCCCAATGCGCGCGAGAGCCAGCACCTGGTGCGTCATCTGGTGTCGATCTATGCGCGGATGATCGAGGACGCGGACTTCCTGCGGCACTTCCGCGGCCACTGGATCCTCCGGCTCGGCCGTGCCTACGGCCTGGTCGACGTGGCCGGGGAGGTCATGGTCGCGTTCGACGAATCCGGCACGGTCGTGGGTGCCAACGGCGGCGCGCGGGACGCCTTCGCCCAGGCGAAGGACGCGCCACGCCAACTGGCCGGCAGCACGATCGCCGATTGGCTGGGCATGCCGATGGAGGCGATCTGGCGTCTGGGCGCAGGCGCATCGGCCATGCCGTTCGCGCACACGGTGCTGCTGCCCGGCGGTGAATACCACGCATCGCTGCTGGCACCGCGCATGCGGCGCGCGATGCCAGCGGCGGCGGCCCTGTCCGCACCGGGCCGGCCGGATGCATCGCTCGACCGCCTGGCCGGCGACGATCCCGCGATGCAGGCGCTGCTGGCGCGCGCCCGGCGCCTGGTCGACCGCGGCATCCACGTGCTGGTCGAAGGCGAGACGGGCAGCGGCAAGGAGGTGCTCGCCAAGGCCTTGCACCACGCGAGCCGCCGCAGCGCGATGCCCTTCGTGGCCGTCAACTGCGCGTCCATTCCCGAGTCGTTGATCGAGAGCGAGCTGTTCGGCTACATGCCGGGGAGCTTCACCGGCGGCCGCAGCAAGGGCATGAAGGGCCTGATCGCACAGGCCGATCGCGGCACCTTGTTCCTCGACGAGATCGGCGACATGCCGATGGCCTTGCAGACGCGTCTGCTGCGTGTGCTGGCGGAAGGCGAACTGATGCCGCTGGGCGCGGAGGCGGCCCAGCACGTGGACATCGCGGTGGTCGCCGCGACGCACCGGCACCTGCCCGAACTGGTGGCGGCAGGGCGCTTCCGCGAAGACCTCTACTACCGCCTGTGCGGTGCGCTCCTGCGCTTGCCGCCGCTGCGCGAGCGTCGCGACATGCGGCACGTGATCGCGCGCGTGTTCGACGAGGAGCGTTCGGCCGCCGGGCATGCGGCGACCCTGTCCGAGGCGGCGTTGCAGCGCCTGCTGAGCCACGGCTGGCCCGGCAATATCCGCGAACTGCGCAATGTGCTGCGGCTGTCCCTGGCGCTGTGCGGCGAAGAGACTGTCGAGGTCGAGCACCTCCAGTTGCAGGAGCAGGCCGTGCGCAGGATGCCGCCGGCACCGGCACCGATGGCGGTCGACGGCGACACCGGCGCGCAGCACCTGCTCGATGCGCTGCGCCGTCATCGCTGGCACGTTGCCCGGGCTGCGCAGGAACTCGGCATTTCGCGCGCGACGGTCTATCGGCACATGAAGCGCCACGGCATCGCCGCGCCGGCGCGCTTCTGAGCGCGCGGCAGCTGTGCCATATCGCCACGGCTGAGACAGCTGGCGCAGGGGCTGCGACAACTGCGACAAAAGCAGCGCCAAGTCCTTGATCCACCGTGATCGGGTCGCGGGCATGGAAGCTGCGGAACCGGGCGTGCGCACTCGGCGCTCCCTCAACGTCACGGAGACATTCAATGACTGAAACCCCCATCGACCCGACACGGGCCGCCACCGAATGGCTGAACGCCTTTGCCGGCGCGCTCGCAGCCCGGGACATCGACACCGCCGTCCGGCTGTTCGAAGCCGACGGCTACTGGCGCGACCTGGTCGCGTTCACCTGGAACATCCGCACGCAGGAAGGCGCCGAGGCGATCCGCGCGATGCTGTCGGCGCGTCTGGCCGACACCGCACCGACCGGCTTCGCCATCGAGGGCGAGCCGAGCGCGGCGGATGGCGTGGTCGACGCCTGGTTCAGCTTCGAGACCCGCGTCGCGCGCGGGCGCGGCCATCTGCGCCTGCGCAACGGCCGTGCCTGGACCTTGCTCACGACGATGACCGAACTCAAGGGCTTCGAGGAAAAGAAGGGCGACCGGCGCATCAAGGGCGCCGAGCACGGCGTGCAGCGCGGCCGCAAGAACTGGCTCGAGCGGCGCCGCGAGGAAGAAGAGGCGCTCGGCCATTCCGAGCAGCCCGAGGTGCTGATCATCGGCGGCGGGCAGGGCGGTATCGCGCTCGGCGCGCGGCTGCGCCGGCTCGGCGTGCCGACCCTCATCGTGGAGCGCAATGCCAAGGCCGGCGATTCCTGGCGCAAGCGCTACAAGTCGCTGTGCCTGCACGATCCGGTGTGGTACGACCACCTGCCGTACATGCCGTTTCCGGACGACTGGCCCGTGTTCGCGCCCAAGGACAAGATCGGCGACTGGCTGGAGATGTACACCAGGATCATGGAGCTCAACTACTGGAGCTCGACCACCGCGAAGAAGGCGCGCTTCGACGAGGCGAAGCAGGAATGGGAGGTGACGGTCGAGCGCGAGGGCAGGGAGATCGTGCTGCGGCCGAAGCAGCTCGTGTTCGCGCTCGGCGTCTCGGGCTATCCGAACACACCGCAGATCGCCGGTGCCGAGAACTTCCAGGGCGACCAGCACCATTCGAGCCAGCATCCCGGGCCCGAAGCCTATGCCGGCAAGAAATGCGTGGTGCTGGGCTCGAACAACTCGGCGCACGACATCTGCGCCGCGCTGTGGGAGCACGGCGCCGACGTGACGATGATCCAGCGCTCGTCGACCCACATCGCGCCATCGAACTCCCTGATGGAACTGGCGCTCGGCGGCCTCTATTCGGAGCAGGCGGTGAAGAACGGCATCGACCACCACAGGGCCGACCTGATCTTCGCCTCGGTGCCCTACAGGATCATGCACACCTTCCACATCCCGGTGTACGAGGAGATGAAGCGGCGCGATGCCGAGCTCTACAGCCGGCTCGAGAAGGCGGGCTTCCTGCTGGACTTCGGCGTGGACGGCTCGGGGCTCTTCATGAAGTACCTGCGGCGCGGCTCGGGCTACTACATCGATGTCGGCGCCTCGGAGCTGGTGGCCAACGGCAGCATCAAGCTCAAGAGCGGCGTCAACATCGAGCGGGTCAACGAACGCTCGGTCACGCTGACCGACGGCACCGAGCTGCCGGCCGACCTGCTGGTCTACGCGACGGGCTATGGCTCGATGAACGGCTGGCTGGCCGATCTCATCTCGCCCGAGATCGCCGACAAGGTCGGCAAGTGCTGGGGCCTGGGCTCCGACACGCCGAAGGATCCCGGCCCATGGGAAGGCGAACTGCGCAACATGTGGAAGCCGACGCAGGTGCCGCAGCTCTGGTTCCATGGCGGCAACCTGCACCAGTCGCGCCACTACTCGCAGTTCCTCGCGCTGCAGCTGAAGGCGCGCATGGAAGGCATCGACACGCCGGTGTACGAACTCGCGCCGTCGCATCATCGGCGCTGAGGACGCGGGGATCCTGCGTCCCTGATCCGCGCCCCGCCGAGTCCCTGCGCATGCAGGGACTTGGGGGACGCCCGAGATCCCATCCTGTCGCGTGGTGGCACACTCCGGTTCCGGCGCCGTGCCGCATTTTTTTCGCCGGCGTCACCTCAACACGCAAGGGACACCCATGACTGCCGCGAAATCCAGGATCATCTACACCCTCACCGACGAAGCGCCGCTGCTGGCGACCGCCTCGCTGCTCCCCGTCATCAAGGCCTTCGCGGCGCCGGCCGGCATCGACATCGTGACCAGCGACGTCTCGGTCGCGGCGCGGATCCTGGCCGAGTTTCCCGAGCGCCTCGCCGAGGCGCAGCGCGTGCCCGACAACCTGGCCGAGCTCGGACGCCTGACCCAGTTCCCGGACACCAACATCATCAAGCTGCCCAACATCAGCGCCTCGGTGCCGCAGCTGGTGGCGGCCATCCGCGAGCTGCAGGGCAAGGGCTACAAGGTGCCCGATTTTCCGGAAGACCCCAAGACCGATGAAGACAGGGAGATCCTCTCGCACTATGCCAAGGTGCTGGGCAGCGCGGTGAACCCGGTGCTGCGCGAGGGCAATTCGGACCGCCGCGCACCGGCGGCCGTCAAGCGCAACGCGCGCAAGCACCCGCACTCGATGAGCAAGTGGAGCCCGGCCTCGCGCACGCACGTCTCGCACATGCACGGCGGCGATTTCTATGCCGGCGAGAAGTCGATCACGCTCGACCGTGCACGCGACGTCAAGATGGACCTGGTCACCAAGAGCGGCCAGACCATCCTGCTCAAGAAGAAGGTGGCGCTGCTCGACGCCGAAGTCATCGACAGCATGTTCATGAGCAAGGACGCGCTGTGCAAGTTCTACGAAGAAGCGATGGAAGACGCGCGCGAGACCGGCGTGATGTTCTCGCTGCACGTCAAGGCGACGATGATGAAGGTCTCGCACCCCATCGTCTTCGGCCATGCGGTGAAGATCTTCTACAAGGACGCCTTCGCCAAGCACGGCAAGCTGTTCGACGAGCTCGGCGTCAACGTCAACAACGGCCTGAGCAGCATCTACGAGAAGATCGAGAGCCTGCCGACGTCCAAGCGCGACGAGATCATCAAGGACCTGCACGCCTGCCACGAGCACCGCCCCGAACTCGCGATGGTGGACTCGGCCAAGGGCATCACCAACCTGAATGCGCCGAACGACGTGATCGTCGACGCCTCGATGCCCGCGATGATCCGCCAGGGCGGCAAGATGTGGGGCGCCGACGGCCGCCTGAAGGACACCAAGGCCGTGATGCCCGAAAGCACCTTCGCCCGCATCTACCAGGAGATGATCAACTTCTGCAAGACCCACGGCGCCTTCGATCCCGTCACCATGGGCACCGTGCCCAACGTTGGCCTGATGGCGCAGAAGGCCGAGGAATACGGCTCGCACGACAAGACCTTCGAGATCCCCGAGGCCGGCGTGGCCCGCATCGTCGACCTCGCGACCGGCGAGGTGCTGCTCGAGCAGAACGTGGAGCAGGGCGACATCTGGCGCATGTGCCAGACCAAGGACGCGCCGATCCGCGACTGGGTCAAGCTGGCCGTGAACCGCGCGCGCCTGTCGGGCATGCCGGCGGTGTTCTGGCTCGACGAATACCGCCCGCACGAGGCCGAGCTGATCAGGAAGGTCGAGACCTACCTGAAGGACTACGACCTGAGCGGCCTCGACATCCAGATCATGTCGCAGGTGCGCGCCATGCGCTACACGCTGGAGCGCGTGATCCGCGGCAAGGACACCATCTCGGTCACCGGCAACATCCTGCGCGACTACCTGACCGACCTGTTCCCGATCATGGAACTGGGCACCAGCGCCAAGATGCTCTCCATCGTGCCGCTGATGGCCGGCGGCGCGATGTTCGAGACCGGCGCGGGCGGCTCGGCACCCAAGCACGTCAAGCAGCTCGTCGAGGAGAACCACCTGCGCTGGGATTCGCTGGGCGAGTTCCTGGCCCTGGCCGTGTCGCTGGAAGACCTCGGCATCAAGACCGGCAACCGGAAGGCCAAGATCCTGGCGGCCACGCTGGACACCGCCACCGGCATGCTGCTCGACAACAACAAGGGTCCATCGCCGCGCACCGGCGAGCTCGACAATCGCGGCAGCCATTTCTACCTGGCGCTGTACTGGGCACAGGCGCTGGCCGAGCAGACAGAGGACAAGGAACTGCAGGCCCGCTTCGCGCCGCTGGCCAAGTCGCTGGCCGCCAGCGAGCAGAAGATCGTCGGCGAACTCAATGCCGTGCAAGGCAAGCCGGTCGACATCGGCGGCTACAACTTGCTGGACGCGGCGAAGACCGAGGCCGTCATGCGGCCGAGCGCGACCTTCAATGCGGCGCTGAAGGAATTCGTCGCCTGACGGACCGAGGCGCCGGCCTCAGAGAACCGAGAACGAAAACGACTTCTCGACATCGGCGCGGATATGTTGAATCCGCTCCCGGTTCAACTGCTCCGCGGCCTGCGCCTCTCCGGCCTCGATGGCCTGCAGCAGTTTCTTGTGCTCGGAAATCGCGGCCTGCATGCGTCCCGGAATCAATGCGGTCCGGTTGCCCACCAGCCGCAGGCGGTTCTCGATGCCCATGACGTACTGGGTGAGCGTCTCGCTGCGCGAGCATTCGACGAGGATCCTGCGAAACGCCAGCGCCTCGTCCAGGTACTGCACCACGTTGCCGCTCTTGGCGGACGCCGTCATTCGGTCGAAAGTCTTGCGCAGCCGCGTGCGCTGCTCGGGCTGAAGCTCTTTCGCGGCCAGCCGCGCGACCAGGCCTTCGAGCACCTCGCGGATGTCGAGCAGCTCGATGATCTCGGAAGGCCGCAGCTGCGTCACGGTCACGCCCACGAACGGTGTGCGCGAGACGAGGCGCTCCACCTCGAGCTGCCGGATGGCCTCGCGGATCGGCGTGCGGCTGACGCGGTATTCCGCCGCCAGGTCCTGCTCGGTCAGCTTGTCGCCGGGGCGCAGCTTGCCGCTCAGAATGGCAGTGCGGATCTTGTCGCACACCTGTTCGACGGAAAGTGCGGGGGCGTCCCTCTTCTTGGATGTTCTGGCGGTCGACGTCGGCATGCCATCGTTATACCGCACGGCCTGCGCGGCCTCGCCTTCCGCTTCAAGCACAGTATTCCGCGGCCTTGGCGGGCATCTGCAGGACGAGGACCTGCAGGCCTCGCGGACCGGCCTCGAGCCGGCACGAAGGCTCGCGCGCGCTGAGGTAGCGGCTCTCCCAGCCGCCGAGCCACGCCTGGCCATGCCGCAGACTGCCGGCCATCGCAAAGTGGAACTGGCCGCCGGGCGCGGGCGGCGGCGCATCGATGCGGGTGTGCGGCGGCAGATACCAGACGCATGCTTCGAGCCGGTCGGGCTGCGGCGCAATGAGGTGCATGCTGCGCGGCGCCGGCAATGCGGCCAGCTCGCCGTCGGACGCGGCCGGCAGCGGCGGCCCCTGCACGTGGCACTTCGGACCGCGGACCATCTTGTCGCGCGCGTTCTCGATGAAGTTCGCACCGGTCTCGAGCACGGCGCGAACCGTGAAGTAGCTCAGCCCTTCGGGACCGGCCACCACCGGCCCGTAGCCGGTGAACGCGCCCGCATAGTGCACCGAGCCCTGCGCGACCTCGTGCGCGCCCAGCCTGCCGTGGCCCGCCATGACGATCTGGAACTGATTCTGCATGTGGAAGTGCGGGGCGAGCACCGCGCCGGCGGGTTGTTCCACCAGGAAGACGGTCGGCGACAGCGACGCATCGTCGCCGCCTTCTATCCATTCGCTGCGGTGGAACGAGAACCCGTTGGCCAGCGTTCTCGCGTGCCGCGTCGCGCGCGCCCGCTCGGAGGAAGCGATCAGGATCATTCGCTCACTCCAGCTTCGCGCCCGAGGTCTTGATCACGCCGGACCAGCGCGTGACTTCGCTGCGCAGGAAGCTGCGGAACTCGGCCGCCGGTGCGGTGCGCGGGCGCCCGCCGAGCGAGACCACGCGTTGGGAGAAGTCCTCCGATTGCACGATCTTGCCAAGTTCGACGCTGAGCTTGTCGACGGCATCCCGGGGCGTGCCGGCCGGCGCCAGCAGGCCGACCCAGGGCACCATGTCGAAGCCTTCGATGCCGCTTTCGGACACGGTCGGAATGTCGGGAAGCACCGCAACGCGTTCCTTCGAGCTGATCGCGATCGCCCGGATCTTGCCCGAGGCGAGGAAGGGCTGCGCCGCCGCGATCGCGTCGAACGAGACCTGCACCTGGCCGCCCGCCAGATCGGCCAGCGACTTCGATGCGCCCTGGTAGGGCACGTGCGTCATCGACGTTCCGCTGCGCCGAAGCAGCTCGCTCATCGCCAGGTGCGAGACTGAGCCATTGCCCGGCGACGAGTAGCTGAGCTGGCCGGGATGGGCGCGCAGATAGGCCAGCAATTCCGGCAGCGACTTGACGGGCAGCGCGGCATTGACCAGCAGCAGCAAGGGCGCGTCGTACATCAGGCCGATCGGCTCGAAATCCTTGATGGGGTCGTACCTCACGTTCGTGTAGAGGAAGGGATTGCCCGCCAGCGCCGCCGATGCCGACAGCGTCATCACGCTGCCGTCCGCGGGCATGCGCGCGACGGCCGCCAGCGCGATGCTGCCGGACTGGCCCGGCATGCTTTCGACGATCCACTTGCGCTCCGTCGTCTGGCTCAAGCGGTCGGCCAGCAGGCGGCCGATGATGTCGACGGACTGGCCGGGCGGATAGCCGATGATGAGCTTGCCCGGACCGGCGGCATGGGCGATGCCAAGGCCTGCGTGCAGCAGGCCCAGGCACAGTGCGAAGCTGAAGAAGGCGCGTGCGATGCGGTTCATGGCGTGGTTCCTCGCGCTGCGCTCAGACGGCCGCCCGGGCCGGGCGGTCGTCCATCATCTGGATGATCGACGAGAAATCCAGGCGCCGCTTTCCGGCCTGGCAGTGCATGGCATACAGCGAGGCCGCGGCGCCGCCCAGCAGCGCGGGTGCGCCGCTGGCGATCGCGGCCTGTTCGGCCAGCCGCAGATCCTTGAGCATGAGTTCCGATGCGAAGCCGCCTTCGTAGCCGCGGTTCGAAGGCGAGCTGGCGACCAGTCCGGGCTCGGGCGAATAGCTCGTCAAGGACCAGCATTGACCCGAGGAGGTGGAGGCGATGTCGAAGAACTTGCGCAGGTCGAGTCCCAGCCGCTTCGCCAGGCTCAGCGCCTCCGCGACCGCCACCATCGAAATGCCGGTGATCATGTTGTTGCAGATCTTGGCCGCCTGTCCCGCGCCGGCGTCTCCGGCATGGATCACGTTCTTGCCCATGCGCTGGAGCAGGGGCAGCGCGCGTGCGAAGGCTTCTTCGGTGCCGCCGACCATGAAGGTGAGCGCGCCCGCGGCAGCGCCCGTCACGCCGCCGGACACCGGCGCATCGAGCGTGGCGATGCCGCGCCGCGACAAGGCCTGGTGAAACGCCGCGCACGAGGCGATGTCGATGGTCGAGCAGTCGATGACCACGCAGCCCGGCGCGTAGGGCAGCTCCTGCGGCGTCACCAGCACGTCGAGCACATGCCGGCCGCTCGGCAGCATGGACACCACGCACTGCGCGCCCTCGATCGCCGCGGCGACGCTGGTGCACGGCGACATCCCGCGTTCGGCCGCCTCGGCGAGTGCCGCGGCACTGGTGTCGAAGCAGCGGACCTCATGGCCCGCACGGTGCAAGTTCGACGCCATGGGCATGCCCATGTTGCCGAGTCCGATGAATCCGATGGTCGTCATGGTCTTGTCTCCTTGTTTGTATGCGCAAGGGCTGCGCTATTGCATGTTGAAGATCACGGTCTTCTTGTGGGTGAAGTGGTCCAGCATCGCTTCGAGCGAGGCCTCGCGTCCGAGCCCCGACTGCTTCACGCCGCCGTAGGACAGGCCGGGCTGCACGACGATGTTCTGGTTGATCTGGACGAAGCCCGCCTGCAGCCGGCGGCTCGCATCGAGCGCGGTCTTCAGGTCGCGCGTCCAGATCGTGGCGGCCAGGCCGAAGTCGCTGTCGTTCGCCTGGGCCAGCGCCTCTTCGTAGTGCGAGAACTTGATGAAGCAGGTCACCGGCCCGAAGATCTCCTCGCGCGCCAGCCGGCTGTCGTTGCCCAGGCCGGTGAACAGCACGGGCCGCACGAAGAGCCCGTCGCGCAGCGCATCGTCCGCCGGCAGGGCCGAGCATTCGATGGCCGATGCGCCGGCGCTGACGCGGCCCGCTTCGACGTAGCCCAGCACCTTGTCGCGCTGCTCCCTGGAGATGAGGGTGCCGATGTCGGTCGCCTCGTCGAGCGGGTCGCCCATCTTCATGGCATCCACCTTCGCGCGGACCTTGGCCACGAATTCGTCGTGCACGCGCTCGTGCACGAAGATGCGGCTGGCCGCGGTGCAGCTCTGGCCCTGGCGCGTGAAGCGCATGCCGGCCACCGCACCCGCCACGGCGCGGTCGAGGTCCGCATCGTCCATCACGATCATCGGACTCTTGCCGCCGAGTTCGAGCGTCACGGGAATGAGCTTGTCGCCGGCCGCCTTCGCGATCAGCCGGCCGGTTTCGACCGAGCCGGTGAAGGTGATCTTGCCCACGCCGGGATGCGACACGAGCGGCGCGCCGCACTCGGGGCCGAAGCCCGAAACGATGTTGAGCACGCCCTGGGGCAGCAGCTGATTGAGGATCTGGCAGACCCGCAGCACGGCCAGCGGCGCTTCCTCCGCGGACTTCACCACGACGCAGTTGCCGGCGACGATCGCGGGTGCGATCTTGAGCGCCATCAGCATCATCGGCGCGTTCCACGGAATGATGACGCCGACCACGCCGATCGCCTCGCGCGTCGTCACGGTGAGCATCTCGGGACTGAAGGGCACCGACTCGCCCTTGAGTTCCGAGCCGAGCCCGCCATAGAACTGGAGCGCATCGGCGACCACCGAGGCTTCGACGCGGCTTTCCGTGCGAAGGGCCTTGCCGGTTTCCAGCGCGACCAGGCGCCCCAGTTCCTCCACGTGGGCATTCAGGAGGCGCGCGCATTCCGCGACGAGCATGCCGCGCTTGCGCGCAGCGATGGCCGCCCATGCGGGTTGCGCGCGCTGCGCCGCCTCGACGGCGAGGGCGATGTCCTTCGCATCGCTCGATGCGGCCGTGCCGATCTGCAGTCCGGTCGCCGGATTGACGACGGGGAAGGTCCGGCCCGAACAGGCGCGAACCAGCTTGCCGTCGATCAGGTTGAATCCGCTGAGCGCGTGAGCGAGCTGCTTGGGATCGGTGTCGGGATGGAGGGTCTCTGTGTCCATGAGGGGCTCCTTGCTGGCGATCAACTGCCGATGTCCGTCACCACGGGCCAGCGCTTCTTCACCTTGATGATCCGTGCGCTGCCGCGGCGCACGAAGCGCTTCGTGTCGTCGACGCTGGCCTGGTAGTCCCAGACCGGCTGGATGGCATCGGGCAGGTCCTTGATGAACTGGCGGCGCGCCTGGCTGGCCAGCACGCGGCGCTTGATGTCGTCCGCATCCCAGCGCGCGAAGACCTGGGCCTTCAGGCCCGCGGTGAGTTCGGGCGAGGTCGTGGCGATGTTCCGCAGCTCCTTGGGATCGGCCGTCATGTCGTACAGCTGGTCCGGATAGCCATGCGTGTAGACGTACTTGTACCGGCCGCGCCGCAGCATGCAGCAGGGACCGGTCACGCCCTCGGCGGTGTACTCGACGAAGGCGCTCGCATCGTCGCGCTCGCTCTCGCCTTCGATCAGCGGCCGCAGGCTCCTGCCGTCGACGGGTTCCACCCACTCGGGCGTCTTGCCGTCCGCGGCGAAGTCCATCAGCGTCGGCAGCAGGTCGACGTGCGACACCGGCTCGGCGATGCGGCGGCCGCCGGCGTTGCCGGGCTGCCGCACGATCATCGGCACTTTGGCCGACCAGTCGAAGAACACGCGCTTGAACCACATGCCGCGCTCGCCCAGCATGTCGCCGTGGTCGGAGGTGAAGACGACGATCGTGTTGTCGTCGAAGCCGGTGCGCTGGAGCGTCTCCAGCAGCTTGCCCACCTTGTCGTCGATGTAGCTGACCATCGCGTAGTAGGCATGGCGCGCGCGCAGGATCTGTTCCTCGCTCGCGGTCTGCTTGTCCAGGCCGTGGGAAAACTGGATCCAGCGGCTGAGCATGTCGCGCTCTTCCATCGGGATGTCGCCGACCGTCGGCAGATTGATCTCCTCGCGCTTGTACCTCGCCAGGTACTCGGGAAGGATGTGAAAGGGCGGATGCGGATGCGTGTACGACACGCACATGAAGAAGGGCTGCTCGTCGTCGCGCGCCAGGTCGTACAGGCGCTGGACGGATTTCGCTTCCACTTCCTCGTCGTAGTCCAGCTGCAGGCTGCGAAAGCATTCGCCGCTCTCGTCGACCGTGCTCAGGTTGTGGCCGGGCGAATAGAAGCTGAACTCGCCTTCCTTCCAGTCGGCCGCCCAGCCGAAGTCGGCCGGGTAGATGTCGGTGGTCAGCCGTTCCTGGAAGCCATGCTTCTGGTCCGGCCCGACGAAGTGCATCTTGCCGGCGAGGATCGTCTTGTACCCCTGGGCGCCGAGGTAGTAGGGCAGCGTCGGCGTCGAGGCCTCGAACTCGCACGCATTGTCGAAGGCGCCGATGCGCGTGGCGAACTGTCCGGCCAGCAGCGAAAAGCGCGCCGGCGCGCACAGCGGGAAGTTGCAGTAGGCGTTGTCGAACACGGTCGAGCGCTCGGCCAGCGCCTGCAGATGCGGTGCCTTGACGGCCGTGTTGCCGTGGAAGGGGAGGACCGGTGCCGAGAGCTGGTCGGCCATGATCATGAGGATGTTGGGCTTTTTCATTGGACTCCAATATTGCATAACGGTTGTATGCAATATAGACTCGAGCGCGTTCGAATACAAGTCTTTTTCAGGAGACCCGCATGGCTTCAGCCCAACTTCCGCTCGCCGGCATCCGCGTGCTCGACCTGACCCGCGCCCTGGCCGGGCCCTTCTGCACGATGATCCTTGCCGACCTCGGTGCCGACGTCATCAAGGTGGAGCCGCTGGCCGGCGACATGATCCGCAACTGGGGTCCTTTCGATCGCGGCACGAGTGCCTACTATCTGAGCGGCAATCGCAACAAGCGCGGCATCGCGCTCAATTTCCGCGACCCTCGCGCGCTGCAGCTGCTGCGCCGGCTGGCCAGCCGGTCCGATGTCATCGCCGAGAACTTCCGCGTCGGCGCGATGGAGTCGATGGGGCTCGACTACGACAGCCTGGTCGAAGACAACCCCGGCCTCATCTACGCCGGCATCACCGGCTTCGGCCGCACCGGCCCCGCGGGACAGCGGCCCGGCTTCGACCAGATCGCGCAGGGCTACTCGGGCCTCATGAGCGTCACGGGTTCCGAAGAGTCCGGCCCGATGCGCGTCGGTGTGGCCATCGGCGACCAGACGGCCGGCATGTGGTGCGCCATGGGCGTGCTCGCCGCACTCAACGAACGCCAACGCACCGGCCGCGGCCAGCGCGTGGAGACCTCGCTGCTGGCCGGGCTGGTGGGCCTCTTGAGCGTGCAGGGACAACGCTTTCTGAGCCTCGGCGAAGTGCCCAAGCTGGCCGGCAACACGCATCCGGTGATCTCGCCCTACGGCGTGTTCGAGGCGGCGGACGGCCCCTTGAACATCGCGCCCGCCACGACCGACATGTGGCGCAAACTCTGCGCGCTGCTCGATCTGGCTGCGCTGGTCGACGACCCGCGCTTTGCCAGCAACGCGGCCCGGATCGGGCATCGCAACGAACTGAAGCGGCTGATCGAAGACAAGCTCAAGACCCGCACCCGCGCGGCATGGACCCGGATGCTCATCGATGCCGACATTCCCGCGGGTCCGATCAACGACCTGTCCGATGTGTTCGCCGACGAGCAGGTGCAGCATTGCGGCTTCGTCGAGGAGGTCGAGCATCCCGAGCTCGGCACGCTGCGCCAGGTGGGCTCGCCGATCCGGCTGGAGGCGATGCAGGGCCGGTCGATCCGCAGCGCGCCGCCGCTGCTGGGACAGCACACCTTCGAGGTGCTGCGCGAGTACGGCTACGACCAGGCCGAGATCGACGCGCTGGCGCGCGAGGGCGTCGTCGCGCAAGACGCCGGCAAGGGGGCGGCATGAGCGGTGCCGGCAGTCCGACGCTGTCCATCGAGGGCAAGGTGGCGACCCTCACATTGCGCCGTCCCGACGAACACAACCGCATCGATGCCGACGATCCGCAAGCCGTGTCGCAGCATCTGCAGGAGATCGTCAAGCATCCCGACGTTGCCGTGCTGGTCCTCACCGGCACCGGCGAGAAGACCTTCTGCGCCGGCTACACGCTGACGCAGATCAGCTCGCGGCTCGACCAGCGCTTCGAAGACATGCTGGACCAGATCGAACACCTGCCCATTCCCACCATCTGTGCCATGAACGGCAGCGCGTATGGCGGCGGCACGGACCTGGCGATGAGCTGCGATTTCCGCATCGGCGTGCACGGCAGCCGGCTCTTCATGCCGGCCGCGAAGTTCGGCCTGCACTACTATCCCGGCGGCCTGCGCCGCTTCGTCGAGCGCATCGGACCCGCGGCGACGAAGAAGATCTTCCTGACGGCCCAATCGATCGATGCCGAGGAGCTGCTGCGCATCGGCTACCTCACGGAGCTGGTCGAGCGCGAAGCGCTGGACGGCAAGGTTCGGGCCTACGTCGAATCGATCCTGCTGTGCGAGCGCGACGCCGTGAAATCCATGAAGCAGCACATCGACGCGCTGGCGCTCGGCACCTGGTCGGAAGCCGCGGGCCGCGCGGCCTACGAGGCCTCGCTGCAGTCGACGGCGACCGCCGAACGGCTGACGGCACTGAACCGCGCACGCGAGGCCTAGCGCGCGGCGCGCCGAGCTTCAGCCCCGGTAGGAACTCCCGCGCTCGCGCTCGAGCTTGCGCAGCAGACCGGGCCATTCGAACTTGCCGCATTCGAGGAAGCCGCCGCTGGCCAGCATCCTGCGGCCCTGCGCGCGCGTGTGTGCGATGGTCGCTTCCGACAGTTCATGCAGCGCGACGCCGCCGGCGAGCCCGTCGATCTGGTACTTGCAGGCCGTCTCCAGCCGGTGCATCCAGCAGAAGGCCTCGCCCACGCTGCGGCCCACGGTCAGCGCGCCGTGATTGCGCAGGATCAGCACCCGGCCCTCGGGTCCCAGATCCCTGACGAGCCGGTCGCGCTCGTCTTCGTCCAGCGCCGCGCCTTCGTAGTCGTGGTAGCCGAGGAAGTCGAGCATCACGCAGGCCTTCTGGCTGAGCGGGCGCAGGCCCTGGGCCTGCATCGCCACCGCGTTGTTGGCACGCGTATGCGAATGCATGACGCACACCAGATCGGTCTGGGCCCGGTGGATCGCGCTGTGGATGATGAAGCCGGCCGGGTTGAGCGCGCTCGCATCGCCTTCGACGACCCGTCCTTCGAAGTCCACCTTGAGCAAGGCAGAGGCGCTCATCTCGTCGAAGAAAGTCCCCAGCGGATTGACCAGGAAATGGTGCTGCGGTCCGGGCAGGGCGACCGAGATGTGCGTGGACGCCAGGTCCGACATGCCATAGAGATCGGTCAGCTGGCAACAGGCCGCGAGCTCGCATCGCAGGCGCCACTCGTCGGCGGACATGCCGGACGGGGCAGGGCGCGCGCGTTCGTCTTGAGGCTTGGCACTCTTCATTTCATTCCTTTTCCTTGGGAGGTGGTTTCCGCCGCCGAGACCTTCGACATCATCGCGATCCATCTGGAGAGATCGCTCCTGACGAAAGTCAGCGTCTCGGCCGGCGATGCGGTCTGCGTGATCAGGCCGATCTCGGCGAGGCCGGCCTGCATCTGCTGCGTGGCCAGTGCGTCGTTCAGGCTCTTCGCCAGCAGCGCCACGACATCGGGCGGAAGATGGTCGGGCCCGAGCAGGGCGAACCAGTTCGAGATGCCGAGATCCGGCATGCCCTGTTCGTAGACGGTGGGCACGTCGGGCAATGCCTGGACCCGCGTCCTGGAGGTGACGGCCAGCGCCTTCATCTTGCCCTTCTGCACATTCGCCACCACCAGCGGCACGGTGACCGACGTGAGGGCCAGGTCGCCGCGCATCAGGTCGACCATCACGTCGGGCTGCCCGCGGTAGGCGATGTGGGTCATCGCGAGACCCTGCTGGCTCTTGAGCAGCTCCATGGTGAAGAAGGGCGTGGTGCCCAGGCCGGGCGAGCCGTAGTTGATGCGGTCGCCCTGCTGCCTGGCGTAGGGCACGAATTCCCGCAGGTCGTGCGCAGGCACCGCAGGGCTCGCCACGATGGCTTGCGGGATGGTGCCGATCATGCCGATCGCGCTGAAGCTGGTCAGCGGATTCCAGCCCAGCGCGCTGTCGTTCGGCGGCGCCATGGTGGTCGGTCCGCTGGCGAGCACGAGGGTGTAGCCGTCGGGGTTGGCGCGGGCGGCGTAGGCATAGCCGATGCTGCCGGCCGCACCCGTCCTGTTCTCGACGATGAACGGTTGGCCGAGGCGCTCCGAAAGGCTCTGCGCGATGCGCCGCGCAATGATGTCGACGATGCCGCCGGGCGGGAAGGCGGAGATGAGGGTGACCGCATGCGCCGGATAGGGCGCCGCGCTCGCCTGCAGCATGCACAGCCACGACACTGCGATGCCTGCAAGGACGCGTCGCGCCGCGCGGCGCCAGCGCGCGCTGTGCGGCCCGCGAGCCGGCGCCGATCGGATGGGGTTGTGTGCATTCGACATCGCGTAGCTCCTTTGGGGATGGACAAGGGACCGGTCAGTCGTCGCTCTTGAAGCCGGACGATTCGACGATCGGACGCCAGAAGACGCGCTCCGCGCGAATCGAGCTGGCCAGCGCGGCGCCGGGCAGCCCCACCGGCTCGAGCCCGATGCGCGCGAGCTGCGCCTGGACCTGCGGGTTGCCGACCGCCGCAATCAACAGGTGCTCGAGGCGTTCGACCACCTCGCGCGGCGTGCCCGCCGGCACGTAGGCGCCGTAGGACGCATTGGCATGGTCGAAGGCATCGATGCCCGACTCCTTCAGCGTCGGCACCTCCGGCAGCCAGCGATTGCGCCGCAGGCCCGACACGCCCAGGATGCGGAGCTTGCCCGCGCGGTGGAGTTCGAGCTGGCTGGCCAGGGCGTCGGTGCCGATGGGAATCTGGCCGCCGATGATGTCGGTCGCCAGCGGCGCGCCGCCCTTGTAGGGCACGGCGACGAGCGGCACGCCGATCGCCCTGGACATGCCCAGCACCGAGAAGTGCAGGGCGCCGCCCAGCGAGGTCATGCCGAAGCTGCCTTGACCGGGATGGCTGCGGACCCAGGCCACGTACTCGGGCAGCGTCTTGTAGGGCTGGTCCGAGGCCGTCGAGACCACGGTCGGCACATCCACCAGCTGGGCGACCGGAATGAAGTCGCGGTCGACGTCGTAGTTCAGGTGCCGGTAGGTCATCGGGAAGATCACGAAGGGCGCACTCGAAGCCAGCAGGAGGGTTCGGCCGTCGGGGCTGGCGCGCTTCACGGCTTCGATGGCGATGCGTGTCGATGCGCCGGGCCGGTTCTCGACCAGCACCGGCTCGCCGCTGGCGATGCGCATCTGCTCCGCGATCGCCCGCGCCAGGATGTCGAGCGCGCCGCCGGGCGGGAAGCCGACCACCAGCTTGACGGGCATGTTGGCCGCTGCTTCGGCCGGGCCGGGCGACGTCAGCGCGGCGGCCAGCATGCAGACGATGCCGAAGGATCTGAATGCAGTGAAGGTGCGATGTCTCATGGTCACCCCAGGTCCGGCCGGCGCGACAGCAAGCCCTGGGCTGCCTCCAGCAACGAAGCCGCCCGCAACAGCTCGGGCTCGCGACGGAAGCGCCCCGCGAGCTGGATGCCGATCGGCAGCCCGCCCTGGCCGAAGCCGCTGGGCAGGCTGATCGCGGGATGCCCGGTGAGGTTGAAGGGCATGGTCCACGGGAACCAGTTGGCCCGGACCTCGGGGAAGATCCGGCCATCGATGTCGATCGTGCCGAACAGGTCCTGGTCGATCGGCAGCGCGGTGCGCGACAGGGTCGGCATGGCGAGAAAGTCGTTGTCGCGCAGAAGTGCCTGCACACGGCGGAACAGCTGCGTTCGCGCGAACATCGCGCGCTGGTAGTCGGCACCGCTCACCGCGCTGGCGAGCGCCAGCTGCTGCAGCAGCGACGGGCTGAGCCGCTCGGGGCAGGCCTCGGCCATCTCGGTGAACCTGGCGCGCCACACCGTGTGGTTGATGGTGCGCCAGAGCGGCTCGATGTTGAAATTCGTCGGCGGCATCTCGATCAGTTCCGCGCCGAGTTCGCGCAGATGCGCCAGCGAAGCCTCGAAGGCCGCGCCGACCTCGGCCGAGACGATGCGGCCTTCGGGCGCGGCGCTGAACAGCACGCGCTTGCCGCGAAGATCGCCATCGAGCTTGACCGCTTTCCGGTAATCGGGCACCGGCACGCCGATCGACCACGGGTCCGACGCGTCCTCGCCGGCCATGGCCTCCAGCATCAGTGCCGTGTCGGCCACATCGCGCGTCATCGGCGTCACGTAGGTCAGGTTGCCGAACACATCCTCGACCTGGCTGTGGGGAACGATGCCGTTGCTCTGCTTCAGGCCGACCACGCCGTTGCAGGAGGCCGGGATGCGCGTCGAGCCGCCGCCGTCCGTGGCGATGCCGATGGGCGCGATCCCCGCGGCGACCGCGACCGCAGCACCGCCGCTCGAGCCGCCGCTGGTGTGGGCGGCGCTCCAGGCATTGCGCGTGCGGCCGAACAACGGCGCGTCGGTCAGGCACTTCGCACCGAACTCCGAGGTGGTGGTCTTGCCCACGAGGATCGCGCCTTGCCGCCGCAGGCGCGCGATCGCCTCGGCATCCCGGGTCGGCACGTTGTGCTCGAACAGGAGGGAGCCGAAGGTGGTGCGAACGCCGCGCGTGTTGACCAGGTCCTTGCAGGTGAAGGGAACACCGTGCAGAAGACCGAGAGCGTCCCCGCGCATCACGGCCTTTTCGGCGCTGCGGGCCTGGGCCATGGCCTCGTCGCCGCACAGGGTGATGAAGCAATTGAGCACCGGCTGAAGGCGTTCGGCACGTTCGAGCACGGCCCGGGTCACCTCGACCGGCGAGAGCTCGCGGCGCGCGATGCGTTCGCGCAGGGTGGTCGCGGACAGGAAACACAACTCTTCGCTCATGCGCATTCATCCTTGCTGCTGCGGCCCGGCCATCGGTCCGCACGGATCGCAGATTGGCACGGGCGATGGCTGCGGTCCAATACTCATATACAACAAACGCATATGAAATTAGTATGGGTCGATGGACCTGCGCAGCCTTCGCTATTTCGTCGCCGTGGCCGATGCGCGCAGCGTCGGCAAGGCGGCGCAGCGCCTTCACATGGCGCAGCCGCCGTTGTCGGTGCAGATCCGCAACCTGGAATCGCAGCTCGGCGCGCAGCTGTTCCGGCGCGTGTCCGGCGGCATGCAGCTGACCGACGCAGGAAGCGCCTTGCTGGCGCGCGCGAGAGAAGCCCTGGCGCTGGCGCACGACGGCTTCGAGGCCGCGCGGGCGGTGGCCGCGGGACGCCGCGGCCGGCTCACCGTGGGCTACATGTTCGCGCTGGGTTATGCGCTGTTGCCGCAGCTGGTGCCGAAACTGCGGCGTGCCATGCCCGAGGTCGAGCTCCAGTTCGTCGAGATGAGCACGCTCACCTACGAGGCCTTGATCGCGGAGCTGAAAGTGACGGTGGCCTTGTGCATGCCGCCGATCCAGCGCGCCGGCATCGCCGCATCGGTGGTGGGAACGCAGCCCTTGCGTGTCGCGATGCCGGCACGATCACCGATGGCGCGGCTGCGCGCCATACCGCTCGCGAAGCTGCAGGGCGGCACGCTCATCAGCCTGCCGACCTTCGCCGAGAGCGCGGACAGCTCGGTCGTCGCGACGCTCCTGAGGCGCCATCACGTCACGATGCAGATCGCGCACCGCGTCGAGACCGTGCACTCGGCGCTCGCACTGGTGATGGCGGGCGAAGGGATGGCCATCCTGCCGGCCTGCGCCGCGCTGGGAAGCCCGCCGGGACTGGTGTTCAAGCCGCTGCTCGACGTGAAGGACGGCTTCGACGTCGCGGTCTGCTGGCGCAGCGATCTCGACAGCCCGCTGCTCGCGCCCTTCATCGACTGCGTGCGGGCGTCCATGGCGCAATGAGCGCGCAGTTCTTCCTGCAGCCGGACCTTGATCGAGTCCAGCAGATGCCGAGGCAGGCGCAGCGAAATCGTTCGGGGGGTGGGTTTCAGGTTCTCTTCTTGGCGGCGCGGCGCATGGCGGTCAGGTCCCCACTTCGCGCAGCGGCTCGGGGAGGATCGCGCTCAGTGCGAAGTCGACGAGATGGAGCCAGGTCGCTTCGAGGCCCATGATGCCGCGGTGGTCGGAGCCGGCGATCGTCTGCACGCAGATCGGCGTGGGCCACGCATCGATCAGTTTTTGCGAGCGCTCTGGAAGCACGACATCGTCCTGTTCGGCCAGCAGCACCTGGGTCTTCGCCGCCACGTCCTGGCAGTGGGCCAGCGAGTTGAACTGATGCCGCAGCAAAAGGGACAACGGGACCAGCGGAAAGCGCCGCTTGGCGACCTCCAGCATCGAGTCGTAGGGCGTGACCAACTGCAGGCTCGCGAAGTCCTGTCGCGCGACGAGCTGGATGGCCACGCCCGTCCCCAGGCTCCGGCCGACCACATGCAGCCGCGCCTGCGGGAAGGCCCGGCGCAAGTGACTGGCAAGCTGGCGCGCATCCGTGACGGAGGCCAGCTCGGAGGGATGGCCTTCGGAGTCGGCCACGCCGCGGTAGTTGACCGCAGCGAAGCCGAAACCCTCCGGCAGCCAGTGCAGCGCCTGGGCCGTGGCGCGCACGTCCTCGCCCCGGCCCGCGAAATAGATGAAGAGGTCCTGCAGCGCGTCCTCGCCTTGCGGGTGGTAGACATAGCCGCGCACCATCCCGCCCGGCACCGCGTGGGAGTAGGTGGAGAAGTCGTCGGACAGATGGACGACGGGATGCTTGCGCGCGTCGAACAGGATCTGTCCCTGGCGTGTCGCAAGAAGCGTCCAGTAGGCCGCGATGCTCCCGAGGGCAGCGGCCGAAACAGAAAGTGCGACGCGGGCGGCTTTGGATGACAAGGAGGGCTCCGTTGAAAGGCCAGTCTTCGGCCGATGGGTGAAATTCATCAGCGCATCTCCTCCGCGCCGGCGCGCAATGGCCGCACGGGAGACAGCTCGCGCAATCGCCGGTGCGCGGTGTCGTCCCACGCAACGGGCTGCTGGTTCTTCGCATGCAGATAGTGGTGCGTGAATACCGCGAGGTAGGCCTCCAGCGTCTGCTCGGCCGCATGTTCGCCCGCCAGGTTCATGCACAGCGCGGCCACCTCGCTGGTGCAGAAGTGATCGTCGCGGCGGGAGCGGCGCAGCTTGTACTGCGATGTCTGCTCGGGCTGCAGGCTCAGCACCGGCAGTGCGTCCAGATAGGGGCTCCTTCGGAACATCTTGCGCGCCTCGGTCCAGGTCGCGTCCAGCAGGATGAACAGCGGGCGCTTCGCCGCCCCGCCGCAAGAGGCTTCGGCCGGTTCAATCGTGCGCACCACCCGCTCGGGCGCCGCATACTCGCCCGGAAACACCACATAGGCTTGCCACTGCGGATCGGCCAGCAGGGCCAGAAGTGCGGGGTCGGTGTCGGTGCGCGCCCAGCCGAAGGCAAAGGTATCGGCCACCACGTCGGCGACCAGCCAGCCCGTGTTGGTGGGCTTGAGCGCCTCGATGTCGGCCATGATCAGGCACACGCCCGCGCGTGTGGCCACCGACGGGCGCAAGGCACACATGCAGTGGCTGGGAACGAGCCGGCAGCCCGCGCAGCGCTCGCGCTTGAAGCCGCCGCGGGCGAGAAAGGGTTTGGCGCTGCGTGCCAGTCGGGCGGTGCGCAGAAGCGAGACGGCGTGAGGCATGCAGGGATTCTCGGGCATGCCGCTTCGACCGCATCACTCTCGCTAGACTCGTCCGGATGAGCCGTTCCCCTCCGCTGCATCGCGCGCCAGCGCGCCTGGTGTCCCACTTCCGCAGCGGTGATGCCATCCGCAGCCGCAGCGTGAGCGATGCCGTGCGGTCGGGCAGCCTCGACGTGCCTGCGCCCCCTGCGAGGCTCACGGCGGATTGGGAAAGAGAGACATCGTTGCACCTGGCCCTGGAACCCGGTGATGTCGAGGCATTGCCCCTGGCACGCGCGCGTGCGCGCTGGCCGGACTACGGACGCTGCGTGCAGGCGATGGCCGACTGGACGCGCGCACTCGGTCTGCAGGATGTGCTCGCCGACTGCGATGCAGCGCTGATGGTCTGCCGCGGCGCGAGGTACCACCATGACGGCGCGCAGTATGGCGGCGCGGCCTTCTGCAATCTCTTCGTGAGCGAGGACCGCGGGCTGGACGTGCATTTCCCTTCGACCGGCCATCGAATCCCCCTGGCGAGAGGCACGGCCCTGCTGTTCGATACGGCCCAGCCGCATGCCGTCATCCGGCGCGGCAGCAGCGGCTTCGATGTGGCCGACTTCGCGGCCGGACAGGACTGCACGCAGGTCTTCCTGAGCTGGGAGCTTCCGATCGAAAACGCCGACGTGGCCCGCGCACTGCGCATCGCCTTCGACATCGATCCCTCGACCGCCTCGCAGCTGGAGGAAGAGCAGGTCTGGCTGGACGGCGCACGCGCCGCCGTGTGCCCGGATTCGGGCCGGTGGCGCAGTGCCGGCTGACATGCCGGGGGATGACGACGGATGCGGCATACTGCCAAGCCCCAACTCGCCGGAAGCCCGCTGAATGGACAAGGAAGTCGACCCCCAGGTACTCGCCGTCATCAATGAGAAGCGCCTGTCGGGGCCCCGGCTCGCGCCGGTGGAGATCGTCGCCAAGATGGGCGTGTTCGACGCGCGCGACAAGCCCTACGAGTACGCCTGGCTGGCGACGGGCGACAACGTCATCGCCACCATCTGGGCCGAGTACGTCAGTGTCGGTTCCGGCGGACGGTGGTTCTACCTCGAGTCGCTGGACACGCAGCGCCGCGCGGGCGGCGGCGCGCGCACGCCCAACCAGATCCAGCGCGTCAAGGACCGCCTCGCATTGCTCAAGCGGAGCTTCGACGCCGGCCAGGGCTTCCGGGCCGTTCTGCAGACCAACCGCGTCGCCATCGTCGAGCTGGAGAGCAACAAGAGCGCGAAGGTGTCGACCCGCGTGCGCGATGACGACGAATGGCACGTCGCCACCTGGGAGCCCGAGCGGCAGCTGGCCCTTCTGGTCCGCGGCCCGCGCGGCTGGGTTCCGACCGAGGCCGACATGCAGGCCGCCGCAGCGCGGGCGGGCGTTCGGCAAGAGGCCGAGCCGGACCTCGCGGCGGCCCCTCAGGCTTCGCGGGAAGAGGTCGAGGCCGCCGCGATCGCCTACGTGACGCGCCACTTCACGGGCTACGGCTACAAGGCCGAGAACGTGGTGGGTCAGCAGCTCGGCTACGACATCGAGGTGTCGAACGCGAAGGGCGCGACGCTCCTCAAGGTCGCGGTGAAGGGCACCTCGGCAGGCGTGCCCGGATTTCAGCTGACGAGCGACGAGCGCGCATGCTCGGCGCGCGAGCCGCTCTGGCGTCTTCTGGTGGTCACGGACGCGCTCGGTCCCGCGGCGCAGCACACCATCTACAAACCCTCCGAGATGGACCAGGCCCCCGGCTACGACCCGCTGGGCTAACGCGCGGCGGCGTCGCGCTTGATCTTCTTGGCCAGCGACCACTTGTGCACTTCGGTCGGACCATCGTAGATGCGGAAGGCGCGGATCTCGCGGAACACCTGTTCCACGATGCTGTCACGCGAAACGCCGCTGCCACCCATCACCTGCACACAGCGATCGGCCACTCGGAACAGCGCATCGGACACGGCCACCTTGGTCATGGAGCTTTCCGTGGTGGCCTGCGAGCCGCCGTCGAGCACGCCGGCGCACCAGTCGATCATCAATGCGGCCTGCTGCAGATCGATCAGGTTGTCGGCCAGCATGAAGCCGACGCCCTCGTGATCCACCAGGAGCTTGCCGAAGGCCTTGCGCGTGGTGGCATAGCGGGTGGCAATCTCATGCGCGCGGGCGGTCGCGCCCAGCCAGCGCATGCAGTGCGAAAGGCGCGCCGGCGACAGACGGATCTGCGCATAGCGGAAGCCTTCGTCCACGGCGCCCAGCACCTGGCTGTCCGGTACGCGCAGGCCGTCGATCGCGATCAACGCATGGCCGCCCGGCATCGAGCTGTCGATGGTGTCGAGCACCCGCTCGATGCGAACCGCCGGGTGCGGCAGGTCCACCAGGAACATGGTGGACTGCGCATGTTCGCCGCTGCCGGTGCGCGCCATCACGATGCCCACCGCCGCACCGTCGGCGCCCGTGATGAAAGTCTTGCGCCCGTTGATCACCCATTCGCCGGCGTCGCGCACGGCAGTGGTCTGCAGCATGGACGGGTCCGAGCCCGCGCCACCTTCGACTGCCGGCTCGGTCATGAAGAAGGCCGATCGGGCCCGGCCTTCGACCAGCGGTTCGAGAAAGCGCTGCTTCTGCGCGGACGTTCCGATCCTGCCGAGCAGGAACATGTTGCCTTCATCCGGCGCCATGGTGTTCAAGGCCACCGGACCCAGCGGCGACAGACCCGAGCGCTTCAGCACCGCGGCGGTTTCCAGTTGGGTGAGGTGACTCCCGTCGGGCAGGATGTGCGGCGTCATGAGGCCGGCGTCGCGCGCCATGCCGCGCAGCTCGGACACCAGTTCGGCCGTGGGTCCGTGAGGGGTGCAGCGCGGATCGGCTTCATACGGAATGACGACCTTGCGCACGAAGGCCTCGACGCGGTCGGCCAGGATGCGACTGCGGTCGGTGGGGCTGGGGGTCAGCATGAGTGTCTCCAGGGTTGCGTTCAAAGGCGAACAGATCGCCGGGATCGATCTTCTCAGGTCGGCAGCCCTGATGGAAGCTCACAAGTACCTGGCAAACCACTGCAGCGCTGTCCGTGCTGCCGCAGCATCCGGCCCGGCGGCTCCCGCATCGCGCGATGGCTCGAGCCCGGTCATGCCGCCGCCTTGTCTGCGAAGCGCGCCATGAGCCCTGCCGTTCGGGCCCGGACCTCGGGCGAGGCCAGACAGGTGGCGACCGCCTCGTAGCCGGGCGCGCCGGGGTAGGGCGCCACCTGCGTCGGCGGGCTGTGATTCGCGGGGCAAAGAATGATGGCTTCATCCGGACCGACAGCGGTCACATCGAGGATCGCGCACGAGCGCGTGAGCAGGAAGATCGGACGCGCGCCGGCGCCGCGCCGGTGCAGCAGCGCCATCAGGGCCTCCTGCGTCGCCGGGTCCAGCCCTTCTTCGATCAGGTCCACCACCAGCGTTTCGGGGCCGTCGGCTTCCAGGCCGGCGAGCAGCGCGACCAGCGCATCCGAGGGCGTGGCGCCGTCCTCCGCCAGCCATGCCATCGCTTGATCGACCTTCGATGCGAGCGCGGGGTCGACAGCGAGCCGTGCGCGTGCGGCCGCGCCGCCCTGGGCGAGTCGATCGAGACCGAGCCACGCGGCGTTGGGCAGCGTTTCGGCGAGGCGTTGCGCCAGCCGGGTCTTGCCGCTGCCGAGCGGGCCGACGATGTAGTTCAGCGACCGGATGCCGCGCAGCTCGAATCGCTCGCCGCCCCAGGGCCACGGCAGATCGAATGCCACGCTGACCTGGGCGGCGGGCGCCAGCAGGCCGGTCAGTTCGGCCAGCGTCGGCGTGCGGCCCTGCGCCACGTCGCTACGCAGGCCGCGAATTTTCTCGACCGTGTGCGCGAGGCGATGAAGCTGTCCTTCGAGCGTCTTCTGGTGCGCGGCGAGCGTGTGTTCCAGGCCCTGGGAATTGCCGTCCACCAGGCGCCCCACCTGGGCCAGGCTGAGGCCGAGCGTGCGCAGGCCGACGATCTCCGCGGCACGGGCCATCTCGTGCGGACCGTAGGCGCGCCACCCGGCAGCCGTCCGCCTGGGATTCAACAGGCCGCGCTGCTCGTAGAGCCGCAGCGCCTTGGCCGATACGCCGAGATGCCGCGCGGCTTCGGACGGATTCAGGGACGGGGCCGAGGATGGCATGGACAATTCCTTTCGTTGGGGTCTTCCCTTTTTAAAGGGTGCCCCTGGGGCCGGGTCAAGCGCCGGGCCTTGTGCGGCCCCGCCGCTTGCAGGATCGTTGAAGATGTTTGCATGATTCTCCGGCAGCATCGCAAGCATGGAGACAAGGCGCTGCGAGATGCATAAGCTTCGGTCCATGCTCACATCCATCCCCAACGCACGGCTCGACGATCGCCCCGTCGATCAACTGCAGGCCACCGTCATGCGGGCCGAACTCGCCGCGATGATCGAGCGGCTCACCGGCACCGACGGCGCCCATGCGACCGCGATCCCGCGCTTCGTGCTGGCCCGGGTCTCGCACATGCAGCAGCATCCGGTCCACGCGGTGCACGAGCCGGCCTTCTGCGTGGTGGCGCAAGGGACCAAGCGGGTGCTGCTCAGCGACGAGGTCTACGTCTACGACAGCAGCCAGTACCTCATGGTGGCGCAGAACCTGCCCGTGTCCGGCCAGGTGGTCGATGCGTCGCCCGAGGCCCCCTACCTGGGGCTGCGGCTGAGCTTCGACGTCAAGGACATCACGGCGCTCGCGCTGGATCTCCGGCTCGGCGAGACGCTGCCGAAGCGGGCTTCGCAGCGCGGCCTCTTCACCGGCGAGCTGTCGGGCACGCTGCTCGATCCGCTGCTGCGACTGACCCGGTTGCTGGATGCGCCCGAAGACGTGCCGGCCCTCGCGCCGCTGATCATCCGCGAAATCCTCTACCGCCTGCTCCGCTCGCCCGACGGCTGGCGGCTGGCCCAGATGGCGGTGGTCGACAGCCACAGCCAGCGCATCGCGCAGGCCATCGGCGTGCTCTCGCGGCGCTTCCAGGAACCGCTGCGGGTCGAGGAACTGGCGGACGAGGTTCACATGAGCGTGTCTTCGCTGCACCAGCACTTCAAGGCCGTCACCGCGATGAGCCCGCTGCAGTTCCAGAAGCAGCTGCGCCTGCAGGAGTCGCGGCGCATCATGATCAGCGAACACGCGGATGCCGCCACCGCGGGGCACCGCGTGGGCTACGAGAGCCAGTCGCAGTTCAACCGCGAATACAGCCGCTTCTTCGGCTTGCCGCCGGCACGCGACGTCAAGCGCCTGCGTGAACTTCAGCTGGGCCGCACGAGCCCCTGACGAAGCCATCGGCCCGCTGCGCATCGGCAGCGGCCCGACCCGTATTCCCAATCGCACATGTCGGTGGCGCCGCTCGGCGGTGCACCGCAGAGGGCGTTCGTCGCCTCGATGAACGCCGCGCCGGAGGTCCATCATGAAAATCCATCTGAAACTGAATGGCAAGGTCTTTGCGGCCACGCTGGCGCGCAGCAGGACGGCGCGGGAACTGGCCGCCATGCTGCCGCTGACGATCACCCTGCACGATCTCTTTCGCCGAGAGAAATTCGGTCCGCTCCCCAGGCCCATCTCGGGCAAGGGCACGCGCACGCGCGCCTACGAAGTCGGCGACCTGGTCTGCTGGGGGCCGGGTCCCGATCTGTCGATCTTCTATCGCCATGACGGCCAGACGATCAGCGGCGGCATCCACGTGATCGGCAAGCTCGATGCCGGTGCCGAGGCCTTCGATGTGCCCGGCCCGTTGAACGTGACCCTCGAATGGCCGGCGAGCGACATCGCGCGGCCTGCCGTCGCCATGCGCCCGCCACGGCCCGTGCCTTCGGCCTTGCTGCCATCGCGGGAGTCCATGCCGCCGGTGTAGCCTGTCGGCATGGATTCCTTGATCGCCGCCTCCGCGCGTGCCCTTGCCGCCGGCGATGCCATCGGTGCCCTCCAGCGCATCGCGCTGCGCGAAGACCCGCCGGCGCTGGCCCTGCGTGGCATCGCGATGGCCCAGCTCGGCGAGCATCTGCGCGCCCGTGAATTGTTGCGGCGCGCCGCCCGCGGCTTCGGTGCGCACGAGGAGCTGGCGCGTGCGCGCTGTGTCGTGGCCGAGGCCGAGGTGGCGCTGGCCATGCGCGACCTCGGCGGTTTGCCGCGCACCTTGACGGCGGCGGCCGCCACGCTCGAGGCCCGCGCCGATCATGCCAACGCGCTGCAGGCACGGCTGATCGCGGTGCGCCGGCTGCTGCTGCTCGGCCGCCTCGACGAGGCCGCGGCCGCGCTGGCGCGGCTCGATGCACGCGGCCTGCCGCCGGCGCTGGCGGCAGTGGCCGAGCTGACCGCGGCCGAGCTCGCGCTGCGCTCGCTGCACATCGGCCCGGCGCAAGCGGCGCTCGCCCGCGCGCACGAGGCCGCCGATCGCGCACGCGTGCCGGCATTGCGGGCCGAAGTGGCGGAGGCGCGCGCCGTGCTCGATCGTCCTGCCGCGCGCTGCTTCGCCGCGGGCAGCGCGCAGAGCTTGCGCCTCGACGAGGTCGCAGCGCTGCTGGTTTCGGGCGCGCTGGTGATCGATGCCTGCCGCCGCGGGCTGCGCGCCGGCGACGCATGGCAGCCGCTGGCGCGCCGGCCGGTGCTGTTCGCATTGGTGCGCGCGCTCGCCGAGGGCTGGCCCGGCGATGTCGATCGCGAGGCGCTGATCGCGTGCGCCTTCCACACCCGCGATCCCGACGAGACGCATCGGGCACGGCTGCGCGTCGAGATCGGCCGCCTGCGCGCGCTCGTCGCGACGCTGGCGTCGATCGAGGCCACCGGGCAAGGCTTCGTTCTCAGGCCGCACGCGGCGCGCGAGGTGGTCGTTCTGGCGCCGCCCATCGACGGCGAGCAGGCCTCGCTGGTGGCGCTGCTCTCCGATGGCGCGGCCTGGTCGACCTCGGCCCTGGCATTGGCGCTGGGTGCCAGCCAGCGCACCGTCCAGCGCGCGCTGGTCGAACTCGAGGCCGAGGGCCGGGTGCGCGCGATCGGACGGGCGCGCGCGCAGCGCTGGCTGTCGCCGCCGCTGGCCGGCTTCACGACCCTCCTGCTGCTGCCGGCTGCGCTCCCGCTTGAGTAATCTGGCAAGAAGCCTGAGGCCATTGCTTGCCCGAACAGGACGCAGTGCATAGACTCGATGCCATGTCGACCGCCCTGCTTGCCCTGACCCACACCGCCGCCGCGGCGCTGCTCCTTGCAGCGACGTGCCTGCGTGCACGCAAGGTCCTGAAGGTGCGTCGCAAGCAGCCGCCTGCACAGCTCTAAGCCCGGCGGTCCGCTCCTTTCCTCTTCAGCGCAACCTTCCACCGCCGGGCACGAGCCCCGCGCGTCCGCGGTCGCCTTCGATCGAAGGCGGTCCGCATGAATGGAGTGCGTCGATCCCTCGTGTCTGCAGGGTCGCGCTCGTCTCCAGGAAAGTTAGCTCTGCCATGACGCCTCGATCCATCCTTGCCGTGACCGACCTGAGCGTGCGCGCGGACCTCGCCCTCTCCCGCGCGGCGCTTCTGGCCGTCGAGCACGACACCACACTCAAGCTGCTCTATGCGACGCCGGCCGGCGTGTCCCCGCGCGCCGATGCGGCGTGCCGCCTGGCCCATCAGGCGCTGCAGCTGGGCCAGCGCCACGGCCTTTGCGTGCGGCCGCTGAGTCAGACCATGAACACGCTTGAGGACGTGGCGAGCGAAGCGCGCTGTGCCGACCTCGTGGTCATGGGCGCGATGCCGGAATGCAGCCTGCGCTCATTGCTCTGCGGCCAGCCGGTGGAGCGGCTCCTGCGCATGGCGCGCCGGCCCATCCTCGTCACGCGCCAGAAAGCCGAAGCGCCTTACCGGCGGCTGCTGGTCGCGGTGGACTTCTCGGACGCCTCGCGCAAGCTGGTCGAGTTCGCCTTCGCACTCAACCAGTCCGCGCAGGTCGAGCTCTTTCATGCGCTCAGCACCGCCAACGAGGGAAAGCTTCGCTGCGCGGAAGTCTCCGAGCATGCGGTCAAGGCCTACCGGCACGCATGCCGGCGCTACGCACAGGACCGGATGTTCTGGCTGACCGATTCCTCGGACGCGCGCCGGAACCGCGTCTATTCGGCCATCGGCCATGGCGACCCCGCGCGCCAGACGGTGGTGCAGCAGCAGCACGGCGGCGCCGAGCTCATCGTGGTCGGCAAGCACCCGGCCTCTGCCGTGTCCGATTTCGTCTTCGGAAGCGTCGCCCGGCGCGTGCTGCGCCACGCCACCGCGGACGTCCTGGTGGTGCCGCACGACGTGCAGCCTGCGTCCAGGGCCGCAGCCGTTCGTCGGCTCGACAGCGAGCCGAGGGCGAACCGGCGCGTGCGTGCAGGCGCTGCGTGTTCGAGCGCCGTCAATGCGCGGTGATCCAGGCCGCGATACGGCCCACCACGTCGGCCTCCACGCCGTTGTAGCCGTGATAGGCCGCGGCCTCGCACGGGTCGCCCCTGCTGATGCCACCGCTGACCGCGATGAGTTCCTTGCGCGGTGCGGCCGTGAACTTCTCCATGAGGCCCGGCGTCAGTGCGAAGGCGCACAGCGCGCAACCGTCCTGCTGGTGGTGCACCACCAGCACCGGCACCGCGACGCGCTCCAGGGGCATCGCCGGCACCGCGCGGCTGCGCGGGTCGCTCAGGATGGTGGAGGTCAGCACCAGGCCGTCCGGTCCGCCATCGGCACGCGGCAATTGCGTGGCAGCCCAGGCCGCCGACTGCGTGCCGCGGCTGGTGCCCACCAGCCAGACGGGTACGCCGGTCTGGTCGCGCAGCCAGGCGATCACCGCCTTGAGATCCGCCACATGCTCGGGCGTCTGGCGAAAGCCGCTGAGGAAGGGCGCCGACTGCCGGTCCGATGGCGCATCGACGACCGCCACCACGAGCCCCTGCTGCGCGAACAGCTCGCGCGTGCGCACGAGGAAGTTGCCGTCGCCCCATCCGAAACTGCCGTTGGGAAATATCCGCAGGCCGCCATGGCCGCCCGCCAGAAGAATCACCGCGGCGCGCGGCTTGTCGGGCGCGAGATGGACGAAGCGCTGCGTCACGCCCGGCCGGGTCGGAATGTCCACCACCTGGGCCGCGGTCTGCGCCCTGAGCGGCAGGAGCGCGACGGACAACAGCACGAACAGGAGCAGGCGCCAGCGGTGGGTCGCGGTCACGCAGCGCATCGCGGTTCTTTCGCGGCTACCCGGCCTCGGCCAGATGGGTCTTGAAGAAGGCGATCGTTCGCGTCCACGCCAGCTTCGCCGCGGCCGCGTCGTAGCGCGGCGTCGTGTCGTTGTTGAAGCCGTGCTGCGTGCCCGGGTACTGGTACGCGGTGAAGCTGACACCCGCGGCCTTGAGCGCCGCTTCGTAGGCCGGCCATGCGGCATTGATGCGTTCGTCGATGGCGGCGCGCTGCACCAGCAGCGGCGTCCTGACCTTGGCGGCTTCCGACGGTGCCGGCGTGTTGCCGTAGAAGGGCACGCCGGCGCTGAGGTCGGGCACATGCGTGGTCAGCAGATGGACCATGCCGCCGCCCCAGCAGAAGCCCACCGCGCCGATCTTCCCGTTGGTGTCCGGGCGCGCCTTCAGCCACGCGACCGCCGCGATGAAGTCCTGCAAGGCCAGCGCCTGGTCCAGCCTGGCGAAGGCTTCGCGCGCCTTGTCTTCGTCGCCGGGATAGCCGCCCAGCGGGGTCAAGGCATCGGGCGCGAAAGCCATGAAGCCATCGAGCGCCAGGCGCCGCGCGATGTCCTCGATGTGCGGGTTGAGCCCGCGGTTCTCATGAATCACCAGCACGGTCGGCAGGCGCCGCGTGCCGGCGTCGGCAGGCCGCGCCAGGTAGCCCTTGACCGTGCCGGTGCCGGCTGGAGAGGGGTAGCTGATGTGTTCGGTCCTGAGCTTGGGATCGCCAGGCGCCACCTGCTGGCCCGCCGCGAAGTTGGGGCTCAACGCCGCAAGCAGGCTCGCCGCCGTCGCGCCGGCCTTGGCGAACTTCTGCGCCTGCATGAGAAAGCCTCGGCGGTCGAGCTTGCCATGCACATAGGCGTCGAAAAGAACGAGCAGATCCTGGTCGAAATCCTGGGCTGTGAGGCGAGGCGGCATCGGTGCTCCTTGATGAGGGTCGGACAGCATATGCCTGAAATCCGGAAGGCATGCACCGCGGTTGAAATGGGGCATCGCGTGACTAAACTTCATGTCCCCAGTTCAGCATGGAGGACGCGAAATGAGCACCCCGACCGAAGTCGTCCAACAGGCCTACGCCGCTTTCGGACGCCGCGACATCCCGGGCATTCTGGCCACGCTCACCGACGACGTCGACTGGCGCTTCCACGCCAGCCCCGCCACCGGCATCCCGTACGGAGGCAAGTTCACCGGCAAGAAAGAAGTGGAGGCCTGGTTCGCCACGCTCGCCCAGAACGACGACATCCAGCAGTTCGAGCCGCGTGAATTCCTGGAAGGGCCGAATCACGTCACGGTGCTGGGATGGGAACGCGGGAGGCCGCTGCCGAACGGCAACGTGTTCGACAGCGAGTGGGTCCACGTGTTCACGATGAAGGGCGGCAAGATCAGCCGCTGGATCGGCACGGCGGATACGGCTGCGAGGCAGGCGGCTGCGAAGTAAGGGGCCGGCCGGCGATCTGGCGCGAAGCCGGGGGGCATCCTCTCGGCGAAGATCGATCGATCGGTCGCGCCTCGTCGCCCAGAAGAGCGAGCTTCTTCACCACGGCGGGCGTTGCCAATTTGTCTCCGATGCGAACGCCATGCGCGTCGCTGAGGCGCTGTCCTGCCTGTTTCGTGGATCTGCACGGCATCGGTTTCCTCCTATGCTCCGGCATGTCGATTTGGCGAAGGCTCATTCGACGTGTCCGTGGAGGGTCATCCTCTGCACTTCAGGAGAACACCCGCATGGCTACCCATACCGTCCGTCTGCACCGCGTGCTGCGCACCCCACCGGAGCGGCTCTACCGGGCCTTCGTCGAACCCGGCGCTTTCGAGCGCTGGCTGCCGCCGTTCGGATTTACCGGCCGCGTCCACAACATGGAGCCTGTGGTCGGCGGCGCCTGGCGCATGTCATTCACCAACTTTGCGACCGGCCACGGCCATTCGTTCGGCGGGAAATACCTGGAACTCGTTCCCGGCCAGCGCATTGCCTACGACGCGACCTTCGACGACCCGAACCTGCCCGGCACCATGAAGACCACCGTGACCCTGACCCCGGTGTCCTGCGGCACCGAAATGAACGTCGTGCAGGAAGGCATCCCCGAGGTGATTCCTGTCGAGATGTGCTATCTGGGCTGGCAGGAGTCGCTTCTTGCGCTGGCCCAGTTGGTCGAGCCGAATGTTCCTTCGATGACGTAGAACACATCGTCTTCCGGATGCGAGCGCGGCCCCCGGCCCCTGCGTGTGCGGCTCAAGCCACCATTCGGAGATCGCGCAGCGGGATTGCGGCGGCATTGTTCATCGCATGCTGCATCTTCACCTCCAGGAGTTTGGACAGGGCTGCGCTGCCGCGGCGCAGCACCATCCAGCATGCCCTCGGCCGCCCCCGCGACGCGCCCATCGCGGCACAATGGCATCGACCCTCGACCACCCTTGCAAAGGATCCGACATGGCCGGCCCCACGCCCGCGTTCTGGCAGGAGCGCTTCGACAAGAAGGAAACCGGCTGGGACCGCGGAGGCCCGAGCCCCCGGTTGCTGGCCTGGCTGGAGGAGGGCGCCCTGCAACCCTGCCGCATCGCGGTGCCGGGTTGCGGCCGCGGCTGGGAAGTGGCCGAGCTCGCGCAGCGCGGCTTCGAGGTCACGGCGATCGACTACACGCCGGCCGCGGTGCAGCAGACGCGTGCGCTGCTCGATGCGCGGGCGCTCGAGGCGACAGTCGTTCAGGCCGACGTGCTGAGCTACCGGCCCGACGCCGTCTTCGATGCCATCTACGAGCAGACCTGCCTGTGCGCGCTGCATCCGGACCACTGGTTCGCGTATGCGCAGCAATTGCACCGCTGGCTGAAGCCGGGCGCGGCGCTCTGGGTGATGTTCATGCAGGCGATTCGCCCTGCCGCCACCGAGACGGGCCTGATCGAGGGGCCGCCCTACCATTGCGACATCAATGCGATGCGTGCACTGTTCACTGCACGCGATTGGGAATGGCCCAAGCCGCCCTATGCCAAGGTGCCGCATTCGAATGCCCTGCACGAACTCGGGCTGCGGCTGATCCGCTGCTGAACACGGCCTGCCGGCGCATACACTGATCCTCACGACCCCCACAGGAGACTCTCATGAAAGCTCGTACGATCCTCGCCGCCGCGGCCTTGCTGGCCGTCGCGCACATGGCTTCTGCGCAGAATCAGATGCTCGACAAGCTCAAGAACGAGCTGGGCGGCGCCAAGACGGAATCCAGCACGGGCGCGGCCGGCAATGGCGGCGGCCTCGGCGGCACAGGCGCGGCGCTCGCGGCGGGCATGGGCATGTCCATGCCGGCGATCGGCACCAGCACCATGGGCAATGCGGCCGGCGTGCTTCAGTACTGCATCAAGAACAACTACCTGAGCGCCGATGCCGCCGGCGGCGTCAAGGACAAGCTGCTGGGCATGGTGACGGGCAAGAAGGCGCAGCAGACCGGCTTCTCCAACGGCAGCAAGGGCCTGCTGCAGGGCAGCGACGGCCATTCGTTCAACCTCAAGAACGTCGGCGGCAAGCTCAAGACCAAGGCGTGCGACTACGTGCTCCACAACGCGAAGTCGCTGATCTGACGTACTGCTAGCATCCGCCGGGATGTCGCGCGCAGTGCGCGAACCACAGGAGACCACGGTGGGGGAACTTCTTTCTCTCCTGCGCTTCAGCGCCGGCTCGGGCCACATCTGGCTGGACGAGCAGCGCATGTTGCTCATGCACGCACGCGCGCTGGCCGAACTGCGCAAGGAGTTGCTCGATTCGCTGGGCATCGAGCGCGCGCGCGGCCTGCTCGTGCGCATGGGCTTCGTCTCCGGACAGCGGGACGGCGAAGTCGCGGTGCGCGAGCGCCAGGCCGGGCTGCGCGCCGAGGACGCGTTCATGCTGGGGCCGCGCCTGCATTCGATCGAGGGCATCGTCTCGGTCCAGAAGGTCCAGCTCGACTTCGACATCGCCAGCAAGCACTTCTATGGCGAATTCCTGTGGGAGAACTCGTGGGAGTGCGAGGCGCACGTCGCGGAATTCGGCTGCGGCGAAGACCCGCAGTGCTGGTCGCAGATCGGCTATGCATCCGGCTACACCAGCGCCTTCATGGGGCGGCTCATCGTCTTCAAGGAGGTCGAGTGCACGAGCATGGGCGACAGCCGCTGCCGCATCGTGGCCCACCCGGCGGAAGACTGGCAGGACGAGCACTACCTCGAGTATTTCCGCCAGCACCACGTGGCCGAAAAGCTCATCGAGTTCAACCTCGGCTTGCAGCACATCCGGCGCCTGCAGCCGCGGCGCGAATACGACCAGAAGCTGGTCGGCGTGTCCGCGGGCTTCCGGGCGGCCTTCGAGCTGATGCGCAATGCGGTGGACAGCGCGATCACCGTGCTGCTGCTCGGCGAGACGGGCGTCGGCAAGGAGGTCTTCGCGCGCTGGCTGCATGACAACGGGCCGCGCGCCAAGCAAGCCTTCATCGCCGTCAACTGCGCGGCGATCCCGGCCGATCTGATCGAGGCCGAGCTTTTCGGTGTCGAGAAGGGCGCCTACACCGGCGCCCACAACGCGCGCGCGGGCCGCTTCGAGCGGGCGCACGGCGGCACCCTGTTTCTCGATGAAGTGGGCGACCTGCCGCTGGCCGCGCAGGTCAAGCTGCTGCGCGTGCTGCAGACCGGCGAGATCGAGCGGCTCGGTGCCGAGCAGGCCATCCGGATCGACGTGCGGATCGTCGCCGCGACCAACGTGAACCTGCAGCAGGCGATGCAGGCAGGGCGCTTTCGCAGCGACCTGTTCTACCGCCTCAACACCTTTCCGGTCAGCATTCCGCCGCTGCGCGAGCGCACCGCCGACATCCCGGCGCTGGTGCTGCGCTTCGTCGAGAAATACAGCGCGCTGTACGGCAAGAAGCTGCGCGGGCTGACCGACAAGGCGACGCGCGATGTGCAGCGGCATGTGTGGCCGGGCAACATCCGCGAGCTCGAGAACGTGATCGAGCGGGCCGTCCTGCTGGCCCCCGACCAGGGCTACATCGAGGCGACCCACCTGTGGATGTCGCCGCCGGTGCCGGGCACCGACGGGCAGGTCGACGCGAGCGGCCATATCGGCGCTTCGCCCGGTGCGAACGGCGACGAACTCGACGCCATGTGCGACCGCGTGCTGGCGCAGAACATCAGCATCGCGTCGCTGGAGCAGCGGCTGATGCAGACGGCCATGCAGCGCGCCAAGGGCAACCTGTCTCAGGCTGCGCGCCTGTTGGGCATCACACGGCCGCAACTGGCCTATCGGCTCAAGAAGGAAGGCTTGCCGGCCTCCTGACCGGCGCCTTTCACCATTTGATCAAGCTGCACCGCAGCAAATGATCAACCCATCATCCGGGACAACCCGCAGCTTCCGGCCCCCGTCGCGGCGGGGCCCATACGAATCAATCACTTAGCCGAGCTGGCACGTCCGTTGCCCTTGTAGGAGCGTGTGGCGCTGTTGCCACCGCCCGAGTGACGGATTGAACAAGTGACGCTTTCGACCCCATCGACCCACGCAGGCAGCGCCAGCCGGATGACCGGCCAGCCGTGCTTCGTGCGCGTGACCGGCACGCGGGACGCGCGCTTCGTCGAGTTCGAGTTCGCCATCGGCGATCCCGAGCTGGCGGTCGAACTCGTCCTGCAGTTCGACCAGTTCCGCGAATTCTGTGCCCGCCACGAGGTGCGTCACCTGACGACCGAAGAGGGCGCCCGGCTCGACTTCGAGCGCATGAAGTGGCGCTACGGCGCGCCGGGCATCGATCACTGAGCAGAGAGACAGACCCACCGACCCCATCCCGAGGAGACACGCAGTGCAAGTCGACATCAAGACATCCGACATCCGCCCGATCCGGCAGACCTTCTCGCACGTCGCGCGGCGGCTCGGCGACAAGCCGGCCTCGCGCTACCAGGAGGCCACGCTGGACATGCAGCCGACGGCCAACTTCCACTACCGGCCGCTGTGGGCGCCGCAGTACGAGCTCTACGACAAGCGGCGCACCGCCATCGTGATGGCCGACTGGTACAGCTTCAAGGATCCGCGCCACTACTACTACGGCATCTACACGATGACGCGCGCGCGCCAGCAGGAAGGCGCCGACCGGCAGTTCGACTTCGCCGACAAGCGCCAGTTGCTCGCGCAGGCCGATGCGGGCACCCGCGAGTCGCTGCAGCAGGTGCTGGTGCCGCTGCGCCACTACGAGTGGGGCGCGAACATGAACCACAGCTACTGCTGCGGCTACGGCTACGGCACCGCGATCACGCAGCCCTTCATCTTCGCCGCGATGGACCGGCTGGGCATCGCGCAATACCTGTCGCGCGTCGGCCTGCAGCTCGACGGCAATTCGGGCAAGGCGCTCGACGCCGGCAAGGAAGCGTGGCTCGCGCACCCGGCCTGGCAGGGCGTGCGCCGCACGATGGAAAAGCTGTTCGTCACGAAGGACTGGTTCGAGGTCTTCGTCGCGCAGAACCTGGTGTTCGACGGCCTGCTCTATCCGCTGGTCTACCGCCGCTACGTGAATGCGCGCAGCGCCGCCACCGGCAACGCGCTGGCCATGCTGACCGAGTTCCAGAACGACTGGTACGACGAGACCGCGCGCTGGGTCGACGCGACGCTGAAGACCGCGGCCGAGGAGTCGCCCGCCAACGCGGCGCAGCTGGCCCGCTGGTACGTCGCCTGGCGCAGCGAGATCGCCGGCGCGCTCGCGCCGCTGGCCGCGCTCGCGCTCGGCAATGACGGCGCCGATGCGCTGCAGGCCATCGGCGCCGATCTCGACACCCGCGCCGCGCGCCTCGGCATCGCGGCCTGATGCAAACCCCCCAGGAGCCACGCATGACGTCCACCGCCACCGCAGAGATTTCCCGCCCGCCCGTCTTCATCGCGCTGCAGACCAGCGAGACCGCGCGCGCCATCGTCGACGCCATCGTCGCCGACAACCCCGAGGCCACCGTCAGCGACTACCCGGCGATGGTGAAGGTCGACTCGCCCGGCCGCCTCGTGATCCGGCGCGCCAGCGTCGAGGCGCTGATCGGCCGGCGCTGGGACATGCAGGAGATCCACCTGAGCCTGATCTCGCTGTCCGGAAGCATCGAAGAGACCGACGACGAATTCATCCTCCACTGGGGCGCCTGAGCGCACCGCCCATTGCCCATTCCGCCAAGAGCACAGGACACGCCATGACCCAAGCAGCCACCCCGCGCCCCGCCGCCCGCCTCGGCCTCAAGGAACGCTACGCGATGATGACCCGCGGCCTCGGCTGGGACACCACCTACCAGTCGATGGACGAGGTCTTTCCCTTCGACAAGTTCGAGGGCATCAAGATCCACGACTGGGACAAATGGGAAGACCCGTTCCGCCTCACGATGGACGCCTACTGGAAGTTCCAGGGCGAGAAGGAGAAGAAGCTCTACGCCATCATCGATGCGTTCCAGCAGAACAACGGCCAGTTCAACATCAGCGATCCGCGCTACCTGAACACGCTCAAGCTGTTCCTCACCGGCGTGTCGCCGCTCGAGTACGCGGCGCACCGCGGCTACGCGATGAACGGGCGCGCATTCCGCGGCGTCGGCGCGCGCGTGGCCTGCCAGATGCAGTCGATCGACGAGCTGCGCCATGCGCAGACGCAGTTCCACACCATCAGCCACTTCAACAAGTACTTCAACGGGCTGCACGATCCGCAGCACATGCACGACCGCGTGTGGTACCTCTCGGTGCCCAAGAGCTACTTCGAGGACGCGATGAGCGCGGGCCCCTTCGAGTTCGTCACCGCGATCTCGTTCTCGTTCGAATACGTGCTGACCAACCTGCTCTTCATGCCCTTCATGAGCGGCGCCGCCTACAACGGCGACATGGCCACCGTGACCTTCGGCTTCTCGGCGCAGAGCGACGAATCGCGCCACATGACGCTCGGCCTCGAAGTGGTGAAGTTCATCCTCGAACAGGATCCGGACAACGTGCCCATCGTGCAGAAGTGGGTCGACAAGTGGTTCTGGCGCGGCTATCGCCTGCTCACGCTGGTCGCGATGATGATGGACTACATGCTGCCCAAGCGCGTGATGAGCTGGTCGGAAGCCTGGGAGATGTACTTCGAGAAGAACGGCGGCGCGCTGTTCCAGGATCTCGCGCGCTACGGCATCCGCATGCCCAAGTACCACGAGGTCGCGACCAAGGAGAAGAGCCGCCTCTCGCACGAGGCATGGGCCACCTTCAACAACTACGGCCATGCGGCGGACTTCAACGTCTGGGTGCCGAAGCCCGACGAGATGCAGTGGCTGGCCGAGAAGTACCCCGAGACCTTCGACACCCTGTACCGCCCGCGCTTCGAGTGGCTGGCCGAGCAGGAGAAGCAGGGCAAGCGCTGGTTCAACAACACGCTGCCGATGCTGTGCCAGACCTGCCAGGTGCCGATGTTCTTCACCGAGCCCGACGACCCGACCAGGATCTGCTACCGCGAGAGCACCTACCACGGCATGAAGCATCACTTCTGCTCGGACGGCTGCAAGGACATCTTCGACGGCGAGCCCGAGAAGTACGTGCAGGCCTGGCTGCCGGTGCACCAGATCTACCAGGGCAACTGCTTCCCCGAAGGCACCGACCCGACCGTGCCCGGCTTCAACCCGCTGGCGGCGGTGCTGAAGTATTACCACATCGAAGACGGCGCCGACAACGGCGAATTCAACACCTCGCCGGACAAGGCGAACTGGGAGCGCTGGACCGGCCAGGACCTGTCCGCGCAGAAGGCGGCGTGAGCCCCATCGACCTGACAAGGAGAACGATATGTCTGTTGTTGCACTCGCCCCCGGCTACACCGGCACCGTCGCCGACAGCGAAGACCGCTTCCATGGCAAGCGCCTGCTCTACATCGGCTGGGACGACCACCTGCTGTTCTGCGCGCCCGTGTGCCTGCCGCTGCCCGCGGCGATGCCCTTCGGCGCACTCCTCAGCGACGTGCTGCCCGGCGTCTACGGCAGCCATCCCGACTTCGAGAAGATCGACTGGACCCAGGCCCAGTGGTTCGATTCGGGCAAGCCCTTCAAGCCCGACACCGCCAAGTCGCTGGCCGACAACGGCCTGGTCCACAAGTCGGTGATCCGCTTCCGCGTGCCCGGCCTGAAGGGCATCCGCGGCTCGTGCAGCTGAACGCGCGAGGCACACGGCCATGAGCTTCCAGATCATGATCGAGCCGCTCGGCCAGGGCGTCCCGGCCCGCGACGGCCAGACGGTGCTCGACGCCTGCCTGCGCGCCGGCGTGTGGCTGCCGCATGCCTGCGGCCATGGCGTCTGCGGCACCTGCAAGGTCCAGCTGCTCGAAGGCGAATGCGAGCACGGCGACGCATCGAACTTCGCGCTGATGGACTTCGAGCGCGACGAGGGCAAGATCCTCGCCTGCTGCGCGATGGCGCAGGCCGACCTCGTGATCGAGGCCGAGATCGACGAAGACCCGGACGCGCAATTCCTGCCGCTCGAGGACTTCGATGCCGAGCTGGTCGAGGCGCGGATGCTCACGCCCACCATCCGCGGCCTCTGGCTGCGCACCGCGCGACGCGCGCCCTTCCAGGCCGGCCAGTACCTGATGCTGCATGTGCCGGGCGTCGATGGCGCGCGTGCCTTCTCGATCGCCAATGCGCCGGATGAGGACCTGATCGAGCTGCACGTGCGCCGCGTGCCGCAGGGCCGCGCCACCGGCTGGCTGCACGACGAGCTGCAGGTCGGCCAGCGCCTGCGCTTCACGGCGCCCAACGGCCGCTTCTTCGTGCGCAAGTCGGCCGCGTTGCCGATGATCTTCGTGGCCGGCGGCTCCGGGCTGTCGAGCCCGAAGTCGATGGTGCTCGACCTGCTCGGCGAAGGCTGCACGCTGCCCATCACGCTGATTCAGGGCGCGCGCAACCTCGACGAGCTGTACTTCCACGAGCTCTTCGAATCGCTCGCCGAGAAGCATCCGAACTTCAGCTATGTGCCCGTGCTGTCCGACCTGCCGCCGGATGCCGGCTGGCGCGGCGCGCGCGGCTTCGCGCACGAGGCGCTGAAGGCACAGTTCGCCAACGACTTCCGCGGCCACAAGGCCTACCTGTGCGGACCGCCGCCGATGACCGAGGCCTGTATCGCGACCTTGATGCAGGGCCGCCTCTTCGAGCGCGACATCTACACCGAGAAGTTCTTCACCGCCGCCGATGCGGCCTCTGCGGCCCCGCGCAGCCCGTTGTTCAAGGCCCTCTGACATGGACCCGATCTATTCCATCGCGATCGGCAACACGAACGAGCAGTACGCCTGCCGCGCCGGCCAGACGCTGCTGGGCGGCATGGAACAGCTCGGCCGCAAGGGCATCCCGGTCGGCTGCCGCGGCGGCGGCTGCGGCGTGTGCAAGGTGCGCATCGAGTCGGGCCGCGCGCGCTGCGAACGCATGAGCCGCGGCCACGTCAGCGCCGCCGAAGAAGCGCAGGGCTACGTGCTGGCCTGCCGCGCCTATCCGCAGAGCGATCTGCAGCTGCGCGCCGTCGAGCGGATGGCGCGCTGCATCGAGCGTCATCTCGCGACTTCCCGTTCCCCCACCTGAATTCCACTCACCGAAGGAGACTCTCATGGCACTCACTGGCGTACTCAGACCCGGCCACGTTCAACTGCGCGTGCTCGACATCGAGACCGCGCTCAAGCACTACCGCGACGTGCTCGGCCTGATCGAGACCGCGCGCGACGCGCAAGGCCGCATCTATCTGAAAGCCTGGGACGAGCACGATCACCACAGCGTGGTGCTGCGCGAGGCCGACACGGCCGGCATGGACTTCATGGGCTTTCGTGTCGACTCGCCGGCCACGCTCGACAAGCTGGCCGCCGACCTCCAGGCCAGCGGCCTGGCCACCGACATGCAATGGATCGCGGCCGGCGAGCACCCGAAGACCGGCAAGCGCTTTCGCTTCACCGTGCCGACCGGCCATTCGATCGAGCTCTTCGCCGAGAAGGAGAAGGTCGGCAACGGCATGCCCTACGAGAACCCCGAGATCTCGCCGGACGACCTGAAGGGCATGGCACCCTCGCGCTTCGACCACTGCCTCCTGTACGGCGACGACCTCGACGGCACGATCAAGCTGTTCACCGAAGTGCTGGGCTTCTCGATGGCGGAAAGCGTGGTCGCCGGCCCCGAGCGCATGCCCATCGCGGCCTTCCTGACCTGCTCGACCAAGCCGCACGACATCGCCTTCATCCGCCATCCGGAGAAGAACAAGTTCCACCACGCCTCCTTCCTGCTCGACAACTGGGGCGAGGTGCTGAAGGCGGCCGACATCATCACGAAGAGGCGCGTCTCGCTCGACATCGGCCCGACGCGCCACGGCATCACGCGCGGCGAGACGATCTACTTCTTCGACCCGAGCGGCAACCGCAACGAGGTCTTCTCGGGCGGCTACATCTTCTACCCGGACAAGCCGCCGCTGACCTGGACGGATGACGAACTCGGGCGCGCGATCTTCTACCACGACCGCAAGCTCAACGAAGCCTTCCTCTCGGTGCTGACTTGAAAGCAGTCTCGGCCATGAAGCAGTTCCTCAACTTCATCGGTGGCGAGTTCGTCGCCACCGGCAAGACCTTCGACAACCGCGCGCCGGTCGACAACCGGCTGATCGGCCAGGTGCACGAGGCCGGCGCGGCCGAGGTCGACGCCGCCGTGCGCGCGGCGCGTGCGGCCCTGCAAGGCGAGTGGGGCCGCATGAGCGTGGCCCGTCGCGTCGCGCTGCTGCACGCGGTGGCCGACGAGATCGACCGCCGCTTCGACGACTTCCTGCAGGCCGAGATGGCCGACACCGGCAAGCCGCATGCACTGGCCTCGCACGTCGACATCCCGCGCGGCGCGGCCAACTTCAAGGCCTTTGCCGACATCGTGAAGAACGTGCCGGCCGAGAGCTTCGAGATGGCGACGCCGGACGGCGGCCATGCGCTCAATTACGCCGTGCGTTCGCCGGTGGGCGTGATCGGCGTGGTGTGTCCGTGGAACCTGCCGCTGCTGCTGATGACGTGGAAGGTCGCGCCGGCGCTGGCCTGCGGCAACACGGTGGTCGTGAAGCCGTCCGAAGAAACGCCGGCCACCGCGACGCTGCTCGGCGAGGTGATGAACGCGGTCGGCATTCCGCCCGGCGTCTACAACGTGGTGCACGGCTTCGGCCCCGGCTCGGCGGGCGAATTCCTCACCCGGCATCCGGGCGTGAACGGCATCACCTTCACCGGCGAGACGCGCACCGGCGAGGCCATCATGGCCGCGGCGGCGAAGGGCGTGCGGCCGGTGTCCTTCGAACTCGGCGGCAAGAACGCCGGCATCGTGTTCGCCGATGCCGACTTCGACCGCGCCGTCGCCGGCATCGCGCGCGCGGCCTTCGAGAACTGCGGCCAGGTGTGCCTGGGCACGGAGCGCGTGTATGTCCAGCGGCCGATCTTCGACAAGTTCGTCGCTGCGCTGAAGGCCAGGGCCGAGGCGCTGAAGACCGGGCCGTCCGAGGAGCCGGACGTGAACCTCGGGCCGCTGATCTCGCGCGAGCACCAACAGAAGGTGCTGTCGTACTACAAGAAGGCGATGGACGAGGGCGCGACGCTGGTCACCGGCGGCGGCGTGCCGCCGATGAAGGGCATGCTGGCCGAAGGCCACTGGGTGCAGCCGACGATCTGGACCGGGCTGCCCGAGACGGCCGCGGTGATCCGCGAGGAGATCTTCGGGCCGTGCTGCCACATCGCGCCCTTCGACACCGAGGAAGAAGCGGTGGCGCTCGCGAACGCCACCGACTACGGCCTGGCCACGACGGTATGGACCGAGAACCTCGGCCGCGCGCACCGCGTCGCCCGGCAGGTCGAGGTCGGCATCTGCTGGGTCAACAGCTGGTTCCTGCGCGACCTGCGCACCGCCTTCGGCGGCGCCAAGGCCTCGGGCATCGGCCGCGAAGGCGGCGTGCACTCGCTCGAGTTCTACACCGAGCTGCGCAACGTCTGCATCAGGCTCTGAGGTATCGACGGCCATGGCCAATCCCGAAATCGCAAGCCGCATCCGCACCGGCGCCTTTCACACCAACGTGCACGACCTGGGGCAGGGCGCGCCGGTGCTCTTCATCCACGGCTCCGGCCCCGGCGTCAGCGCGTGGGCCAACTGGCGGCTCGCGATGCCGGTGCTCGCGCGCACGCGCCGCGTCATCGCGCCGGACATGGCGGGCTTCGGCTTCACCGATCGGCCGCCCGGCATCGCCTACACGATGGACACCTGGGTGCAGCAGGCCATCGACCTGCTCGACGCGCTCGACATCGAACGCGCCGACGTGGTCGGCAACTCCTTCGGCGGCGCGCTCTCGCTCGCGCTGGCGATCCGCGCGCCGCAGCGCGTGCGCCGCCTGGTGCTGATGGGCAGCGTCGGCGTGCCCTTCCCGATCACGCCGGGGCTCGATGCGGTGTGGGGCTACACGCCCTCGTTCGCCAACATGCGCCGCATCATGGACGTGTTCGCGCACGACCGCACGCTGGTCACCGACGAGCTGGCGCAGCTGCGCTACGAGGCCAGCATCCAGCCGGGCTTCCAGGAGTCCTTCGGCGCGATGTTTCCCGCACCGCGCCAGCGCTGGGTCGACGCGATGGCGAGCCCGCAAGCCGCGATCCGCGCGCTGCCGCACGAGACGCTGCTGTTGCACGGGCGCGAGGACCAGGTGATCCCGCTCGCCACCTCGCTGACGCTCGCGCAATGGATCCCGCGCAGCCAGCTGCATGTCTTCGGCCGCTGCGGCCACTGGACGCAGATCGAGCACAGCGCCCGCTTCGCGCGGCTGGTCGGCGACTTCCTCGCCGAGGCCGACTGATTTCCACGCACCGACAGAGAAGGCCCTCATGGACAACACCCTGATCCAGCAGCTCGGCGACGAGCTCTACGCCGCGCTGCGCGACCGCCAGGTCGTGGCACCGCTCACCGAGCGCCACAAGGACATCGGCATCGACGACGCCTACGGCGTGCAGCAGCGCATGATCGCGCGCCGCCTCGAGGCCGGCGAGCGCATCGTCGGCAAGAAGATCGGCGTCACCTCGCGCGCGGTCATGGCCATGCTCGGCGTCTGGCAGCCCGACTTCGGCTACCTGCTCGACGGCATGATCGTGAACGAAGGCGAATCGATCGGCCGCAGCACGCTGATCCAGCCCAAGGCCGAGGGCGAGATCGCCTTCATCCTGAAGCGCGACCTGATGGGGCCGGGCATCGGCAACGCCGACGTGCTGGCCGCGACCGAATGCGTGATGCCCTGCTTCGAGATCGTCGACTCGCGCATCCGCGACTGGAAGATCGGGATCGCCGACACCGTCGCCGACAACGCGTCGTGCGGCGTCTTCGTGCTGGGCGACAGCGCGGTCGATCCGCGCCGCGTCGACCTCGCCACCTGCGGCATGGTGCTGGAGAAGAACGGCGAGATCATCGCCACCGGCGCCGGTGCCGCGGCGCTCGGATCGCCGGTCAATGCGGTCGCCTGGCTGGCCAACACGCTCGGCAGGCTGGGCATCGGGCTGAAGGCCGGCGAGGTCGTGCTGTCGGGCGCGCTGGCCGCCATGTTCCCGGCCGCGGCCGGCGACAACTTCCGCGTTTCCATCGGCGGCCTCGGCGGCTGCTCGGTGCGCTTTCACTGACGAAAAGAGAAGTCACGCCATGACGAAGAAAATCAAATGCGCCCTCATCGGGCCCGGCAACATCGGCACCGACCTGCTGGCCAAGCTGCAACGCAGTGCGGTGCTCGAACCCGTGTGGATGGTCGGCATCGACCCCGCGTCCGACGGCCTGCAGCGCGCCCGCGCGATGGGCCTGAAGACCACCGCCGAAGGCGTCGACGGCCTGCTGCCGCACGTCGAGGCCGACGGCGTGCGGATCGCGTTCGACGCCACCAGCGCCTACGTGCATGCCGAGAACAGCGCGAAGCTCAATGCGCTCGGCGTGATGATGATCGACCTCACGCCCGCGGCCATCGGCCCCTACTGCGTGCCGCCGGTCAACCTGAAGGCGCAGCTCGCGGCGCCGGGCGGGCGGCCGATGAACCTCAACATGGTCACCTGCGGCGGCCAGGCCACGATCCCGATGGTGGCGGCCGTCTCGCGCGTGCAGCCCGTGGCCTACGGCGAGATCGTGGCGACGGTGTCGAGCCGCTCGGTCGGGCCGGGCACGCGCAAGAACATCGACGAGTTCACGCGCACCACGGCCGGCGCGGTAGAGCGCGTGGGCGGCGCGGCGAAGGGCAAGGCGATCATCATCGTCAACCCGGCGGAGCCGCCGCTCATCATGCGCGACACCGTGCATTGCCTGACCGAGGACGCACCGGACCAGGCGCGCATCACCGCGTCGGTGCACGAGATGATCGCGGAAGTCCGCCAGTACGTGCCGGGCTACAGGCTGGTGAACGGGCCGGTGTTCGACGGCCGGCGCGTGTCGATCTACCTCGAGGTCGAAGGCCTCGGCGACTACCTGCCGAAGTACGCCGGCAATCTCGACATCATGACCGCCGCCGCGGCGCGCACGGCGGAGATGTTCGCCGAAGCGATGCTCGCCGGTGAAGTTCAAACCGAAGCCGCCACGGCTTGAGGACCCCACCATGAATCTCCAGGGCCGACACATCACCGTGCACGACATGACGCTGCGCGACGGCATGCATCCCAAGCGCCACCAGATGACGCTGGACCAGATGAAGGACATCGCCGCCGGGCTCGACGAAGCCGGCGTGCCGCTGATCGAGGTGACCCACGGCGATGGCCTGGGCGGCAGCTCCGTCAACTACGGATTTCCGGCGCACAGCGACGAGGACTACCTCGGCGCGGTGATCCCGCTGATGCGCAGGGCCAAGGTCTCGGCCCTGCTGATCCCCGGCATCGGCACCGTCGACCATCTGCGCATGGCGCACGGGATCGGCGTGCACACGGTGCGCGTCGCCACGCACTGCACCGAGGCCGACGTCTCGGAGCAGCACATCGCGATGGCGCGCCGGCTCGGGATGGACACCGTCGGCTTCCTGATGATGGCGCACATGGCCCCGCCGGAGAAGCTGGTGAGTCAGGCGCTGCTGATGGAAGGCTATGGCGCCAACTGCGTCTACGTCACCGACTCGGCCGGCCACATGCTGCCCGATGACGTGAAGGCGCGCATCGGCGCGGTGCGTGCGGCGTTGAAGGCCGACACCGAGCTGGGCTTCCACGGCCATCACAACCTCGCGATGGGCGTCGCCAATTCGATCGCCGCGGTGGAGGCCGGCGCCAACCGCATCGACGCCGCGGCCGCGGGCCTCGGCGCGGGCGCGGGCAACACGCCGATGGAAGTCTTCGTCGCGGTGTGCGAGCGCATGGGCATCGAGACCGGCGTCGATGTCTTCAGGATCCAGGACGTGGCCGAGGACCGCGTGGTGCCGGTCATGGACCACGTCATCCGCGTCGACCGCGACGCGCTGACGCTGGGCTACGCGGGCGTGTACTCGTCCTTCCTGCTGTTCGCCAAGCGCGCCGAGAAGAAGTACGGCGTGCCGGCGCGCGAGATCCTGGTCGAGCTCGGACGGCGCGGCATGGTGGGCGGCCAGGAAGACATGATCGAGGACACCGCGATCACGCTGGCGCGTGCACGCCAGGCGGCGCAGGAGGTGGCGGCATGAAGCTCGACCCACGCACCATCGCCGCGCTCGCCGAGCACCTGGAAAGCTGCGAACGCGAGGCGCGCGACACGCCGAAGATCACCGACGAATACCCGCAGATGGACTGGGACGATGCCTATGCGATCCAGAACGAGATCCGCCGCCGCAAGATCGCGCGCGGCCATCGCGTGATCGGCCTCAAGGCCGGCCTCACCTCGCACGCGAAGATGAAGCAGATGGGCGTGACCACGCCGGTGTTCGGCTTCATGGCCGACAACCATGCCGTGCCCGAAGGCGGCGAATGCAGGCTCGCCGAGCTGATCCATCCGAAGGTGGAGCCCGAGATCGCCTTCGTCACGCGCAGCGCGCTCAGGGGTCCGGGCTGCCACATCGGCGCGGTGCTCGCCGCGACCGACTTCGTGCTGCCCGGCATCGAGGTCATCGACAGCCGCTACCGGGATTTCAAGTTCGACCTGAAGAGCGTGGTGGCCGACAACACCTCGGCCGCGCGCTTCGTGATCGGCGGCCGCGCGCGGCCGGCGTCCGAGGTCGACTTGCGCACCGTGGGCGTGGTGCTGGAGAAGAACGGCGAGCCGGTGGCCTTCGGCGCCGGCGCGGCGGTGCTCGGCCATCCCGCCGCGGCGATCGCGATGCTGGCCAACCATCTCGGTGCGCACGGCGAAGAGATCCCGGCCGGCACGCTGATCCTGTCGGGCGGCATCACCGAGGCGGTGGCGGTGAAGGCGGGCGATGCGGTCACGCTGAAGGTGCAGGGGATGGGCAGCGTCGGGTTGCGTTTCGTCTAGAAGGAGAGAGCGGGCACGCCAAGACCGCTTCTTGAGGAAGGTCTTGATACGAAGCTAAACTGCGAAGCCAAACTTCATATCCGGGACTTGCCGACGTGGAAGCTGAAAGCCCTGAAGCCGCGCGCCTGATGAGCGCCGCCGTGGACCTGCGCGTGTTCGTCGGCAAGCTGCGAAGGCGGCTGCGGGACGAAGCCCCGGCCGGGCATCTGACCGAACCGCAGCGCCATGTGCTCGGTCGGCTGGAGCGCGACGGTCCCTCGACCGTGACTGCGCTGGCCCGGGCCGAAGGCATGCGCTCGCAGTCGATGGGCGCCACGATCGCCGCGCTCGTCGATGCAGGCTTCCTGAAAGCGACACCGGATCCGAAGGACGGACGCCAGACCATCCTGTCGCTGACGGCGACGGCCCGCAAGGCGTTCAAGGCGGTCCGCGCAGCCCGCGAGGACTGGCTGCTGGCTTCCATGCAAAGCCGGTTCTCGCAGGCCGAACAGCGCCAGCTGATGACCGGCATCGAACTCCTCCAACGTCTTGTCGACTGACTCCTCCTGAAAGAGCCGCCATGCCCATCAGCACGCTCGATCCCACATCCGCACTCGTCGTCATCGACCTTCAGAAGGGCATCGTGGCCCGGCCGGCCGTGCATCCGATCGACGAGATCGTGCGGCATGCCGTTTCGCTCGCCGATGCGTTCCGCCGCCATGGCCTGCCGGTGGTTCTCGTCAACGTGGCGGGCTTCGCGCCCGGACGCAACGAGCAGCCCCGCGGCCCCGGCGAGCTGCCGGCGGACTGGGCCGAGCTGATACCCGCGCTGGGACAGCAGCCCACCGACCTGCGGGTCACGAAGCGGACCTGGGGTGCCTTCACCGGCACCGGCCTCGAGAAGTCCCTGCGCGGCCTGGGCGTGACCCAGATCGTGCTGGCCGGCGTGGCCACCAGCATCGGCGTGGAGTCGACCGCGCGGCAGGCGAGCGAGCTCGGGTTCCACGTCACGCTCGCGGTCGATGCGATGACCGACACGAACGCGGACGCCCATGCGAACAGCATCGCGCGGATCTTCCCGAGGCTGGGCGAAACGGGTACGACGCAGGACATCCTCCGGTTGCTGGATGCGCATCGGAACTGATCGGGCCGGCAGCGGCCATCCTTTGGCGGGTTGAACCGCAGTGGCCGGAACCTTCCGCTCGCTGAGCGGCTTCAACTACCGCCTCTGGGCCATCGGCGCGCTGGTCTCCAACATCGGGACATGGATGCAGCGCACGGCCCAGGACTGGCTCGTGCTCGCCCACCTCACCCATCGCAACGCGACGGCCGTGGGCATCGTCATGGCGCTGCAGTTCGGCCCCCAGCTGCTGTTGCTGCCATTCACCGGCCTGGCCGCCGACCGGCTCGATCGGCGCAAGCTGCTTCTTGTGACACAGGCCGTGATGGGCGCGCTGGCGCTGGGACTGGGCCTGCTGACGCTCGCAGGCGTTGTCCGGCTCTGGCATGTGTACGCGTTCGCGTTCGCGCTGGGGTGCACGGCGGCCTTCGATGCACCTGCGCGTCAGACCTTCGTCTCCGATCTCGTGGCGCCGGCCGATCTCTCGAACGCGGTGGCGCTCAATTCCACGTCCTTCAACGCCGCCAGGATGATCGGGCCGGCCGTCGCAGGCGTGGTGATCGCGGCCGCCGGCGTCGGCTGGGTGTTCCTCCTCAACGCGGTCTCTTTTCTCGCCGTGCTGGGTTCGCTGTTCGGACTGCGGCGCGCCGAGCTCCAGCCGAGGATGGCCTTGCCTCGAACGCACGGCGGACTGGCCGAAGGGCTCCGGTATGTCTGGCATCGGCCGGATCTCAAGGCGGCGCTGCTGATGCTGCTGCTGGTGGGCACCTTCGGGCTCAACTTCCCGATCTTCATCTCGACGATGTCCCTCAGCGCGTTCCACGGCGGGGCCGGGCAGTACGGCCTGCTGTCCTCGGCCATGGCGGTCGGCTCCGTGACCGGCGCCTTGCTCGCCGCCAGGCGCGGCCGGCCGCGCATGACGATGCTGCTGTATGGCGCCGCGCTCTTCGGGCTGGGCTGCGCGATCGCGGCGGTGATGCCGAACCCGGTCTTCTTCGCGATGGCGCTGGTGCTCATCGGCCTGGCCGCGCAGACATTGACGACCTCGACGAACAGCCTCGTGCAGCTGTCGACCGATCCGGCGCTGCGCGGCCGCGTGATCGCGATTCTGCTGGCGGTGGCGCTCGGCAGCACGCCGATCGGCGCGCCCATCGTCGGATGGATCGCGGACACCTTCGGCCCGCGCTGGGCCCTGGCCGTCGGCGCGGCCTCCGGATTCGCCGCGGCGCTGGTGGCGATCCGCTATCTTGCGAGGCTGCGAGCCGAGGCGCGATCGAAGATTCGTCGACCGGCGAGCGACGCGCTGGCCGGTGCGAAGGGGGGCGGCCGCAGCGGCACGTAGCCGTCCGGCTCAGCACTCGACGATGTTGACCGCCAGCCCGCCGCGCGAGGTTTCCTTGTACTTGGTCATCATGTCCGCGCCGGTCTCGCGCATCGTCTTGATGACCTTGTCGAGGCTCACATGGTGCGTGCCGTCGCCGTGCAGCGCCATGCGCGCCGCGTTCACCGCCTTCACCGAGGCGATGGCGTTGCGCTCGATGCAGGGAATCTGCACCAGGCCGCCGACCGGATCGCAGGTCAGGCCGAGGTGGTGTTCCATGCCGATCTCGGCGGCGTTCTCGACCTGCTCGGGCGTGCCGCCGAGCACCGCGCAGAACGCGGCCGAAGCCATCGAACAGGCCACGCCGACCTCGCCCTGGCAGCCCACCTCGGCGCCCGAGATCGACGCGTTTTCCTTGTAGAGAATGCCGATCGCGCCGGCGGTGAGAAGGAAGTCGACGATGCCCGCGCGGTCCGCACCCGGCACGAAATCGACGTAGTAGTGCAGCACCGACGGAATGATGCCCGCGGCGCCGTTGGTGGGTGCGGTCACGACGCGGCCGCCCGCCGCGTTCTCTTCGTTGACGGCCAGCGCATAGAGGTTCAGCCAGTCCATCACTTTCAGCGGATCGTCGATGGCGCCGGGCTTCGCCGCGGCCGTCAGCGTGCGGTGCAGCGCGGCGGCACGGCGCTTGACCTTGAAGGCGCCGGGCAGCACGCCTTCGGTCCTGCAGCCGCGTGCGACGCAGCCTTGCATCACGGCCCAGATCTTCAACAGCCCGGCCTCGATCTCGTCGTCGGCGCGCCAGTGGCGCTCGTTGCGCCGCATCACCTCGGCGATGCTGCAGCCGTGCTGCCGCGTCAGCGCCAGCAGCTCGTCGCCGCTGTGGAAGGGCAGCGGCAACACGGTGGTGTCGGGCGCGATGACCTTCTGGCGCCGACCGTCCTCGGCCACCTGCTCGCTGACGACGAAGCCGCCGCCGACCGAGTAGTAGGTCTGCGTGCACAGCGCAGCGCCCGCCGCATCGAAGGCACTGAACTTCATGCCGTTGGCGTGGAACGGGAGCGTCTCGCTGCGGTAGAAGAGCACGTCGCTTTTCTCGTCGAGCGCGATCCGGTGGGTGCCGAGCAAGGCGATCGCGCGCTCGCTGCGGATGAGGTCGAGCAGCGCGGCGATCTGGTCCGGATCGACCGTGTCGGGCTCGTGCCCGGCCAGGCCCAGCAGCACCGCGCGGTCGGTGCCGTGCCCCTTGCCGGTGGCGCCGAGCGAGCCGTACAGCTCGGACCGGATCCGCGCCACCGCGCTCAACAGGCCTTCGTTGGAAAGCCGCGAGGTGAACAGGCGTGCCGCCCGCATCGGCCCCACGGTGTGCGAACTGGAAGGCCCGATGCCGACCTTGAACAAATCGAAAACGCTGACTGCCAAAACGGTTCTCCGATGCGTGAAGGCCCGAGCGGCGGCCTTTGCGTCATTCTCGACGATCGGGATGACGAAGTGGCGTGCATCAGGTCGCAGGCATGCCTTCGAGCGTGTTCACGGCCGACTGCAGGCCGCCCAGCACGCGCTCGGCCACGAGCGGTGAGAAATCCTTCGGCAACTGTTCCCGCACTTCCCTGATCGCGCCGGGCGTCCGAACAATCAGCGCCTGGATGACGGCTTCTGCGTCATGGCCGAATCCCACCTGCTGCGCGGTGCTGTTGAAGTGCCGGCGTTGAATGCCGGCCATGGCGTAGTGCCGGTTCTTGCCGAGCAGCGCCATCGCCAGCTTGACGTCGCGCGGCGCCCATTGGCTGCGGCCCTTGCCAAGGATGGGATAGGCCGACATGACGTCATACATCTTCGTGAGCCGGAACGCACCGCCGGCCAGCAGGTGAATGCTGAAATTCTTCGCGTGGCCGTCCGGCGCGCGGAGCAGCCAGAACAGGACCTGCGAAGCCATCAAGGTGCGCATGTCATCCGCCGCGGTCGCGGACTGCTGCAAGAGTGAAAAGAGCTTCTGCAGACCCGGGCCGCCCTCGTTCTCGTATTTCACCAGGGGCGAGGTTCCCGTGGCCTGGCAGAAGTCCTCTTGGGGCAGCCGCAGGAGCCGGCCGCTCGCAACGCGCCGGTCGAAGCGCTCGACCACCAGCACGCGCTGCTTGCCGAACGATGCGATCGTCGCATCGGCAGTGGGCAATCCATAGGCCTGAAGCAGTTTCAGGCACAGCCACTCGTTGTCCACGGAGGTCGAGAAATCTGCCTGGCGACCGCCGATCAGGCCCAGGGGGAGCTTGAAGATGTGCGTGGTGGGCGTGGTGCCACGGGGCTTGTGCCAGGCACCGTTCCACCAGAGGTAGGCGTCCTTTTCCTGGGCGCCGGCGAGCGAGATGCGGAAATCGTCGTCGGGGTCTATCGAGGCATCGAACTTGTCAGGGCTCGTGATGTTCAGCAGGTGGCGCTCGATGGACTCGTCGTCCAGCCGCACGGCTTCCACCTTGTCGACCGCCGTGGGGGCGTCGGCCTCGTCGAGCAGCTGAATGGCGCCCACACAGTCGCGCCCAATGGCGGCCAGCAGGTCGAACGCATCGATCGAGCCCGTCTTGAAGCGCGCCGCCACGCGCTTGCGAATGGCCGTGCTGTCGGGAAGCAGGTTGTCGAAATAGTGCTCGACGGCAGAACCCTGGAGGGGTTCGTTGTAGGGATTGAAGGGCAGCGACAGCGACAGCGGGCGGCCGACGTCCGAGCGGACCCAGGCTTCGTCGTAGTGCAGCTCCATCGCCCCGCGCGCGGGGATCGTCCAGCGGCCGACGCGCTCGCCGTTGGACCAGAGGCCGAGGGACTGGCTGCGGGATCGACGGCCCACTTCACCACTCCGTCGTGCCGGGCTTGACCTTCAACGGGCCTCGCGCGCTCAGCTTCAGCTCGAGGCCGAGCACCGAGCACCAGCTCAGCAGTTGCCTGAAGCTCAACTCATCGGGATGGAGTTCGAGGTAGGAAACCCGGTTCTGGCTGAGGTTCAGCCTGGCGCCGATGGCAGCCTGGTTCAGTTTCAACCGGCGGCGCGTGCTGCGCAGCAGCTGCCCCAGCTGATCGCCGGACACGAGAGCTTGGGCTGGGAGTGCACCCATGGCGGTAGCTGTATTCATGCTAATTTCAATTTATCTGTATTGCAGCTAACCGTCAAGTAGCTGGAAAGCAGATCAACGCGGCATAGCTCCCGTGCAGCTTTTCGTGCCGGGCGCCTGCTGCTCGGCGCGGGCTTCGCTGGCCTCAGTCAGAACCCGGCAGCGCGCGCAGCTTCTCGATCAGCTCCGCAGTCGGCAGCACGTCCGCGTACTTCTGCCCGAGGTCGAACAGGTTGACCTTGTGCGAGGTGATGCTGCGATCGAAGGAGCACTCCTGCGGGATCGACACCTTGAAGTTGTACGAGAAGGCGTCCACCGCGGTGCCGCGCACGCAGCCGCTGGTGCTGCAGCCGACGACGATCACGGTATCGACCTGCAGGTCGACCAGGTGGCTGCACAGCGCGGTCGCGAAGAAGGCGCTCGGGTGCTTCTTCGGCAAGAGCACGTCGCCGGGGCGCGGCGCGAGTTCCTGCACGATCTCGTAGCCCTTGGCCGCGATGTTCATGATGGCCGGGATCTTCTCGGCCAGCCGTCCGCCCTCGTGCGCGACCTTGGGCGCGACGTGCGGGTAGAGCACCGGCCAGTTGCGCTCGCGGAACAGCGCGAGCAGCGGCACGATGGCGTCCACCGCGGCCCAGCCGACCTCGCCGCAGGAGGTCGGGAATTCCTCGATGGCTTCCCAGAAGGGCAGGCGCTTGGTGCCGACGGTGCGGTACTGCACGTCGATGATGAGCAGGCCGGGCCGCTTGCCGAGGCCGCTCGGGCGGCCGAAGCCGACGGCGTTGTAGGCGCGCTGTTCTTCGGCGCTGATGACGTCGTCCCAGGGATGGGTGGTGGAGGTCATGGATGTCTTTCGGTGAATGAAGGGACCGCGCGTCAGGCGCTTGCCGCGCCGGCGCGCGTGCGGAAGATGTACTGGCCATGGCCCGGCGCGCCGACCAGCTTGCCGTCCTGCATGACGGTCTCGCCGCGAACGATGGTCTCGGTCGCCCAGCCCTTGAAGGTCCAGCCGTCGTAGATGCTGTAGTCGGAGTAGGACAGCAGATCCTCGTGCCGCACCACGCGCTCGAGGTTCAGGTCGACCAGCGTGATGTCGGCATCGGCGCCCGGCCGCAGCGCGCCCTTGCGCGCGGCGATGTCGAAGATGCGCGCTGGTGCCTCGCACACCAGCTGGCAGATGCGGCGCAGCGACAGCCCGCGCCGGTGGTAGCCCTCGTGCAGCAGCACGGGCAGGATGGTCGCGGTGCCCGGGAAGCCCTGCGAGGCGAGCCACAGCGTCTTGTCCTTGGTCGCGCGCTTGCGCGGGCAATGGTCGGAGGCGACGACGTCGATCGAACCGTCGGCCAGGCCTTCCCAGAGCGCGTCCTGGTCGTCTTTGCTGCGGAAGGGCGGGTTCGCCTTGCCCATGCCGCCGAGGTCCATGTCGGCGGTGTGGGTCAGGTAGTGCGGACAGGTCTCGACGAACACCTGGTCGTAGCGCCGGCGCCATTGGCGCACCTCGTCCAGGCCCATGCGCGAGCTCATGTGCGGGATGTAGATCTTCGCGCCGGCCTTCTCGGCCAGGAACATCGCGCGCACGCAGGCTTCGGCCTCGGTGATCGGCGGCTTGATGTCGGCCCACTGTTGCAGGTTGTCGAGGCCGATCTCCAACTGCGCGTTGCGGCGGCGATTGACGATCTCGATGTTCTCGGTGTGGCAGACCACCGTCACGTCGCCGATCGCCGCGGCACGTTCGAGCAGCGCCTGGAAGTAGCCGTCGTCGGTGCCGTCGAGGCCGAGGTAGCGGCCTTCCTCGCCCTTGAAGTTCATGAAGTACTTGAAGGAGGTGACGCCGTAGTCGCGCACGTAGCTCTCGAGTTCCTGCAGGTGCAGCTCGGAGGCGGTGCTGAAGTGGAAGCCGTAGTCGATGTGCGCGCGCGGCTTCGCATAGGCCTGCTCGCGCTTGAACACGTCGCTGTAGGCCTCGTTGTTGAGGAAGTAGCCGAGCACGGTGGTGAAGCCGCCGATGGCCGCGTGTGCGGTCTCGGTGCTGTACTCGGTGATCTTCTCGCCGAAGCCGAAATGCAGATGGGCCTCGATCAGGCCGGGGAACACGTGCAGGCCGTCGATGCGGCGCTCGCGCACGTGCGCCGCCACAGGCGTGCCGGGCGCGAGCAGGGCGCCGATGCGGCCGTCCTCGACCAGGATGTCCTGCGGCTCGGGGTCGCGCTCGGCGCTGACCATGGTGCCGCCGCGAAGAATGAAGGTATCGGGCATGGTGTGTGTTGCTTCAGGGGAGGGAGTGCGCGGGCGCGACGATGGCGTCGAGCTCCGCGCGATGGATGGATTCGCCGATGCACACGAGGAAGCCTTGCGGCACCGACGGCGGCCAGGCGGCCAGGCGTTCGGGCGGCGCGAAGAAGCCCTGCACGCCTTGCACGACCCATGGCGTGGCGCCGTTGTCGCCGAGCGCAAGCAGGCCCTTGCAGCGCAGCAGGCGCGCGCCAAGCCGTGCACTCAGGGCTTGCGTCCACGCGGCGTAGGTCGGCCAGTCGATGGGGCCGGGCACTTCGAGCACGTGCGTGCTGACCTGGCGAAAGGCGGTGCCGTGGTCATGCTCCACAGCGGCCGTATCGACGCCATCGCCGGCCTGCGCGTACTGCGGCCGCAGCGGGCCGCGCAGCCACGCCTCGGCGTGCACGGCCGTCGCGCGTGGCGCGGCACTGGCAGCCGGCGCGAAATAGCGCGACGGCGAATCGCCACGCTGCCGGCGCTCGACCTCGGCCGCGGGATTGAGCTCGCGAATCCGAGATGCCAGATCGCTCGCTTGCGCGGGTTCGGCGATGTCCGTCTTGCTGATCAACACGCGGTCGGCGAAGGCCACCTGCCGCTGCGCTTCGGCATAGCGCGCCAGCGTCGCGGCGCCATTCACCGCATCGACCAGCGTCAGCACCTGCGCCAGGACGCAGCGCGGCTTCAGCGCCGAATCGCCCAGCAGCGAGGCCACCAGCGGACCGGGATGGGCCAGGCCGCTGGTCTCGACGATGATGCGGTCGAAGGGCGGCACGCCGCCGCTGCTGCGGCGCGCGAACAGATCGATCAGCGTGTCGCGCAGCGTGCCCGATGCGACGCAGCACAGGCAGCCCGAGTCGAGCAGCAGCACCTGGTCGTCGGCGGCGGACATCAGCACGTGGTCCAGCCCGACTTCGCCGAATTCGTTGACGATGACCATCGCGCCGGCGAAGGACGCATCGCGCAGCACGGCATTGATCAGCGTGGTCTTGCCGCTGCCGAGGAAGCCGGTGACGAGGTCGACCGGAATGCGCGCTGCCGCCGTCATCGCTATCCTGCGTTCAATCGGCCGCCGTGCGCAGCGCGCGTTGCAGCGTGTCGAGGCTGCCGCCTTGCATCACCGCATCCCAGGCCGTGTCGCGCGCGGTCGCGCCGAGCACGGGCGCGACGTTGGCCGCGAACTTGGCGCGCACGGCGTCTTCGCCGGCCGGGCGCTGCGGGCTGCCGAACACCTGATCGACCGCATGGTGCAACTGCGTGCCGTCGGCCAGCATGATGCGCAGGTCGGCATCGAACTTCGCCGGGAAGCCGCTGTCCTCGCGTGGCGTCCATTGGATGCGTGCGGCCAGTGCGATCGCGTCCGCGTCGACGCCCGCGGCCGTCATCGAGGGGATGTCCACCGGGCGCCCGAGCAGCACGCGGGCGATGCAGTAGGGCAGGCTGTACTTGGCCTCGTTGCCGCTCGCGACCTGCTGCTTCGACGACCAGGGTTCGCAGATCACCGTGGCCGCGCCCGGCGCGACGCGGCAATGCACCTCGGCGATGTCGGCGACCGTGGCGATTCGTGCCGACAAGGCCTGTGCGCATTCGAGGAAGGGATGGATGTAGTGGCAGCAGGGAAAGAACTTGAAGGCGGCATCGGCCAGCCGCCATTGCGTGCCGAGATCGCGCAGGCCAACGGCCAGGCGACCGCCCGCGGCCGGGTCGTCGGCATAGGCGGCGAACAGGCCGTAGCGGCCTTCGATCACCGTGGTCGGCCCGGTCATGCCTGCGGCTGCGCAGCGCGCGGCCCACAGGCCTGCATGCGCGGCCCAGCCCGGATGCAGCGCCTTCACGTTGGAGCCGTTGCTCAGGAATTCGAAGATGCCGCCGGCCTGGCTCCCGGCGATGCCCATCGCGGCCACGCTCTGCGCCGGGCTCGCGCCGCGCGCCACCGAGGCGAGCAGCGCCGCGACCCCCACGCCGCCCACCGAGGTCACCTGGAAGCCGCGGCGCTGGAAGCCGCCGGGGCTCGCCTCGCCGAGGCGCACCAGCAACTCCCAGCCGATCACCACCAGGCGCACGGCTTCGTCGAGCGACAGCGCGTGCGTCTCGACCGTGGCCAGCACAGCCGGCACGATCACCGCGCTGCCGTGCACGATGGAGCCCATGTGCGTGTCGTCGTACTCGAGCGAGTGGATGGACGTGCCGTTGAGCAAGGCGGCCACCGGTGCCGATGCACCCGTCGAATAGCCCAGCACCGTGGCGCGGCCGCCGGTGTCCGACTCCTCGTGCAGGCCTTGCAGGAAACGGCGATGCGAGGGCACGGCCGAGGCGCCGAGCCCGACGCCGAGCGCATCGATCAGGTGAAGACGCGCGAGGCGCTGCACCGGCGCAGGCACATCCGCCAGCCGAAGCCCGTCCGCAAAGCTTGCAAACTGTTCAGCCAGCGTCATGCCGCGGCTCCGGCGCGGACCTTGGCCGCTGCGTCGCGGCCTGCGAGGTAGCCGAGCCCGACCGCAGTCAGCAGGCCATTGCCCGAGGCATAGCCGCCGGCACCCGCGCGCCCGCTGATGCCGGCCGCCGCGCCGCCGCCGGCATAGAGACCGGCGATGACCGAACCATCCTCGCGCAGCACGCGGCCTTCGGTATCGACCGCGAGCCCGCCCTGCGTATGGAACAGGCCCGGAGTGACGCGACAGATCCAGAGCCGGCCCGTCAATGGCGCCATGCCGAAGCGCGCGCGGCCTTGCGGATCGGGCGCGCGGCCGGCCGCGGCCTCGTTGAATGCGGCCAGCGTCGCGGCCAGCGTTTGCGGCGGCAGCTTGAACAGCGCCGCGAGTTCTTCCGCCGACGCCGCCTGCTTGAGCCCGCCATGCTCGACCAGCTCGCGGAACTCGTCCTCCTTCGAGGCCAGCGTCATGATGCGTTCGTCGAACACCGCATAGACGTTCGTGTCTTCGGCCAGCACATGGCGCGCATAGGCGGAGTAGCCGAGGTCCTCGTTGCCGAAGCGTTCGCCGCGCGCGTTGACGAGCACACCGCCTTTCTCGATCGTGGTCCACGACAGCAGCGAGCCATGCGGATAGGCCACGGCTGCGTAGCCCTGGTAGGCCTGCATGTTGGCCAGCCGCGCGCCGAGCGCGCGGCCCCACAGCACGGCCTCGCCTTCGCTGCCGAGCGCGCCGAAATACTCGGCGCCGGCAATCTCGCCGCAGTGCTGCTTGACGAGCTCGCGGTTCGCCGCGAAGCCGTTGGATGCCAGGATGACGCTGCGCGCGCCGATGCGCGAGGTCTGCACACCGGCGCCGCCGACCGCCACGCCGACCACCGCGCCCTCGGCGGACAGATAGAGCACCTGCACCGGGTTGTTCGTCGCCAGCGGGATCTCGCGCGTGGCCACCGCGGCCAGCAGATCGTCGACCAGGTCCTGGCCGCGGCGCGACACCGGCGCGTGCAGGCGCGCAATCGTGTGGCCGACATGGCAGTAGTCGGTGATCAACGCCATGCGTGCGCCGACGCTATCGACCAGCCATTCGCAGAGCTCGGCCGAGATCGCGGCCATGCGCCGCGTGAGTTGCGGCAGCTCGCCTTCGCCCGACAGGCGCAGCAGGTCGGCCACCATCACCTCGGGCGAATCGACGATGCCGGCCTCGCGCTGGAAGCGGCTGCCGGCGCCCGGCACGGAGCCGGTGCTGAGCGAGGAGTTGCCGCCCGGCCGCTCGCGTTTCTCGAGGATCGCGACCTGCGCGCCGGCATCGTGCGCGGCGATCGCGGCGGCCATGCCGCAGGCGCCGGCGCCGACCACCAGCACGTCCACTTCCAGGTCCCAGACCTGGCCTTCTTCGAGCTGTTGCACCAGGGCTTGCATCTCAGTGTTCCTTTGTTCGAGGGGTGAGGGCCGCCGCGTTCGCGGGCGCGTCCTCTGCAAAACATGCGTCGAGCCAATCGCGCCACGGCCTTCCGATGTCGGCATCGCCATCGCGCGATGCGGCGGCATCGGCCATGCGGCGCATCGCGGGCGCGAACGCGGGCGCATGCGGCGCGGCCAGCGTCGCCACCTTGTCCCACAGTGCCGCCGCGGGGAAGGGGCGGTCGGGACCGCCTTGCGCGCTCCAGCACAGGGCATCGAAGGACGCGCCGTCGTCGGCCGTCAGCGTCACGCGCGACGGCCGATCGTCGGGCCACGGCCGCAGTTCGGGGAAGGGCCGCAGCGTGGTGGCATTGCGCAGGCGTGCGATGCGCGCATCGTCCAGCGATGCGGCATCGAAGGACGTCGCGCCGCCGTTGCCGTGCACCAGCGCGGCCGCGGCCGCATGCGGCACCGAGAACTTGGCGCCGAGCGTGGTCCGCGGCGCGCGGTCGTCGAGCGCGTACGCCAGTGGATGCGCTTCGACGGTGATCGCCGTCACGCGCTCGCCGCCGCGCAGCGAGGGCTCGTTCGCGAGCAGCGTCTGGATCGCCTCGATCGTCGAGTGCGCGTACTGGCAGCAGGCATTCATCTTCTGATAGCCGGACTCCACCGCCCAGCCCTCGTCGGCGTGCGGCGCCAGCACGGCGAGCTCGGCCGTGGCGCCCAGCGCGACGGCATAGACATCGTGCGGGCTCGCGGCCCGGCCGCCGATGCCGCACTGCGCCCACTCGACCGCGTTCAGGCCGGCGACAGCGGCCTGCGGTGCCCAGGTGTTGCGCGCGAGGACGCCCTTCAATGCGTGGTCGAAGGGCCCGGCCATGCCCATCGTCGCGGCGCTCGCGACGGCCGAGAGGATCTGGTCCGCCGGCAGCCTTCGCAGGAAGGCGACGCCGGCTGCGGCGCCGACCGGCGCGAGCAGTGCATGCGGATGGATGCGCAGCGCCGGGAACTGCCAGGTGCGCGCGACGCGGGTCACGACTTCGTAGCCGAGCGCGAGGGCGCGCAGCAGGTCGCGCAGCGAAGCGTCCTCGGCCTCGGCCGTCGCGAGCAGCGCGGGCAGCACGTAGAGCCCGGCATGGCACACCGCCTTGCGAAAGCCTTCGTCCAGCTCGTTCCATCCCATTGCGAGCCCGTTGCCCATCGCGGCCTGCAGGATCGGCATGCGCGGCCGGCCCGCGGCGATCAGCGAGGCCGGGCCGCCTTGCAGCGCGGCCTCGCGCAGCCGCTGCTGCGCGAGCGCGACCTGCGGTTCATCGAGCGCGCTGAAGGTGGCCGCCATGTCGTCGGCCAGCACCCCCACCGTGCGCTCGCGCGCGCTCGGCGACAGATCGCTCCATTCGAGCGCCGCGACCCAGCGCACGAAGCGCGCGAAGGCGGCGCCGGCTTCCTCGGTTGAGGGCGATGTCAGAACAGTTCCCACAGGCTCTCCTGTGCCAGCAGTTCGCTGCTGGCGCCGTCGAAGATGATCCGGCCCGCCTTGATGACCACCGCGCGGTCGACGTTTTCCAGCGTGGCCTGCACGTTCTGTTCGACGATGACCAGCGTGGTGCCCTGCGTGCGGTTGATCTGCGTCACGCTGCGCAGTACGTCGCGCACGATCACGGGCGCCAGGCCGATGGTCGGCTCGTCGAGCAGCAGGATCGAAGGGCGCGTCATCAGCGCCATGCCGAGCGCGAGCATCTGCTGCTGGCCGCCGCTGAGCGAGCTGGCGATCTGCTGCGTGCGTTCCTGCAGCAGCGGGAACAGCGCATAGACCTCGCCCTGCGCCTGCTGCGCGTTGCGCAGGCCCGCGATCTCGAGGTTCTCCGCCACCGACAGATCGCGAAACACGTTGTGCCCCTGCGGCACGAAGCCCATGCCGTGGACCACGTTGCGGTGCGCCTCGCCGGGCGCGAGGTCCTGGCCGCGGTAGCTCACGCGGCCTTGGCATTCGTCGAGGTCGCCGACGCAGGCGCGCAGCAGCGTGGTCTTGCCGGCGCCGTTGTGGCCGAAGATGCCGACGCGCTCGCCGTCGTGGATCGACAGCGAGAAGTCGTGCAGCACGTGCAGCTTGCCGTAGTGGGCGTTGATTCCGTGGAGTTGCAGCATGGAGGGGTGCGGTGCGGCGGGTGCCGTCACTTTCCGAAATAGAGTTCGGCCAGCGCCTTGCTCTCGAGCAGGGTGCCGACATCGCCGCGCTCCACGATGCGTCCCTGCACCATGAAGACGGCGCTGGTGCAGAGGTCGCGGATGAAGGAGACGTTGTGCTCGACCACGCAGACGGCGCGGCCGGCCTGCGCCTCCTCGCGGACGATGGTCCGCATGGTCTCGTAGGCGCTGCCTTCGACGCCGCCCATCGGTTCGTCGAGCAGCAGGCAGGGCGCATCGCTCATCAGTGCGCGGGCCAGGCCGACCAGCTTCTGCTGGCCGAAGGTGATGTCGTTGACGCTGGCGGCGGCGAGCGATTCCATGTTCATGCGTTGCAGCACCTGCATCGCGTGCTCGCGCGCCGCTTGCTCGGCACGGCGCACCGCGCCACCGGCGAAGACCACGCGCAGCAGCGATTCGCCCGGATAGTGAGAGGGCCCGACCAGCATGTTCTCGAGCACGCTCATCGAACCGAACAGCCGCATGTGCTGCCAGGTGCGCGCGACGCCCAGGCGCGCGCGGCGGTACAGCGGCAGCGCATGGAGCCCGCGGCCGGTCAAGGCGATCTCGCCCGCATCGGGCATCACGACGCCGGAGATCAGGTTGAACAGCGTGGTCTTGCCGGCGCCGTTCGGGCCGATCAGGCCCATGATCTCGCCGGCGTGCAGCTCGAGGTCGATGTGGTCGGCCACGACCACGCCGCCGAATTTCTTGCAGACGTTCTGAAGGGAAAGCACGGTGCTCATCGAGGCTTCCTTCAGCGGGCACGCGCCGGCGCGACCAGACCCTGCGGCCGCAGGAACAGGAACACGATCACCAGCAGCGTGAAGATCACGCCCTGCAGCGGGCCCATGATCTCGGAGGGCAGGTTGAGGAAGGTGATGGCTTCGGGCAGCGCGATCAGCAGCACCGCGCCGACCACCGGCCCGTAGACCGAGCCCATGCCGCCGACCACCACCATCGTCAGGATCATCGCGGACTGCAGGATCTGGAACTGGTCGGGCGTGATGTACTGGTAGTAATAGGCGTAGATGCCGCCTGCGACGCCGGCCATGCCGGAGCCGATCGCGAAGATCGTCATCTTGATGTTCATCGCGTTGCGGCCGAGGGCGGAGAAGGCGAGCTCGTCGTCGCGCATGGCCTGGATCGCGCGGCCGTAGGGCCCGCGCACCAGCGCGCGGATGAAGAGCACGCTGGCGAGCGCCAGGCCCAGCGCGATCGCGGCGAAGGTCGCGCTGCGATGTTGTTCCACCACGTTCGGGATGCCGCTCAGGCCGCCGGCGCCGCCGATGAAATCGAGGTTCTTGATGATCTCGATCAGGCCGAGCTGGAAGCCGATGCTGGTGATCAGCAGGTAGTCGCCCGAGATGCGCAGCGAGGGCAGCGACAGCATGAACGAAGCCAGCAGCGCCACCAGCCCTCCGGCCGCGACGGCGAGGACGGGGTTGAGGTCGAACTGCACGCTCAGCGCACCGACCGTGTAGGCGCCGAGCGCGAAGAAGATCGGATGCGCGATGCTGATCAAACCGCCGAAGCCGATGATCAGGTTGAAGCTCGCGCTGAGGATCACGTAGAGGCCGATCAGCACCAGCAGCGAGATGACGTATTCCATGGCAAGGGTCCGTGTGGCTTCGGTGGCGGCGCCTCAGGCGGCGGGTTCGGCCGCGGGCGTGGCGGCGACCGGCTGCACCTTGGCGCGGCGCCGCAGGCGCACACCGTTCGGGAACAGCAGGATGGTGATGAAGAGCAGCGCGTAGAGGATCAGCCCCTGCCATGCCGAAGGAATGACGAGGATGCTGAACGCGCGCAGCAGCGTGAGGAACAGCGCCGCGCCGGCCGCGCCGAAGACGTTGCCCATGCCGCCGAGCAGCGCCGCGATGACGGCGAACAGCATCATCTCGAGCGGCGTGTTGGGCACCATCGAGGCCCGCGTGCCGAACAGGTACATGGCGGCCACGACCAGCACCGAGGCGATCGCGAAGGTGGCGGCATAGACCGGGCGCACGTTGATGCCGTACAGGCGCGACAGGTGCGGGTTGTCGGCGACGGCGACCATGAACTTGCCGTAGCGCGACTTCTTCAGCAGCAGGTAGAGCGCCGCCATCACCACCACGGCGACGCCCAGAGCCGTCAGGTCCCAGCGGCTGATCACGATGCCGCCGACCAGCGTCGAGGACGACATCAGATTGCCGGCCAGCGACACCGGCTCGGTGCCGAACACCATCGCCAGCATGTACTGCACGAACTCCGACACCACCAGCGTGAAGATGAAATAGGTGAGCGACGGCGAATGGCGCCGCCGGAAAGTCTGCAGTCCCCAGACCTCCATCGCGAGTGCCGCCGCGATGGTGATCACCAGGCTGGCGGCGATGCCCGCCAAGGCAGGCCAGCCGAGCCGGAAGATCACCACGTACATCGTGTAGTAGGCGATGCCCATCATCCCGGCCTGCGCGAAGTTCCAGACCTTGACCACCTTGAGCACGAGCGAGAACGCGGCGGCGAGCAGCACGCCGTAGGTGGCGGTGGCGATGCCGGTCCAGAGGATCTGGAGCAGCGTCTGTATGTCGACCATGGATCGATGACCTTTGCGGGCGCAGCGGCGGAGGGCCGCCGCGGCGGGTTGGCTACTTGACGGTCGCGACCGGCACGAACTTGCCGCCCTTGACCTCGAACAGGTAGACCGGCTTGTTCACGCGATGGTCCTTGGTGAATTCGAGCAGGCCGGTCAGCGGCAGGTCGAACTTGCCGACCTCGACCAGCGCCTTCTTCATGTTGGGACCGGTCAGCGGCTGATTCGTCTTGATCAGGTGCGCGTAGAGCTGGCCGATGAGGAAGGGCATGTCGTAGAGGTACTGCGTGTAGGGCAGGCCGTTGGGCACGCGCTTCTCGGTCTGCTGCCAGCGGTCCACGAACTTCGCCACATCGGCGTTCTGCTCGGCCGACGGCGCGAGCGCGGAGACCAGCATGCCTTCGGCCGCGGCACCCAGCTGCTCGACCACCTTCGGGTTGTAGCCCGCGGAGTAGGTCGACACCGGCTGCTTCAGGCCGAGCTGGCGCAGCTGCGCCACGACCTGCGGCAGGTCGGCCACCAGGCCCTGGATATGGATGATGTCCGGGTTGGCCGCACGCACCTTCAGGATCGCGCCGGTGTAGTCGGTCGCCTGGGCGTCGTAGGCTTCGTAGGCCACCACCTTGCCGCCCGCTTCCTGGAACGCATCGCGGTAGATGCGCGCACCTTCGATGCCGCTGTCGTTGTGGATGTAGAGCACCGCGGCCGTGGCCTTCTTCAGCGTGTCGTGTGCATAGCGGGCCTGCGCGCGCACGTCGACGTCGGCGAGCGGGTAGGTGGTGTAGACGTAGTCGCCCAGCTTTGCGATGTCGGGCGAGTTCGCGCCGACGCTCAGTTCCAGCACCTGGCTGCGGTTGGCGATCGGCGCCACCGACTTGACCACCGCGCTCCATGCGGTGCCGAAGACCGGCACCTTGTCGACGTTGACCAGGCGATTGACTGCGTTGATGCCCAGCCGCGGATCCGCCTGCGTGTCGAGCAGCACCATCTCGAGCGGATGGCCCTCGATGCCGCCCTTGGCATTGATGTCCTGCACGGCCCATTGCGCGGCCTTGACCTGGTCGGCGCCGAACAGCGCCTGCGAGCCGGTGAGCGGCATGGCCAGGCCGAACTTGAGCGGCTCCTTGGTGGGCGCGGGCGCGCCCTGGGCATGGGCCAGCAGCCCGCTGGCCAGCAACACGGCGGAGACGACGACGCAACGGCGGAGATGTTTCATTGGCAGGGTCCTCGGAGTTTTTGAAGGGGTCGACGGGCCATCGCGCCGCTGTCTGCAAAAGCGATGTTGTTACGTCAGACGATATACGATATCGCATAGCATTCCAGATGACAAGCGATTACGATGAACGTAACGTCGCATTTAAAGGCCAAACTCCATGCCCCGTTCCCCTGCTGCACGTCCTTCGCCGCCGAAACCGTCGACCCGGAAGTCGTTGCTGCCCGGCGAGAAAAAGCTCAACTCGGTGGAAGCGGTCAAGGTCGCAGTGCGCGTGCTGGACGAGCTCGCCCTCGCACAGCGCGCGATGGGCGTGACCGAGCTGGCCGAGGCGCTCGGCGAAACCAAGCCGCGCGTGCACCGCCATCTCTCGACCTTGCGCGAGGTCGGCCTGATCGAGCAGGACCAGGCCACCGATCGCTACCGCCTCGGATGGCGCGTGTTCCAGCTCGGCGAAGCGGCCGGCACGCAGTTCGACCTGCGCAGCCGCGCCGAGCCCTACCTGCTGCGGCTGCGCGACGAACTCAAGGAAACCTCCGTGCTCGCGGTGCCGATCAACGGCAGTCCGATGGTGATCGCGACCATGGACAACATCTATGCGCGCATCTGCATCAGCGTGAAGCCCGGCAACCGGCCGCTGCCGCATTGCTCGGCGCTGGGCCGGCTGACACTCGCGTTCTCGCCGGCCGTGGTGCAGGAGGAAATGCTGTCGGCCCCGATGACCTCGGAGACGCCGCAATCGATGACCGACCCGGCGCGCATCCGCAAGCGGCTCGGCCTGATCCACGAGCAGTTCTACGAAGTCTGCAACGGCGAGATGATGCTCGGCGTGAACACCATCGCCGTGCCCATCTTCCGCAACGGCGACGTGCTGGCCGGCGCGCTGTCGATCGTCGGCTCGATCCAGAACGTGCCCAATCCGCCGCGCCGCAAGCAGGTCGAGACGCTGCAGGCCTGCGCGGCCGAGCTGTCGGCCCAGCTCAACAGCGATGCCTACCAGCGCTGGCAGCTGCGCCGCAAGGCGCACGACATGCTCAATGCGCTGGTCTGAACCGGCGCGCGGGCAGGGCGCTCAGAGCGGCGCCAGGCCTTCCACCAGCCGCGCCTTCACGACCTTGCCGAGCGAATTGCGCGGCAGGTCGTCGACGAAGAAGATCTGCCGCGGCACCTTGTAGGGCGCGAGCCGCTCTCTGCACAGCGCGAGCAGCTCGCCGGCTTGCACGTCCTTGCTGCGCACGACGAAGGCCGCGACCTCCTCGTCGAATTCGCGCGAGGGCCAGCCCACCACCGAGGCTTCGGAGACGGCTGCGTGGCTCATCAGGGTGCTCTCGACTTCCATCGGGTAGATGTTGATGCCGCCGCGGATGATCATGTCCTTGGACCGGCCCTTGAGGAACAGGTAGCCTTCGTCGTTGAAAGTGCCGAGGTCGCCCGGATAGAAGAAGCCGTCGCGGAAGGCTTCGCGGCTGGCCTCGGGATCGCGATAGAAACCATCGGCGACCGCGGGCCCGCGGTAGCGGATGCGCCCGATGCTGCCGGGCGGTTGCAGCCGGTCGGCGTCGTCGACGATCTGCACTTCGACGCCGAACACCGGCCTTCCCACCGACTCGCCGTGGCGCAGCTGGTCCTGCGACGACAGCACCGAGACACCGCCGCCTTCGGTCGAGCTGTAGTACTCGATGAAGTTCGGGCAGACCGTCTCGCGGATGCGCACGCGTTCCTCGGCGGTGAGTGCGGAGCCGGAAGAGACCAGCGTCCTGAGCCGCTTGAGCGGCGCCAGCGTGGCAACGTCGCATTCGAGCAGCCGGCGCAGCAGCGTGGGCACGAGGAACAGCACGGTCGATCCGGTGCGCGCGACTTCGGCCGCGAGTTCTTCCGGCGTGTAAGGCGGCGGGCAGAGCACCACGGTGCCGCCGCAACAGAGCGTCGACAGGCTGAAGGCGCGGCCGCCGCCGAAGTAGAGCGGCGTCGCGTTGATGTAGGTCTCGCGGCTGCCGAAGCCGAGGTCCACCCAGTGCGTCCAGAAGCGGCTGGCGAACTTGCGGTGCGACACCAGCGGTCCCTTGGGCCGCCCCGTCGTGCCCGAGGACAGCGACATCACGAGGCCGCGGTCGCCATCGGGAAACGCGCGATCGGCATCGGCCGTCGCGACGCCGGCCAGCCAGGCTTCGTCGACCGCGATGCAGCGTGCGCCTTCGAATGCGCCGCCGGGCTCGACGATCGCCGCTGCCGGCTCGAAGTGCGCGGCCAGGCGCTGCTTCTCGAATTCCTTCCAGCGGCAATCCATCGGCAGGATCACAGCGCCGGCGCGCGCCACCGCGAAGAGCATGAGCACATGCTCGATGGAATCGCGCAGCGCGATGCCGACGATGCCGCCGGGTTCCACGCCCAGGTCCTGCAGCCGCGCGGCGCGCCGGCGCACCGCGAGATCGAGTTCGCGATAGTCCAGCACCGTACCGCCGTGCACGAGCGCCGGCTGGGTCGGCCGCTGGCGCGCATGCAGCGCCAACGGGTCGGCCAGGTTCGGGACGGCGGCCTCGTTCATCGCTTCGCGGCCCGCGAGCCGTCCTCGTTCAGCCCGTAGATGCGCAGCACGTTGTCGCGCAGCAGCTTGCGCTTGGGCACCGGGCGCAGGCCCAGCGCCTCGATCTCGTCGCGCGTGCGCTCGAAGTCGAGCACCGGGAAGTCGGTGCCGAAGATCACCTTGTCCTGCCCGAAGCTGTCGATGTACTTGACGAAAGCCTCCGGCCAGTACTTGGGGCTGTGGGCGTCGGTGCCGATGTACACGTTCGGATGTTTCCATGCCATCGCGATCATCTCGTCGGTCCATGGAATGCCGACATGGATGCCGATGAGCTTGAGTTCCGGGAAGTCGCAGGCCACCGCATCGAGCGAGATCGGGCGGCCCACGCTGCGCAGCCGGTGCTTCGGGTCGTAGAGCATCGACTGGCCGACCTGCAGCTGCACCGGCACGTCGAGCTCCACGCACTTGGCATAGAAGGGATACCACTTCGCATGGTCGGGCGCGAGCTCGAACCAGTGCGGATAGAAGTGCGCGCCGATGAAGCCGTGGTCCTTCACCGCGCGCTCGAGCTGGCGCACGCCGTCCATGCCTTCGGTCGGGTCGAGGCCGGCGAGTCCGTGGAAACGGTCGGGATGGCGCTCGACGGCTTCGGCCACCATCTCGTAGGGGATGTGGTAGCTCGACTTGTGCAGCAGCGGCCCGACCTTGGACGCGATCAGGAAGGCGCGCTCGATGCCGGCCGCGTCCATGCGGCGCAGCATTTCCTCGTGCGTGATGCCGGCGAGCGTGTCGTCCTTGACCTTCATCTTGCCGCCGAAGAAGGCGTCGCGATTGGGTCGGATGGCGTGCGTCTCGGGCGTCCAGATGTTGACCACCGCGTCGATGGCCTGGATGTCGTGCTTTGTCATGGGGAGCTTTCGTTCAGGAAGGCTTCGAAATGCCGCGCCGTCTCGGCCAGCGCATCGGGCGTCGCGGTGCCGCGGGTGATCAGCGGCCGGGCGTCGGGCATCAGGGCCTGCACGCGTTCGAAGTAGGCCAGCAGCATGTCGCCGGCGCCGCATGCCAGCAGCGTCGGCACGCGGACCAGCGGCAGCCGCGGCGCCTTGTCGTAGCCGATCGCCGACCGGTAGGCGTAGTGGTAGGTCCGCGTGGCCTTCAGCACCTCGACCACCTTGTCGTGCAGTTCGTCCGCCGGCGGCAGGCCGACCGAACGCGCATGGGCCGCATCGCGCCGGTACCAGGGCCAGAAGAGGTAGACGTCGCGCACGAAATTCCAGATCCAGTGCAGCTGGCTTCCGGCCTGGTCGATCTTCACGCCGGGCGCGTAGTGCTTGAGCATGTCCTCGCGCTCCTCGGCGCTGTAGAGCGACACGCCGTCGAGCACGAGCCGGCCGACGCGCTGCGGATGCGCGATGGCGATCTCGCAGGCGATGTTGGCGCCGGTGTGGCTGCCATAGAGATCGAAGGCCGCGATGCCCAGCGCGTCGAGCGCGCGCACATGGGCATCGGCGAAGTAGGCGATCGACGGCATGCCGCCCTCCGCGGGCAGGCGCGGCGCGGAGGAATCGCCGTTGCCCAGCGTGTCGGTGGCGATCACGTGCCGGTGCCGCCCCAGCTGCGCGACGAGGGGCTCCAGCATCCGGGCCGAGCCGGGCGATGCATGGAGCATCACCAGCGGCCGGCGCGCGCGGCTGCGCCGGCCGGCCTCGCGGAAGTGCACCTGGCCTTCCGCGACATCGGCGAAGCCGCGCCGCACGGTCGCCGGTGCTTGCACCGTATGCGGCGGACCGGGGGAAAGCAGTTCAGGCGTGGCGAGGGCCAGCGTCGTCATGCGCTCATTCCTTGATGCCCGCCGCCTTCACGGTGGCGGCCCAGCGCACGATGTCTTCCTTGATCTTCTGGCCGTACGCTTCGGGCGTGGTGCCTTCGATGTCGAGGCCGTTCTCGCGCATGCGGGCCGCGACCTCGGGCATCTTCAGGATCTGCGCGGTCTCGGATTGCAGCTTGTGGATGATCGCGGGCGGCGTGTGGGCCGGCGCCATCAGGCCGTACCACGAGTTGACCTCGAAGCCCGGCATCGTCTCGGCCACCGCCGGCACATCGGGCAGCACGGCCGTGCGCTTAAGCGTGCTCACCGCGAGCGCACGCAGCTGGCCGTCCTTGATCAGCGGCACGACGCCCGCGATGTTCACGAACGCCATCTGGATCTGGCCGGCGAGCAGGTCGGTGTTGATCTGCGCCGAGCCGCGGTAGGGCACATGCGTCATCTCGACGTGTCCCAGCTGCGAGAGCATGACGCCGGCCAGGTGCGTCGTGCTGCCGACGCCGACGGAGCCGTACGCGACCTTGCCCGGGTTGGCCTTGGCATACGCCATGAGCTGCGCCAGCGTCTTGGCCGGGAAGTCGGAGCGGACCACGAGCACCGTTCCGCTCGAGACCAGCTGAGTGATCGGCTCGAAGTCCTTGATGGGGTCGTAGGGCAGCTTCTGCGGCAGCGCGGGACTGATCGCGATCGGACCCACGTGCGAGAACAGCAGCGTGTAGCCGTCGGGCCGTGCGCGCGCCACGGCGGCGGCACCGATGGTGCCGTTCGCGCCGCTGCGGTTGTCGACGATGAAAGCCTGACCCAGGCGCTTGGCGAGCTGGTCCGTGATGGGCCGGATGATGGTGTCCGACGGACCGCCCGCGGCCCAGGGGTTGATCACCGTCACGGGCCGGTTCGGCCAGGGATCTTCGGCATGCGCGATGCAGGTCGCGACCATCGCGATGCCGATCAGCAGATGACGCGCCAGGCGCGCGGGGAACTTCAGGAACGAGGGCTGCATGGCGTCTCTCCGTGGCACGTGTGGCCAGCCAGTGGCGGAACATTCCGCCGATACCGTTTCCCTTCGGGTCGACGGTGCATAGAGATCAGGGGTCGGCCGCCGGCGCTATGCCAGGAGCTCGCGCGCGATCAGCATCCGCTGGATCTCCGACGAACCTTCGCCGATGCGGTAGTGCCGCACGTCGCGGTAGAAGCGCTCCACCGGCACACCGCGGATCAGCCCGCCGCCGCCGAAGATCTGCACCACGCGGTCGGCCACCCGGCCTACCATCTCGGAGCAATGCAGCTTGACCATGCTGGTCGCCGTGCCGGTGTCTTCGCCGGCGTCGATGCGGCGCAGGGCCTCGTAGGCCAGCGCGCGTGCCAGCGCGAGCTCGGTGGCGGAATCGGCCAGCATCCACTGGATGGCCTGGCGCTCGGACAGCGCGCTGCCGAAAGTCTGTCGCGTTTTGGCATGGTCCACCGCGAGTTCGATCAGCCGGTCGGCGGTGCCGATGCAGGCTGCCGACACGCCCATGCGTCCGCTCGCGAGCGAGCCCATCGCGATCGCAAAGCCGTGGCCCACCTCGCCGAGCACCGCGTCGTCGGGCACGAAGCAGTCGTCGAAGCGCAGCTCCGACAGCTGGATCGGATCCGAGCCGATGGTCTTGTCGACACGATCGATCGTCATGCCCGGCGTGTTCGCATCGACCAGGAAAGCCGTGATGCCGCCGCGCGCGCGCCGGGCCGCATCGTTGACTGCGAACACCAGGATCACCTGCGCCTTGTGCGCGCCACTGATGTAGTGCTTGAGCCCCGTGATCGACCAGCCGCCCTCGCGCTTCTCGGCCCGCGTGTGCAACGCGGACGCATCCGACCCGGCCTCGGGCTCGGTGAGGCCGAAGGACGCGAGCCAGCTGCCGTCCGCCAGCCGGGGCAGGTACTTCGTCCGCTGCGTTGCCGTGCCGTGGCGCGCGATGCCGATCGGCGTCAGGCCGCTGGAGGCATCGAGCATCAGCGTGAAGACGCGGTGCGAGCGCGCCACCTCTTCCATCACCAGGCAGTAGGTCGAGAGATCGAAGCCGCCGCCACCGGCCTCGGCCGGCAGGCGCATGCCGAGATAACCCTGCGAGCGAAGCTCGGCGAGCGCGGCCGCCGGTATTTCGCCGGTGGCATCGATCTGCCGCGCGAGCGGTTCCAGGCGCCGGGTGACGAAGCGACGGACGGCGGGCCGCATCTCGGCGAGATCGGGTGTGCAGTTCAGTTCCATCCAGGGTGAGGGTTTTGCTGTCTATTCGTTATACGGATAACAAATCCGTAGAATGGATTTATTGTGAATCCGCCCGGCACGTGCGTCAAGGGGCGCCCCTTAAACTCGTTCGCGATGGACAAGACCGACATGCAGGAAGAAGACACGAAGCATCCGATGTTCGTGACCGCGCTCGCGCGCGGGCTCGAGATCCTCAAGTGCTTCACCGCCGATCGCCAGGAACTCGGCACCACGGAGATCGCGCGCGAGACCGGCCTCGCGCAATCGACCGTCTGGCGCCTGTGCTACACGCTGACCACGCTGGGCTACCTGGTGCCGGGGCGCACGCCGGACCGCCTGCGCATCGGCGCGGGCGTGCTGCTGCTCGGGCACGCGGCGATCACGCACACCGGCATCGCGGAGTTCGCGCAACCGCTGATGAAGGAACTGGCCGACAGCTTCGAGGTCTCCGTCTCGCTCGGCGAGCGCTACCGCGACGGCATGGTCATCGTCCAGCGCAGCGAGGCGCGCGGCATCCTCAGCGTGAACCTGCATGTCGGCTCGTCGCTCGACCTTGCCAATTCGTCGCTGGGCTGGGCCTATCTGGCGGCCATCGGCGACGAGGCACGCGAGGCATTGATGGCCAAGCTGCAGGCGAGCGCGCCCGACGAATGGGAAGCGAAGTCGCGCGACATCGCCGAGGCGATCCGCAACTACCGGCGCAGCGGCTTCGTGTTCAATCTGGGCAAGTCGCACCGCGACATCAATGCCATCGGCGTGCCGGTGATTTCGGCCGACGGCAAGCGCGTCATGGCGCTGACTTGCGGCGGCGCGCGTTCCCACATGACGCGGGAGCGGCTGGTCAGCGTGCTGGTGCCCGAACTCCAGGCCCTGGCGCAGCGGATCGCGCCGCTGATCCCGGTCGACGAGCCGGGCGGCGCACGCCGCAAGAGATAGCGGCGCGCGCTATTCGAGCCGCGCGCCCACCGACTTGGCGACCCCGGCCCAGAGCTTGATTTGCGCCGCAAGGAAGGCGGCGAACTCCTGCGGCGTATCGCCGGCAGGTTCGGTGCCCACGGCCTTGAGCTTGTCCGAGATGTCCGGCGTGTCGAGCGCCTTGCGGACCTCGCTGTTGAGTTTCTGGACGATGGCCGGCGGCGTGCCGGCAGGCGCCATCAGGCCGTACCACTGCGTGACCACGGTGTCGGGGTAGCCGGACTCCGCGAAGGTCGGAACGTCCGCCGCCATCGACAGCCGCTTCGGCGCCGCAACCGCAAGCGCGCGCAGGTTGCCGGTGCCAAGATTGCCGCCGGCGCCCTGCAGGCTGATGAAGAGCGCGTCCACCTGCCCGCCGATCACGTCGGCCAGCGCCGGCCCGGCACCCTTGTACGGCACATGCAGCGCCTTGATGCCGGCCTGCCGGCTGAAGAGTTCCATCGCCAGATGCTGCAGGCCGCCCTTGCCGTTCGACGCATAGGTCAGCGCGCCGGGACGCTTCTTCGCCTCGGCGACAAAGTCGGCCAGCGTACGCGCCGGCATGTGCCGGCCCACGGCCAGCACCATCGGCTGCGTGGCCAGCAGCGAGATCGGCGCGAAGTCCTTCTGCGGGTCGTAGGGCAGGTTCGCCATCACCGCGGGATTGATCGCATGCGTGTCGGAGATCGCCACCAGCAGCGTGTAGCCGTCGGCCGGCGCGCGGCTCACGAAGTCGCTGCCGATCGAGCCCGAGCCGCCGCCCTTGTTGTCGACCACCACCGTCTGGCCGAGGCTCTTGCCGAGCTTGTCGGCCACCATGCGGCCGACCAGATCCGCCGAGCCGCCCGGCGGGTAGGGGATGACCAGCCGGATCGGCTTGCTGGGATAGTCGCTGGCGTCCGGTCCGGCGGCCGATGCCGCCAGCGCGAACAGGAGGGAAAGGACAAGGAGCAGTGATTTCTTGATCATGGTGATGTCTCTTTGTTGCAATGGAAGTCCGCGTCCTCGCGCGGCCAGGTTTCAGCCGCGTCGAAGCACGGCCTTCTGTTGCCGCAGCACCGACTGGATCGCTGCGCTGTCCAGCGCCGAAGGCGGCAGCTTGTCGCGTGCCGACAGCGCCGCGATCACGCCGGCGGCGTGGCCTGTCGCCATGCACACCGGCTGACCGCGCGCGGAGCCTGCGGCCTCGTGCGTGGCCGACAGCGCGCGACCCGCGACCACGAGGTTGTTCACGCCGCGCGCGATCAGGCAGCGCGCGGGGATGCCGTAGGAACGGCGGACCATCGACAGGTCGGTGCCGCCGCCCTCGACCTGGCCGCCGGCCGAGGCCGCGGCCGCGGCCTGGCCCACGTCGTGGATGTCGAGCGGGTAGGCGCCGCGCGCGACCTGATCGTCGAAGTCGCGGCCGGCGCGCACGTCGTCGGGCGTCAGCACGTAGCTGCCCCGGATGCGGCGCGTCTCGCGGATGCCGACCTGGAACGGGCTGGAGACGACGTAGCAGGCCTCGAAGCCCGGCACGTACTTGCGCAGGAAGCGCAGCGCTTCGAGGATCTGCAGCTGGGTCTCGATTTCCGCGCGCGTCAGGTCGTCCGGGTCCGTGCCGTCGATGCCGTGCACGCGCGTGATGTTGATGGTCGCCTCGCGCCGTCCGACCAGCGGATTGAAGCCCATGTCGTCGCGCGGGATGTGGTAGTCGCCGGCCGCGCGTGCCTTGCGGATCAGCGACTTGAAGCCCGCCATGCCGACGCCCGGCTTGCTGCGGAAGGCCGCGACGCTGTAGGCGTCGCCGACATAGCCGGGCGGCGCTTCGCCGTCTTCCGGATGCGCCTCGAGGTAGGCCCAGGTCTGGTCGAGATCGATGCCGCCGACCCTGAAGATCGCGGACACCGGCTGCAGCCGGCCGTCGGCCTCGCGGCCATGGACGACGTCGGCACCCGCGGCCTCGGCCAGATCGCCGTCGCCGGTGCAGTCGACGAAGCAGTGCGCGGGAATGATCTCGAGGCCGGCCTTGTTGGCGACGCGGACGGCCTGGATCGATCCGCGGTCCACCAGCGCGTCCGCCAGGAAGCTGTGCAGCAGGAGGTGAAGGCCAGACTCCTTCACCATCTCGATGAGCGTGAGCTTCATGGCTTCGGGATCCTGGCCCATGATCGAACCGTGACGCGGATGCTGCGAGACCACGGTCGTGCCGCCGAGCGCGCGCGCCCGCTCGATCAGCTCCTCGCCGATGCCGCCGAGCGCCTTGAAGCCCTCGCCGTCGTTGACGCCCTTGAGCGACATGCCCAGCGTCAGAACGCCGCCCAGGCTGCCGTACTGTTCCACCAGCAGCGTGCGGGCGCCGGTGCGTGCCGCCGCGATGCCGGCGATCGCGCCCGCCGTGCCGCCGCCTACCACGACAACGTCGTGGCCTTCTCGAATTCTCATGCGCTGTCTCCTGGTTGCGCCTCCGCCGGCCGTATGCAGCGGATGCCTCGAATCGTAGGAAGCCGGTGCGCCGGCGAAGGCGCCGGAACACAGCTTTGTCTCACAATATGGGCATGTCTTCGGCCTCGAATGCCGCTGCCGGCAACACGGAAGGCGCGCAAAGCGTGCGCCGCGCGGTCGCCGTGCTGCGCGCATTGGCCGCCGGCCAGGATCGCGGCGCGCGCGCGAGCGAAGTCGCGCTGCAGTGCGGCCTCACCCGCGCGACGGCGCACCGCATGCTGCAGGTGCTGGTCGAGGAAGGCCTGGCGGAGCGCACGCCATCGCCGCCGCGCTACGTGATCGGCAGGGAGGCTTCGCTGCTGGGCATCGCGCGTTCGTCGCCGCTGCCGATCCGCACCGCGGCAGCCCCTTTCCTGGAGAAGGTCTGCAGGGAGACCGGCGATTCGACCGTGCTGACCCTGCGCAGCGGGACCGATTCGATCTGCATCGAGCGGCTGACGGGCAGCTATCCGATCCAGGTCATCGGCGTCTCGATCGGCGCGCGACTGCCGCTCGGCGTCGGTGTGGGCGGCGTGGTGCTGCTCGCGTTCCTGCCGCGCGGCGAGCGCGAGGAACTGATCGCCCGGATCGCGCCCCGGCTCGCACGCCATCGCACGACGGTCACCGTGCTGCGCGAGCGCATCCGCCGCGCGCGCGAGCAGGGCCATGCATTCACCGACGCCGGCGTCATCCCCGGCACGCATGTGCTGGCGGTGCCGGTGCTGTCGCCGGACGGGCGCCCGCTCGCGGCGCTCAGCATCAATGCGATGGCCAACCGGCTGCCCGCGGCGCGCGCGAAACGGCTGGTGCCCTTGCTGCGGCAGCAGGCTGATGGCATCGGCGCGCGCTGGACGGCGCTCGGATGAATCGATCCAGGCGGTGGAAGCGCTTTGCCCTGTGGACATCGGCGGCTTTGAAGCGGTCGACGGCCGCCCGCCACAACGACCTCTTTTTGCCATTGTTCTAAGTATTTCAAAAATGTTTACAAAATTGATTCCAAAAATGATGACGTAAAGATATCATCGCGCTTCAACGGAGATTCACATGTCCAGTTCGCGCACCCAGGGTTCCGCTGGTCCGTCCAAATCAGGCATCAAGCTGGTCAAGCCGACCGTCAAGCAGGCTGTCAAACCGGCCGTCGTGCGCGTCGACGTGGCACAGGAACTGCGACGCCGCATCGCCAACCACGACCTCCCGCCCGGCAGCAAGTTGAAAGAGGTGGATCTGTCGATCGAGTTCGGCGTCCCCAGGCCCCGGATTCGCGAAGCGCTGTCCACCCTCGAAGAGCGCGGGCTGGTCGAGCGGATTCCCAACAAGGGCGCTGTCGTGATGCGCCTGGATCTCGCGCAGGTGATGTCGATCTACGAGGCGCGCGAGGCCCTCGAAGGACTGTGCGTGCGGCTGGCGACCGAGCGCAGCCCGAAGGGCCACTGGGATGAACTCTGCGTGCTCTTCGGTGACCCGATGATCGGGTATCTGCGAGCGGGCGACTTCGATGCGTTCATGGCCGGGTACGAGATGTTCCGGGCCCGCGTGTTCGACGCTGCGAAGAGCGAGGTTGCGCAGGACATGCTCGACAGCATTCTCGAGCGCACCCAGATGATCATTCGCCGATCGATCATGCTGTCCGGGCGCGCCGAGCGCGGTCTGGAGCAACACCGCGCGGTGCTGCAGGCCATGCAGCGCGGCGATGCCGCCGAGGCCGAACGGCTGCGGAAACTGAGCCTGCGCGACGCGGCCGAGTGCATTCGCCAGTACCACAAGGTCGTCATCTGAGCCTGCATTGCTCAATTTGCAAAGGGACAAGGATGAGTTCGAGAATCTATTCGGTGGTCAAGGCATTCGCCGCCTTGCTGATGGCATCCGCCTTCTGTCTTGCGCAGGCACAAGGCGCCTATCCATCCAAGCCGATCACCATGTATGTCGGTTTCGCCGCCGGGAGTGCCACCGATATCGTGGCGAGGGTCATTGCGCAGAAGCTTTCCGAGCGCCTCGGCCAGCCCATCGTTGTCCAGAACCTCACCGGCGCGGCATCGACCATCGCCACCGCCGCGGTCGCCCGAGCCGCCCCCGATGGCTACACGCTGATGACCGTCTCCGGTGCGCTGGCGATCGGTCCTGCCGTCTATCACAACCTCAAATTCGACGTCGAGAAAGATCTCACGTCCGTCGGCCTCATCGGCTCGCTGCCCACGGTACTGCTGATCAACGAGTCGCTTCCGCCACGGTCGTTGAGCGAGTTCGTGGCGTACGCAAAGACGCGACCGGGCCAGTTGAACTTCGGCTCCTCGGGCAATGGCGGATCGACGCACTTGTCTGCCGAACTCTTCAGCCATGCAGTCGGCATCAAGATGACCCATGTGCCCTATCGCGGCAACTCTCCGGCCGCTGCGGCACTGATGGCCGGCGAAGTCCAGGTGCTCATGGACACCGTCCTGCTGGCGTCGCAGTCGGTGAAGACCAGCCGGGTGCGCGCGCTGGCCGTGACGGGAAAGACCCGATCGCCCGTGCTCCCCGACGTGCCCACCTTCGCCGAGGCCGGCCTGCCGAACTTCGATGCATCGATCTTCTTCGGCCTCATGGGTCCCGCACAGCTGCCGAAGGACGTTGTTGACAAGCTCAACAAGGAACTGAACGAGGTGCTCAAGGATGCGAGCGTGCGAACGAGCCTGGCCACCCATGGGGGGCTCCAGCTTTCGGGTGGAACGCCTGATCAGATGGCGCAGGTGGTGCACGACGAAGTGGCGAAGTGGAAAAAAGTGGCCCAGCAAGCCGGAATCAAGGCCGAGTGATGACGAGTTGCTCAGAGCGAGAGAAGAGCGGCGGCCGCGGCCCCCTGAGCAGCTATCGGGTCCTGGAACTCGGCTCCACCGTCGCGGGTCCTTTCTGCGGACGCCTCTTCGCCGATTTCGGGGCCGAGGTCATCAAGGTCGAGATGCCCGAAGGCGATCCGGTCCGGACGATGGGCAGCGTCGAAGGCTCGGCGTCGCTGTACGCCGCCAGCATCTTTCGCAACAAGTCCTTGATCGCTGTCGACATGCGCACGGCACACGGCCAGGACATCGTTCGACGGCTGGCCGAGAAGTGCGACGTCGTGATCGAGAACTTCAGGCCTGGCACCCTGGAAAAATGGGCCCTTGGCTACGAGGATCTCCGCGCCGTCAATCCGGGCATCGTGATGGTCCGGATCAGCGGCTTCGGCCAGACCGGCCCCTACAGCGCCCGTCCGGGCTATGGCGTCATCGGCGAAGCCATGAGTGGTCTGCGCAATCTGACCGGCGATCCCGACCGTCCGCCGGCGCGCATGAACACATCGCTGGGCGACTATGTCGCCGGCCTCTACGCGGCATTCGGTGCCATGGTCGCGCTGGATGCGCGCGGGAGGTCGGGCAAGGGTCAGGTCGTCGACGCCGCCTTGTACGAGTGCGCATTCAGCTTCATGGAGCCGCATGTGCCGGCCTACAACCGGCTCGGCGTCATCGCGCAGCGAACGGGATCCGAGCTGCCCGGCTCGGTGCCGAACAATCTCTACACCTCGAAGGAGGGGCGGCACATCCATATCACCGCCATGGCCGACTCGGTCTTCAAGCGGCTGTGCCATGCGATGGGTCGACCGGAACTCGCAGCCGAGGGCATGTACAAGGCGGCCAAGGCGCGTGTCCTCGATGCCGCCGAAGTGGACCGGCACATACAGACCTGGGTCGGCGCCCACGCGCTGGAGGAGGTCGAAGCCGCGCTGGTGGAGGCCGACGTGCCGGCAACCCGCATCTTCACCATCGCCGATGTCTTCGCGGACCCGCACTTTCGCGCGCGCGAGATGCTCGCCTCGGTGCCATCGAGCGAACTTCGGGCCAATGTCACCGTTGCCAACGTCGTACCGAAGCTGAGTGACACGCCCGGGAATATCCGGCACGCGGGTCATCGCGTCGGCGAGGACACCAGGCAAGTGCTCGCGCAGTGGCTGGACCTTCACGACGACGAAATCGACAACCTGATCCGCGACTGCGCGGTGATGGCGGCGTAGCTTTTTGGAAATCACATGTCTCATCAGAACGAAATCACCGGCACCCTGGATTGGAGTCAGGAACTTGAGGAACTTGCGCAACGCGCGGCCTACGCCACGCAGATGGGCGGCGCTGCCGCGGTCGAGCGTCACCATGCAGCCGGGCGCCTGACGGTCCGGGAGCGGATCGGCAATCTGACGGATGCGGATTCGTTCCAGGAAGTCGGCAAGCTGACCGGCCAGGGCCACTACGAGCAAGGCGTTCTCACCGGCGTGACGCCCGCGCCCTATGTGATGGGCCTGGCGGCGATCGATGGTCGCTCGGTCGCGGTCGGCGGCGAGGACTTCACGATCCGCGGCGGCTCCAGCTGGAGCGGTGACCGGAAGAAGGGCGGGCAGGGCGGCTTCGTCGAAGAACTGGCGCTTCAATACCGGATTCCGCTGGTCAACCTGATCGACGGCGCCGGCGGCAGCGTCACCTCGCAGAAGAAGCGCGGCCATACGGTGTTCCCCGGCGTGTACGGGTTCGAAACCTCCGTCGCATTGATGGGGACCGTGCCGGTCGTCAGTGCCGTTCTGGGTACCGCAGCAGGCGGCCCTGCCGGCCGCGCGATCCTGTCGCACTGGTCGGTCATGGTGCAGAACACGAGCCACATCTTTGCGGCCGGCCCGCCGGTCGTCGAGCGGTCGCTTGGCCAGAAGATCACCAAGGAAGAACTGGGCGGGCCCAAGACGGCCGTCGACCAGGCCGGACTGGTCGACAACGTCGCCATCGACGAAGCGCAGTGCTTCGAGATGATCCGGCGCTATCTCTCCTACATGCCGTCCAACGTCTGGGAGTTGCCGCCGATGCTCGCCGGCACGGATCCGATCGGCCGGCGAGAGGAAGAGCTCGCGTCCATCGTGCCGAGGGATCGGCGCAAGCCCTACAACATGCGCAAGCTGATCGGACTGATCGTCGACACGGGTTCCGTGTTCGAGATCCAGCCGTCGTTCGGCAAGGCGGTCATCACCTCGCTCGCGCGCCTCAACGGCAAGGTGGTCGGCATCGTCGCGAACAATCCGATGGTCTATGGCGGCGCCATGGACATGAAAGCTGCACGCAAGCAGACCCATTTCATCGAGCTTTGCGACACCTTCCACATTCCGCTCATCTTCCTCGTCGATGTCCCCGGCTTCATGGTCGGCAAGGACGCGGAGATGGCCGGCACGCTGAGGGAAGGCATGCGCAGCGTCTATGTCAGCCTGCAGGCGACCGTGCCGATGGTGACCGTCGTCATCCGCAAGTGCTATGGCATGGCGGGCATGGCCACCACCGACAAGAACGGCATCGGGCTCAAGCTCGCGTGGCCATCCGCGGAGTGGGGCTCCTTGCCGATCGAAGGCGGCGTGGCGGCGGCATTCCGGCGTGAGATCGCCGAGGCGGCCGACCCGAAGATGAGGGAGCGCGAACTCGAGAACGAATTGCGCGCGCTGTCCTCGCCGATGCGCACCGCCGAGGCTTTCGGTGTGGAGGACGTCATCGATCCGCGGGACACCCGCGGCTACCTGTGCCGGTTCATCGATGCCGCGCAGTTGCGGCTGAAGACGAGCCTCGGACCCAAGCTGAGGGGCGGCGTGCGTCCCTGATTCGTCCGAGCGCGTGGCGTGATGGTGCGGCCGGTCGACGGGTCTTGATGGCCGGTGTCTTACGCCCTTCGCGGCGCCGCGAAAGGAAGCTCGAATCGTTGCGCCAGCGCCGTCAGGTCGTCCTGCACGGGTGCCGACAGCGCGATGCCGTGTTTGCGCGCTTGTTCTTCGAGCGTGGCGCCGCGCTGCCCAGGCAGCCGCGCGGCGCCGCGCGTACTCGACCCGATGAAGTAGCCGGTCCAGTCCGACATGCTCTCGTCGAATGCAGCACGGCTCCCGAAGGCATCCGGGTCGACGAACCAGAAGAACGCGCCGACCCGGCTGGTGCCGCCGCCCTCGCGCAACGACGGCGCGGCGCGTGCGTTCGACGCTTCGGTGGCCGACAGCGATGCAGCGAGCACCTGGACCATCATTGCGAGGCCCAGGCCTTTCGCGTCGCCGACCGGCAGCAAGGCGCCGTGCAGCGCCCGGCTCGCGTCGGTGGTGGGAGCGCCCTCGTCATCGACAGCCCATCCCGGTGGGATCGACCGGCCTTCGCGTGCAGCGAGCAGGATGTGTCCCCGCGCGGCCTTGCTGCATGCCATATCGAAAACGAGCGGCGGTGCGTCGGGCAGCGGGCAACCGAATGCCAGCGGGTTGTTGCCGATGGCGCGGCGCTCGAAACCCTCGAGCGCAAGCAGCCTCGGCGTCTGTTGCCCGGCCATGCAGAACAGGCCTGACTCCGCCGCCGCAAGGACGTGGACGCCGAGCGCGCCGAGGTGGCCGACGTCGCGCGCAACGACCAGCACGCTCGCGCTGTCGCGCAGCGCATGGCGGGCCGCACCCAGGATATCTCGCGCCGCTACCGCGCCCATGGCGCCGTCGGCATCGAAGACCACACCGCCGCGCAGCACCGTGTGATGCATGGCAGGCACGGGGTTGAAAAGTCCTTCGTCGAGCATGTCGACGTACGACTTGACGCGCGAGAGCCCGTGCGTCTTCCATCCACGCGCTTCGCTTCGAACCAGCGAAGCGGCGACGCAGCGCGCATCGTCGGAAGGCATGTCCTTGCGCTGCAGGATCGAGGCGACGAATTCCTCGAGCGCGGCCATGGCGAAATAGCCTTCGCTAAAGCATCCAGGGTTCATCGAGTCCTCTGATATCGAGATCGGTCGGCAAAGCCCTCGCGCCGACTCAATCCATCCGGATGTTGGCGACGCGCGCCACCTCGGCCCACTTGGCCGTGTCATTGCGCACGAAATCGGTGGTTGCGCGCGGTGAACTCGGGTCGGCGATGGCGCCGCGATCGACGATGCGCTTCTGCATCTCGGGCGCCTTGAGCACGGCCTGCACATCGGCGCTGATCTTTTCGACCAGACTTGCCGGCGCACCGGCCGGCATGAAGAGGCCTGCCCAGCCGATACCCGAGAAACCCGGATAGCCCAGTTCGGCGATGGTCGGCACGTCGGGCAACTGCGGCACGCGCTGGGGTGTCGTGACGGCCAGCGGACGAATCTTGCCCGAGATGACGTGTGGCAGCGACGAAGCCAGGCCGTCGAGCATGATCTTGATCTGGCCACCGAGCAGATCCGTCATCGCCGGTCCGCTTCCGCGATAGGGCACGTGCACCATGTTGATGTTGGCGACATGGCAGAAGAGCTCGGCCGTCATGTGCTGCGAAGTGCCGGTGCCCGCGGACGCGTAGCTCAATTGGCCGGGCGACTTCCTGGCGGCTGCGACCAGCTCACCCAGGCTCGAGATGCCGCTGTCCGGATTGGCCACCAGAATCAGCGGTGCCACGTAAAGACCTGTGATCGCCGAGAAATCCTTCAAGGGCTCATAGGGCATCTTGGAATAGATGTTCGGATTCACGGTCATGGCCTGGCTGCCGCCGACCAGCAGCGTGTAGCCGTCGGGCGGGGCAAGCTTGACCGACATCACACCCGGCACACCGCCGCCGCCGCCCTTGTTGTCGACGACCACGCCGTGGGTCCAATTCCGCGAGAGGCTCTCGGCGACGATGCGCCCGAAGATGTCGGCCCCCTGGCCCGGCGGATAGGGCACGACGAGCCTGACGGGCCGCGAAGGAAAGACGTCCTGCGCGAACGCCGCGCGAGTAAGGATCGTGGAGAACGCGCCGAGCGCGGCGATGGAGTGGCGACGATTGATCATGAACCGACTTCCTGGTGTGGATTGCAAAAAGTCCGGCTACATCGATATGCCGAAGCGACTGATGGCTGACTCACGCGTATCGAGCAGTTCCGAAGTCGTCATCTCGCCATTCGCGACCGAGATCGCGTAGTCGAGCAAGCGGGTGCCGATGTCCTTGATCGATTCGTTGCGCTCCAGCACGCCTGATACATCGAAGTCGATGTTGTCCGGCATGGCTGCGAGCGTATTGCGATTGCCGCTGACCTTGATGACGGTCGTCACCTGGTGACCGATCGGATTGCCGACGCCGGTCGAGAACAGGCACAACTGGCATCCTCCCGATGCGAGCCCAGTGATCGATTCGACCGCCGGCGCCGGACCGGCCATGAAATGCAGGCCGGTCTGCGTCGGCGTCTGGCCGTAGTTCAGCACGTCGATGACCTGGGATTTGCCCGATTTCGCGATGGCGCCGAGCGCCTTCTCTTCGATCGTGGTCAGGCCGCCACGTATGTTGTCGGGCGACGGGTTCGATCCGCGCAGGTCGATGCCCAGCGCCATGATGTCCTTCTCGTGGCCTTGGATGGTGTCGAGGATCTTCTGCCTGACCTCGGGCGTCGCGGCGCGTTCGGCAAACAAGGCCTCGGCACCGAAGAACTCGGACGTTTCCGTGATCGTCGCGGTGCCGCCTGCCATGATGATCGCGTCGGCCACCACGCCGATCGCGGGATTCGACGCCAGGCCCGAGGTCGTGTCCGAGCCGCCGCATTCGAGTCCGATGTGAAGACGCGACAGCGGAAACTCCTGGCGCCGCTGCTTCGATGCCTCGCGCGCCAGATGCAGCGCCGCCTGCGTGCCCGCGGCGATCGAATGGATCGTCCCGCCGGCGAGTTGCATGTCGACCGAGACGACCGGTTTGCCCGAGGGCTTGAGGAGCTCTACCAGTTCTGTCGTGGTGCGCGGCTCGAGGCCGATCACGACGACGCCTGCGATGTTCGGATTGCGGCAAAGTCCGGCCGTGACGTGCAGCGTGATCTCGCGATCCTTGCCGAGCTGCCCGCGGATAAAGGAACCCGGAAGGTAGACGGTGCCCTGCACTGCCTGCGCAACGGCACGTGTCACCGGATTGCAGTTGTCCATGACCGAGATCACCGCGATCAGGTTGCGAATCCCCACCGAGCCGTCGGGCCGTGCGTAGCCCCAGAATGTGTTGCGACTCATGCTGCCTCCTTGTCGCCGCGGCCGCGCAGCGCCTCGACGTTGTGCAGGTGCACGTGCTGACCCGTCCGGATGGACTGCGTCGCGCGCCCGATGACGATGCCGTATTTGAGAATCGGATCGCCTTTGCCGATATCGCGCGTGGCGACCTTGTGTCCGTAGTCGACTGGTGCGACAAGCCGGACGCTTCCTTTGCCTTCCCCACTCAGTGCGACCTCATCGCCTTCGCTGCCCGGGTCCACGAGCGTCGCGACGTTGTCGTCGGGATTCAAGATGATGGCTCTGGCCATTGATGTCTCCTTCCATGTGTTCACTTCGAAGCGCTTCACTGCTATGTAGCAGTTGAGATAGTATAGGTACGGATGGCAGCGGATGTACAGCCCCTGCATCACGAAATCGAGACCGCCCGATATCGGCACAACCAAAGAGCATTCACCATGGACCCATCCACGCAGCGCAGGAAAGACATCGATACCCGACGCAAGACTGTCGCCCTGATCGGCGAGATCTACCATTCCACGGCGCTTGACCTGCTGCGCGAACACGTCGACGTCGTAGTGCTCGACAACCCGAGTTCGTCCGAGATCGCCGAGGCGTTCATGAACGCTCAGGGTGCAATCGTCCGATACCCGTTTCCGGTCAATGACCTCGTGCTGGCCCAGGCGTCTCGTCTCGTCGTGGTCGCGTCCTCCGGCCGGGGGACTGACTCGATCGACATCGATGCGTGCACGCGCCATGGCGTGGCGGTGGTCAACAATCCCGGGCTCGGAACTCTCCCTGTCTCCGAACATGCGATGGGCGCAATGCTCGCGCTGGCGCGACGGCTGTTCGAATGCGCGCGCGCCGTGCGCGAACCGCAAGCCTGGCCACGGCGAACGCAGCTCGACATCATGGATCTGCACGGCCGAACGCTGGGCATCGTCGGGCTGGGACTCATCGGATCGGAAATGGCACGCAAGTGCAGGGCGGCGTTCGACATGAACGTCATTGCCTACGATCCGCATGTCTCGCCGCAGCTTGCTGAACATCTTGGCGTCACGCTGCTGCCCGATCTCCACGAGTTGCTCCGCCGATCCGACGTCGTGTCGCTTCATTGCGAGCTCAATGCGCAGTCGCGCGGAATGATCGGCGAAGCCGAACTGCGCCAGATGCAAGCGCGTGCGTTTCTCGTCAATACCTCGCGCGGCAAGGTCGTGCAGCAGGCGGCTCTCGTGCGCGCGCTCCAGGAGGGATGGATCGCAGGCGCAGCACTCGACGTCTATGAAGACGAGCCGCTGTCTTCGACAACGCCGCTTTTCGCCTTGCCGAATCTTCTGCTGTCGCCGCACATCGCAGGACTCTCCGGCGACGCGCTGTATCAGCTCGCGCATTCGGCTGTGCGGCAAGTGCTCGATGCGCTTTCTGCAAGGCGGCCTGCGCACCTGGTGAACCCGAACGTCTGGGACGAAGCCCGAACCAGGCTCGAACCGATTCACTGACCGACACGAGCCAGGCCGGCGTGGTGGCGAGGGTCTTATAGTCGGGGCCATCCTTCGATTCCGACATGGCAGATTCTCCTCCCGTCATCTCCAAAGCCCGCGCCATCGTAGATATCATCATTTCGGACATCGCCGCCGGAAGGCTCAAGAGCGGCGACCGCCTTCCCTCGGAGAGGGTGCTCGCTTCGAAATACGACATCAGTCTTGGCACGGTCCAGCGTGCGATGCAGGTGCTTGCACAGCGCGGTGCGATCACGCGAGAGCATGGGCGCGGCAGCTTCGTGCGCGGCCTCGGCGCGTCGATCGACACCCGCTATCTGCGTTTTCGCGACGCCAAGGATCGCAATCTTCCGCTGTACTGGCATCTGATCGACTGGCACGTTGGCACGGCCGCCGACGGCGTGGCGCAGTTCTTCGGTGCCGCGTGCTCCATCGTCTGCATCGAGCGCTGGGTCGATGTGGATGGCCGCTTCGCGCTGCTCAGCAAGCTCTTTCTTCGCCGCAAGGACTTCGATGCACTCTTTCGCGATGACGAACCGCGCGACGACACCAATCTGCGCGAGCTGATTTCACAGCGCCTTTCCCTGCCA